>NZ_JCALCE010000002.1:0-403884 GCF_059812195.1 Mycobacterium sp. NGS68 | reverse complement strand
CGAACTTTGGCGTCCAGCGCGCCGAACGGCTCGTCGAGCAACAGCACTTCCGGATCGACGGCCAGCGCCCGCGCCAGCGCCATCCGCTGCCGCTGGCCGCCGGAAAGCTGATTGGGGTAGCGGGCGTGAAATCCGCTCAGCCCCACCACTTCCAGCAGGTGGTCGACCTTCTCCTTGATCTCCGCCTTGGGCCGTTTGCGGATCTTCAGGCCGTAGGCCACGTTGTCGCGCACCGTCAGGTGCTTGAACGCCGCGTAGTGCTGAAACACGAACCCGATGCCGCGCCGCTGCGGCGGGACCCTGGTCACGTCGCGGCCGTTGATCGTGATGGTGCCGCTGTCGGGCTGATCCAGCCCGGCGATCGCCCGCAGCAGTGTCGACTTGCCCGACCCGCTGGGCCCCAGCAACGCCGTCAGCGACCCCGCGGGCACCACGAAGTCGACATGGTCCAGGGCGACGAAATCGCCGTAGTGCCGGTAGGCGTCACGCACCACGATCGCGTGCTCACCCTGGGCGTCGTGGCCGGTCCGTGCCTTGCTCATCCGCGAATCTCCTTGTCAGGCAACTTTGGTCGCCCGTGTCCGGCGTGCGTCGAGTACCACCTGGACGACCAGCACCACCACCGAGACACCCATCAGCAACGTCGACAGCGCGTACGCGCCGTACTCGGCTCCGCGTTGGTAGCGGTCCGACACCAGCAAGGTCAGCGTCTGCGACGTCCCCGGCAGGTTCGAGGACACGATGATGACCGCACCGTATTCACCGAGGGTGCGGGCGACGGTCAGCACGATGCCGTAGGTCAGGCCCCAGCGGATGGACGGCAGCGTGATGCGCCAGAACGTCTGCCACCACCCGGAACCGAGGGTCGCCGCGGCCTCCTCCTGGTCCGTTCCCAACTCGTGCAGGACCGGTTCCACCTCGCGGACCACGAACGGCAGGGTGACGAAGATGCTGGCCAGCACGATGCCGGGCAGGCCGAAGATGATCTTCAGCCCGAAGTCCTTTTCGACGAACCCGAGGACACCCGCGGATCCCCACAGCACGATCAGGGCCACGCCCACTACGACCGGGGACACCGCGAACGGCAGATCGATGATCGCCTGCAGGACACCCTTGCCCCGGAACCTGTTGCGCGCGAGCACCAGAGCCGTCGGGATGCCGAAGATCACGTTCAGCGGTACCACGATCGCCACCACCAGCAGCGACAGGTTCAGCGCCGAGATCGCCGCCGGCGTGCTGACCCAGTCGTAGAACTGACCGAACCCCGGCTGGAAGGTGCGCCACAGGATCACCGCCACCGGAACGACCAGCAGCACAAAGATATAGGCCAGCGCGACGAACCGGATGAGGTAGCGGACCCTCGGCGACATGGTCATGCCGACAGCTCCTCGCGCCGCGCGGCCCGCGCACCGACGAGGCGCAAGATCAGCAGCACCACGAATGAGATCGACAGCAGGACAATGGATATCGCGGCGGCTCCGGTGCGGTCGTCGTTCTCGATCAGGGTGCGGATCCACTGCGACGACACCTCGGTCTTGCCGGGCACGGCACCACCGATCAGCACCACCGAACCGAACTCGCCGATCGCCCGCGAAAACGCCAGCCCCGCACCGGACAGCAGCGCCGGCGTCAGCGCCGGCAGCACGACGGAGGTGAAGATCTTGGGGTTGTTGGCGCCCAGCGAGGCCGCCGCCTCCTCGGTCTCGTGATCGATTTCCAGCAGCACCGGCTGAACGGCGCGCACCACGAACGGCAGCGTCACGAACGCCAGCGCCACCCCCACGCCCCACGCCGTGTGCTGCAGATGCAGGCCCACCGGGCTGTTGTTGCCGTACAGGGCCAGCATGACCAGGCTGGCGACGATGGTTGGCAGCGCGAACGGCAGGTCGATGATGGTGTCGACCAGACGCTTGCCGAAGAAGTCGTCGCGCACCAGCACCCACGCGATCAGGAGGCCGAAGACCGTGTTGATGAGCGTGACGCCGGCGGAAATGGTCAGTGTCACCTCGAACGACTGCACCGCGGCGTGCGACCACACCGCCGCCCAGAAGGCGCGCCAACCGCCGCCCGCGCCCTGCCAGACGATGGCCGCCAGCGGCAGCAGGACGATCACCGAAAGCCACACCACCGCCACGCCCACCCGAAGCGAGGTGGTGCGCGGACCGCCGGACGGTCGCGGCGTCGGGGGACCCGCGGGGGCTTGGGTGCCGGGGGCGCCGGGGATCGCTACGGCGGTCATCCGGTGGCCTGCGTGTAGATCCGGGTGATGCTGCCGCCGGTCTTGTCGAACAGCTGGGGGTCCACCGTGGCCCAACCGCCGAGGTCGGCGATGGTCCACAGTTTCGCCGGCGCCGGGAACTGGTCGCGGAACTCCGTGGCGACCGCGGGGTCGACCGGCCGGAAGCCGGCCTGCGCCCACAGCCTCTGCGCCGCGGGGGTGTACTGGTAGTTCTTGAACGCGGTCGCGGCTTTCAGGTGCGGGCTGCTGGTCACCACGGCCATCGGGTTCTCGATCTTGAAGGTCTGGGGCGGGTTGACGTGCTCGACCGGCTTGCCGTGCCGCTCCGTCGCGATCGCCTCGTTCTCGTAGCTGATCAGCACGTCGCCGCTGCCCTGGACGAAAACGTCGGTCGCCTCGCGTCCCGAGCCGGGGCGCAATTTGACGTGCTCACTGACCAGTTTGTGCACGAAGTCGATCCCCGCCTGGCTGTTCTTTCCGCCTTCGCTCTTGACGGCATAGGGCGCAAGTAGATTCCATTTGGCCGAGCCCGAACTGAGCGGACTTGGCGTAATGACCTCGATACCGGGCCGCAACAGATCATCCCAATCTTTTATGTGCTTGGGGTTACCCGCGCGTACCACCAACGTCACCACCGACCCGAATGGGATGCCCGCGGTGACGTCGCCATTCCAGTCCTTGGCCACCTTGCCGGCCTTGATCAGGCGGGTGATGTCCGGTTCCACGGAGAAATTGACCAGGTCCGCCGGTTTGCCGTCGAAGACGCCGCGGGATTGGTCGCCGGAGGCGCCGAACGAGGTGATCACCTGAACGCCCTTGCCCTCGTCGGTGTTGTAGAACGCGGGGATCACCTTGCTCCAGCCGGGTTCGGCGACCGAGTAGGCAACCAGGGTGAGTTTGGTCGAACCCGCCGGGCCGCCGCCGCCGACGACGTCGCTGGCGCCGCCGTGGCATGAAGCGACGAGCCCGACGACCACGGCGAGCGCGACCCCGAACGCGAGAGAACGCCGTCGGCGCGGCGCCCTCCCGATGTCCATGAACGTCTGCGGCATTTATGGCCTTCCGGTACGGGACTTGTGGACAGCTGTCCCGTTGCTACGGAAGGCGCCTGGCGCTCAACGAGGTGATCGGCCAGGTCCGTGCCGTACCGCGCACGGGTTATTCAGTCAGCAACAACAGTGCAGGTCAGACGCAGCGCGAATCGCCCCGATCGCACTCCGGAGGCCGAGCGCGCGACCAGGGCACCGCGAAACGCCGGGTCCTGCGTGCATGGCGCGAAGCGTAACAGAATTCGCTGGTTGCCTCAGGGCGCCGAGGTCGTCAGTGCGTCAACACCCAGGCGACGACGACCAGCACCACGAGCGCGACGAGAACCAACGTCACGTGTGAGCGCGGCATCCCGTTACCCAAGTGTCGTGTCCGAGCGTCGGGCCCGGCCAATCAACTGGATGCCCATGTTCAGCGCCCGGTCCAGCACCACGGCGGTGAAATAGGCCAGCAACAGCACGACGGGCATGACCAGCAGCGCCTGCACCACGAAGGCGAGCCCCGAAAGCCACAGCTCGATGCCGTCCCACCAACTCAGGAACCCGCTCACCGGCTTCACCCTACCGACGCGTGTCGGAGAAAAAGTCACGGTGATGGAAATGGCGGGTCCGCGGGGCCGAGCGCGACTGGCACAGCGGGTAACAACTCGGGCAAAAAATAGACGACGGGCAGGTCGACAGATGATGA
This sequence comes from Mycobacterium sp. NGS68, assembly GCF_059812195.1. Taxonomy (NCBI): domain Bacteria; kingdom Bacillati; phylum Actinomycetota; class Actinomycetes; order Mycobacteriales; family Mycobacteriaceae; genus Mycobacterium; species Mycobacterium sp. NGS68. The sequence goes on along the minus strand of NZ_JCALCE010000002.1, from coordinate 399,911 downwards.
TGTCGGGATGGTTCTGCACGCCCATTCCGCCGACCAGCCCGCCGACCCGGAGGCGCTCGACGGGGCGCCCCAGCCCTACGCCCTGGAAGCGGCGCCCGCAGTGCCCGTCGAATACAGCTTGCCCGCGCCGTACACGTCCAGTTCGTCGCTGCGGAATCCATTCCCGCCGATCGCGGATTATGCCTTCCTGTCGGACTGGGAGACGACCTGCCTGATCTCGCCCGCGGGCTCGGTCGAGTGGCTGTGCGTGCCGCGTCCGGACTCGCCGAGCGTGTTCGGCGCGATCCTGGATCGCAGCGCCGGTCATTTCCGGTTGGGGCCCTACGGCGTTTCGGTGCCGTCGGCGCGGCGCTACCTACCCGGCAGCCTGATCATGGAGACCACCTGGCAGACCCACACCGGGTGGCTGATCGTGCGGGACGCCCTGGTGATGGGCAAGTGGCACGACATCGAGCGACGGTCGCGGACCCACCGCCGCACGCCGATGGACTGGGACGCCGAACACATCCTGCTGCGCACGGTCCGCTGCGTCAGCGGCACCGTCGAGTTGATGATGAGCTGCGAGCCTGCGTTCGACTACCACCGCGTCGGCGCCACCTGGGAATACTCGGCCAACGCGTACGGCGAGGCGATCGCCCGCGCCAGCAAGCAGCCCGACGCCCACCCCACGCTGCGGTTGACCACCAACCTCAACATCGGCCTGGAAGGCCGCGAAGCCCGCGCCCGCACCCGGATGAAAGAGGGCGACGACATCTTCGTCGCGCTGAGCTGGACCAAGCACCCGGCGCCGCAGACCTACGAAGAAGCCGCCGACAAGATGTGGCAGACCACCGAGTGCTGGCGTCAGTGGATCAACATCGGCAACTTCCCCGACCACCCGTGGCGGGCCTACCTGCAGCGCAGCGCGCTCACGCTGAAGGGCCTGACCTACTCGCCCACCGGCGCGCTGCTGGCGGCCAGCACCACGTCGCTACCGGAAACGCCTCGGGGCGAGCGCAACTGGGACTACCGCTACTCCTGGATCCGCGATTCGACGTTCGCGCTGTGGGGCCTGTACACGCTGGGGCTGGACCGCGAGGCCGACGACTTCTTCGCGTTCATCGCCGACGTATCCGGCGCCAACAACAACGAACGCCACCCGCTGCAGGTGATGTACGGCGTGGGCGGCGAGCGCAGCCTGGTGGAAGAGGAACTCAACCACCTGTCCGGCTACGACCACGCCCGCCCGGTGCGGATCGGCAACGGCGCCTTCGACCAGTCCCAGCACGACATCTGGGGCTCGGTGCTGGACTCCTTCTACCTGCACGCCAAGTCCCGCGAGCAGGTCCCCGAGACCCTGTGGCCGGTGCTGAAAAAGCAGGTCGAGGAGGCGATCGAGCACTGGCGGGAGCCCGACCGCGGGATCTGGGAGGTGCGCGGCGAACCAAAGCACTTCACGTCGTCGAAGGTGATGTGCTGGGTGGCGCTGGACCGCGGCGCCAAGCTGGCCGAGCGCCAGGGCGAAACCAGCTATGCCCAGCAGTGGCGCCAGATCGCCGAGGAGATCAAGGCCGACATCCTCGAGCACGGGGTGGACGCTCGCGGCGTGCTGACCCAGCGCTACGGCGACGACGCCCTGGACGCGTCGCTGCTGCTGGTGGTGCTGACCCGCTTCCTGCCGCCCGACGACCCGCGGGTGCGCGCCACGGTGCTGGCCATCGCCGACGAGCTCACCGAGGAGGGCCTGGTGCTGCGGTACCGGGTTGAGGAGACCGACGACGGGCTGAGCGGCGAGGAGGGCACATTCACCATCTGCTCGTTCTGGCTGGTATCGGCACTGGTCGAGATCGGGGAGGTGGCCCGCGCCAAGCGGCTGTGCGAGCGCCTGCTGGCCTACGCCAGCCCGCTGCACCTCTACGCCGAGGAGATCGAGCCGCGCACCGGCCGCCACCTGGGCAACTTCCCGCAGGCGTTCACCCACCTGGCGCTGATCAACGCCGTCGTGCACGTGATCCGCGCGGAAGAGGAAGCCGACAGCTCCGGCACGTTCCAGCCCGCCAACGCGCCGGTATAGCAGCCGTTTGTTCGCGTGCCGGCCCGCGAGCGTGCGCAGTTGTACGCCCGACACGCCGCGGTGACCCCGGCCTGCTGACCGGCATTGTGTGCACTTTCGGGGCGGCCAGGCCCGTCGCGTGCCCGCGAGGGCGCTCACATTTGCGTGAGATGGGGGGTGGGGCCTCAAATTTGGGGACTGTCGCCGCGGCGCTGCGTTGATCTAACGAGTCCCAGCGTCACAAGAAGTCGGCATACGGCCTTTTGGCCGCCTTCGAGCGACAGCTTGTCGCGCTGAGGCCGGCAAACCGGCACATGGTTCCCGACGCGCAGCCGCCGGCTCAGGTCAGGGCGCTGACTTTGTCCATCATGCGGTGAGCGAGGTCGATGCCGCTGGTGCTGACGTCGGCCGACCCCTTGTCGCCCAGGTCCGACGCGCTGTAGAACGCGATGTCGACGTCGACGATGCAGTTCGCGCGCACTCCGAGGGCCCGCGCGTGGGGGATGCCCGAGTCCGAGGGCGAGGTGTCCGAGGTGACCGAAATCGTGGCCGCGAGCACAGAATTGGCCACCCGCACGTCGCTGATGGCCTCGTTGAACTTGATGGTGGAACCGTCCACGGTCACGGTCGCACCGGCGCACTGCTGCCACTGCGGGATGAACTTTGCGAACAACGCGCCCGCGGCCGCGGCGCTGGGCAACGTGACGATCCCTTCCTCCACATTGATCACCTTCGCGGCACCGCCCTCGTGCCACCATATTTGGCTGCCCACGTCCTTGACATTGGCCGAGGCATAGTCCCGCTGCATCTGCATTGCGGTGATGCTCATGCAATCGGCGCGCGGGGACCTATTCCGAGTGCCGCGCAGTTTGTCGGGCCCCCCGAACCATGACCGGTTCATACCCGAGGATTCGAAGGGCTGCTCGAGGATCTTCGACAGCGCCGCGTTGTCGAAAAACACCTGATTGGCCGCTTGCCCGATGAGTGGCCGCGGCTTCATGTTGGGCGCCGGCCGCACCGCTCCGCTCACCACGTGCGTGCAACCGGTGGCCAGGATGACGATCCACAGGCAGGCGAGCAGGCAGCGGGGTCGGTTCATGGGGGTCAGCTCAGGCCGGAGACTTTGTCCATCATCGCGCGCACGACATCGATGCCGCTGGACGCGAGTTCGGCCGAGCCCTGGTCCGACGGACGGCGCGAACTGTAGAAGGCGACCTCGACCTCGACGATGCAATTCACCCGCACGCCCAGCGCCCGGGCCTGCGGAATGGCCGAGGCGCCAGCGCGGTTCGACTTCGACGACACAGTGGCGGCGAGGACGGAGTCGGTCACCCGGACGTCGCTCACCGTATCCGTGAAGCTGAGGCTCTGGTCCGGCAGGTCGATGCTCACGCCGTCACACTGCTGCCACTGCCCACTGAACTTCGCGAACAACTGGTTGGCCGCCGCGACCGTGGGCAGCGTCGCCACGCCTTCGGTCACGCTGATCACCTTCGCGGAACTGCCTTCATGCCACCATGATTCACCGGCGACGTTCTCGATGCTGGCCGACTTGTAGGTGCCCTTCTCCAGCAACGTCGTGACGCCCAGGCAGTCTGTGCGCGACGGCGATTTGCTGTAGGAGCTGCGCAGCTTGTCGGGCCCGCCGAACCAGGGCGGCAGATCCGAGTCCGCCTTGAACGGCTGTTCGAGCATCTTCGTGAGCGCATCGCTGTCCAGCAGCACCTGCTTGATGTTTTGCACCGTCAGCGGTTTCGGCTTGAGGTTCGGCGCCGCGCGCACCGTGCCGCGGACCACGTCGGTGCAACCGGTGGCCAGCATGAGGACCACCAGTCCGGCAAGAACGTGCCTGACGCAGCGGGTTCGGGCCGGCAAGCGTCGCTTTGCGGTCATGCTTACTTCTTACCCCTGTCCCCCGCGGACTCGGTGGACAATGCGGCAACAAACGCCTCTTGGGGTACCTCGACGCGCCCGATGGTCTTCATCCGCTTCTTGCCTTCCTTCTGCTTTTCCAGAAGTTTGCGCTTGCGGGTGATGTCGCCGCCGTAGCATTTCGACAGCACGTCCTTGCGGATCGCGCGAATGTTCTCGCGGGCAATGATTTTCGATCCGATGGCCGCCTGCACCGGAACCTCGAACTGCTGGCGCGGGATCAGTTCCTTGAGCTTGGTGGTCATCTTGTTGCCGTAGGCGAACGCCGAATCCTTGTGCACGATCGCGGAGAACGCGTCGACGGTCTCGCCCTGCAGCAAAATGTCGACCTTGACCAGCTGGGCCTCCTGCTCGCCGGCTTCCTCGTAGTCCAGGCTGGCGTAGCCGCGGGTGCGCGACTTCAGCGAGTCGAAGAAGTCGAAGATGATCTCGCCGAGCGGCATGGTGTAGCGCAGCTCCACCCGCTCCGGCGACAGGTAGTCCATGCCGCCCAACTCGCCGCGGCGTGACTGGCACAGCTCCATGATCGTGCCGATGAACTCACTGGGCGCGATGATGGTGGTCTTCACGACGGGTTCGTAGACCGTGCGGATCTTGCCGTCCGGCCAGTCCGACGGGTTCGTCACGACAATGGTGTTGTCTCCGGCGCCGTCCAACTCCACCCGGTACACGACGTTCGGCGACGTCGAGATCAGGTCCAGGTCGAACTCGCGCTCCAGGCGCTCGCGGGTGATCTCCATGTGCAGCAGACCCAGGAAGCCGCAACGGAATCCGAAGCCCAGCGCCACGGAGGTCTCGGGCTCGTAGGTCAGGGCGGCGTCGTTGAGTTGCAGCTTGTCCAGGGCGTCGCGCAGGTTCGGGTAGTCGCTGCCGTCGACCGGATACAGGCCCGAGTACACCATCGGCTTGGGTTCGCGATAGCCGGTCAGCGCTTCCTTCGCGCCGTGGCGCGCCGTCGTCACGGTGTCACCGACCTTGGACTGCCGCACGTCTTTGACGCCGGTGATCAGATAGCCGACTTCGCCGACGCCCAGACCCTCGCTGGGCTTCGGCTCGGGCGAGACGATGCCGACCTCGAGCAGTTCGTGGGTGGCGCCGGTGGACATCATGGCGATGCGCTCGCGCGGGCTGACCTTGCCGTCCACCACACGGACGTACGTCACCACGCCGCGGTAGATGTCGTAGACGGAGTCGAAGATCATCGCGCGGGTGGGTGCGTCCGGGTCGCCCTGCGGCGGCGGCACTTCACGCACCACGTGGTCGAGCAGGTCGGCCACCCCTTCCCCGGTTTTGCCGGACACCCGCAGCACGTCGGCGGGATCGCAGCCGATGATGTGGGCGATCTCACCCGCGTAGCGGTCCGGGTCCGCGGCGGGCAGGTCGATCTTGTTCAGCACCGGAATGATGTGCAGGTCCCGGTCCAGCGCCAGGTAAAGGTTCGCCAGCGTCTGCGCCTCGATGCCCTGGGCGGCGTCGACCAGCAGGACCGCGCCCTCACAGGCCTCCAGCGCGCGTGACACCTCGTAGGTGAAGTCGACGTGACCGGGCGTGTCGATCAGGTGCAGCACGTAGTCGGTCTCCTGGCCGTTGTCGGACACCCGCCAGGGCAGCCGCACGTTCTGCGCCTTGATGGTGATGCCGCGCTCGCGCTCGATGTCCATGCGGTCCAGGTACTGGGCCCGCATCGACCGTTCGTCGACGACGCCGGTGAGCTGCAGCATCCGATCCGCCAGCGTCGATTTGCCGTGGTCGATATGGGCGATGATGCAGAAGTTCCTGATCTGCGCCGGCGCGGTGAAGGTCTTGTCGGCGAAACTGCTGATGGGAATCTCCTGGACTGACGGTCTGTGCGGCACGTCCAGCGTACTGGGACACGCCGCGGCACGACCGCCCCTCTCCGCTCGCGTCTATGCTGCGAATATGTCGTCCGCTCGCAAATCACAGTGGAAGACGTTGCAGGATTTCGCGGAGAACCTGGTGTCCAACCGTGCTCCCAAGCTTGCCCGTCACGTGCAGAACTCGCAGGCCGTCCTGCGGGAGATACAGCAAGTGGTGAAGGTCACCGTCAACGTCATCGCCGCGGTGACGCCGCAACCGCCCGCCGAGATCACCACGGGACGGCCGGTGAGCAAGACCAGCTTTCCCACCGCGCAGCGCGCCCGCAAGCTCGTCTACGCGCCCAACCTCGACGGCCGCGCCGACCCCGGGGAGATCGTGTGGACCTGGGTGGTCTACGAGGAGGATCCGACCCGCGGCAAGGACCGGCCCGTGCTCGTGGTGGGCCGTGACCGCAGCGTCTTGCTGGGGTTGATGGTGTCCAGCAAGGAGCGGCACGCTGCCGACCGGGACTGGGTCGGGATCGGCAGTGGCAACTGGGATTACGAAGGCAGGGAGAGCTGGGTGCGGCTGGATCGGGTGCTGGACGTGCCCGAGGAAAGCATTCGCCGCGAGGGCGCGATCCTGGAACGTGAAACCTTCGACGTGGTCGCCGCGCGGTTGCGCGCGGACTACTCCTGGCGCTGAGCGCCCCGGCCGGGCGGACTACCCCTGGGTGATGTAGGACTGCAGCTGCTGCTGCTCGGCTTCGAGCTCCTGCATCCGGGTCTTCACCACGTCACCGATGCTGACGATGCCGATCAGGCTCCTGCCGTCGAGCACCGGCACGTGCCGAACGCGGTGCTTGGTCATCAGCACGCTGACGTTGTCCACCGTGTCGGATTTGGTGCAGGTGGCGACCGCGCTGGTCATGATCTTGGACACCGGACGGGACAGCACGCTGGCGCCGTGGGTGTGCAGCTGACGCACCACGTCGCGCTCCGAGACGATGCCGACGACACCCTCCGGGCCCATCACCACCATGGCGCCGATGTTCTGCTCGGCCAGGCCGGCAAGTAGTTCGCGCACCGTCGCGTCGGGGTTGATCGTCGTAACCGCCGCACCCTTGTTCCGCAAGACGTCCGCGATGCGCATTCAGCCTCCAGCCGGTTGTGATCTCCTTCACATCAGGCTACGGCCTACTCGGGCGGCACGGAAGCCAACGCGAGAACACGCAACCCACGCCCGGTTGACCGGGACTAAGGCAACCCTTAGTTTATGGGGGTAACTAACCGATGAATTGGGGGCCTGTGGATACCGTTGCCACTCGCCAGGGCGGGCGACCGCCGGTGATCGCGTTGGACGACGTCGTGCGGACCGGCCGCAGCCTGGGCATGCGACGGCTCAGCATCAACGCGGTGGCCGCCGAGCTCGGCGTTTCCGCGACGGCGCTGTACCGGCACGTCGAGGGCAGGTGGGAGCTTGAGCGCCTGGTCGGCGAAAGCTTGCTCGCCGAACTCGAGTTGCGCGACGACCCCAGCGCGGACATCGAGGTACACCTGCTGTCGTTCGGCCTGCAGTTGTTGGACTTCGCCGCCGACCACCCCGGCCTCGCGTCGTATCTGCAGGTGCTGTTCCCGCGTGGCGATGCCGGTGCGCAGCTGATGGCCGCCGAGGTGGAGGCGCTGAGCCGACGCGGGTTCTCCGCGGACGCCGCGATGGTGTTGAGCAGCGCGGTGGCGACGCTGGCGATCAGCCTCGCGGCGCGAGAAGAGAGCAACGCCAACGCGACCGGCGGCGGACAGGCTCAGGGGTTCGCGGAGGAACGCGACGCCGCCGCCCATCGGCTGGCGCGCGACGCGAGGCTGGGCGCGGCGAGCGTCGGCCTGCCGCAGGTGGAGAGCACGGAGTTTGTGCGGCTGCTGCTGGCCGCATCGATCCGGGGCCTGGTCGCGCTGATTCCGCCCGGCCGCCCGATCGAAGAAGTCGTCGCTCAGCTCAACGTCAAGGGAGAGGAACGCTGATGGCACGCGGGTTTCAGGGGGCGGTGCTGCGAGGTTTCGGCGCCCGCGACCACACCGCAACCGTGATCGAAACCGTCCGGCTCGCCCCACACTTCGTGCGGATACGGATGGTGTCGCCGACCCTGTTCGAAGACGCCGAGGCCGAACCGGCGGCGTGGCTGCGGTTCTGGTTCCCTGACCCGGACGGATCGAACACCGAATTCCAGCGCGCGTACACGATCACCGAGGCGGACGCCGACGCGGGCCGCTTCGCGGTCGACGTCGTGCTGCACGAACCGGCCGGCCCGGCCTGCACGTGGGCAAGCGGAGTGCAACCCGGCGCGGAGATCGCCGTCATGTCGCTGATGAGCTCCTCGGCACGTTTCGCCGTGCCCGAAGAACAGCCCGCCGGCTACCTGCTGATCGGCGATTCGGCGTCGATCCCCGGGATCAACGGCATCGTCGGAACGATTCCCGACGACGTCCCCGTCGAGATCTACCTCGAGCAACACGACGACAACGACACGCTGATCCCACTCGCGCAGCATCCCCGGCTGCGGGTGCACTGGGTGTCCCGCCACGACGAGAAGTCCCTGGCCGCGGCCATCGAAAACCGGGACTGGTCGAATTGGTACGCCTGGGCCACACCCGAAGCCGGGACGCTCAAGCAGGTCCGGACGCGGCTGCGTGACGAATTCGGCTTCCCAAAGTCCGAGGTCCACGCCCAGGCCTATTGGAACGCAGGGCGCGCGATGGGCACACGCCGCGGCGACGAGCCCAAGACGCCGGCCGCCACACGGGCCCCCGCACCGGCGACAGCGCCGGCCCCCGCCCAGGCCCAGCCGGAGATCCCGGCCACGCCGACAGAACCGGTTCCCGCCCCGGCGGCGCGGGGCAGCTGGCGCGCCCAGGCGGCCGGTCGGCTGCTGGCGCCGCTGAAGTCGTCGCTGATCCTGTCCGGCATCCTGCAGGCGGTGATCACGCTGCTGCAGCTGGCGCCGTTCGTGCTGCTGGTCGAACTGGCCCGGCTGTTGGTGTCGGGCGCCCCCGAGTCGCGGTTGTGGCCGGTCGGCATCGCGGCCGCGAGCCTGCTGGGCACGAGCACCCTGCTGAACGCCGCCCTCACGCTCTGGCTGCACGTGGTCGACGCGCGCTACGAACGCAAGCTGCGAACCCAGCTGTTGCGCAAGCTTTCCCGGCTGCCGCTGGGCTGGTTCACCGCCCGCGGGTCGGGGTCGATCAAGCAGCTGGTGCAGGACGACACGCTGTCGTTGCACTACCTGGTCACCCACGCCATCCCGGACGCGGTCGCCGCCGTCGTCGCACCGGTGGCGGTACTGGTCTACCTGTTCGTCGTCGACTGGCGGGTGGCGTTGGTGCTGTTCGGCCCGATCCTGGTTTACATGGTGATGATGTCGGTCATGTCGGTGCAGTCCGGCGCGAAGATTCCGCAATCACAGCGCTGGGCCGAGACGATGAACACCGAGGCGGGCGCCTACCTCGAGGGGCAGCCGGTGATCCGGGTCTTCGGTGGCGCCGCCGCGTCGAGTTTCCGGCGTCACCTCGACGACTACGTCGAGTTCCTGGTGTCCTGGCAGCGGCCGCTGGCGGGCAAGAAGACCATGATCGACCTGGTCACCCGCCCCTCCACCTTCCTGTGGCTGATCACCCTCACCGGGACTGCGCTGATCGCGTCCCATCAGATGGATCCAGTGAACCTGCTGCCATTCCTGTTGCTGGGCACCACCTTCGGTGCGCGGCTGCTCGGCGTGGCCTACGGGCTCGGCGGTATCCGCGGCGGGATGCTGGCCGCCCGGCGCCTGCAGATCGTGCTCGACGAGCCGGAGCTGCAGGTGCAGCAAGTGGCGGGCGAACGATCCCGCGACTCGTCGGGCACCGTCGTGTTCGACAACGTCAGCTTCGGCTACCGGCCGGGCGTTCCCGTCATCCACGACGTGGCGCTGACGCTGCGGCCGGGCACGGTCACCGCGCTCGTCGGCCCGTCCGGGTCCGGCAAGTCGACGTTGGCCGCGCTGCTGGCCCGCTTCCACGATGTCCAGCAGGGCGCGATACGCGTTGGTGGACAGGACATTCGGTCGATGACCGCCGACGAGCTCTACACCCGGGTCGGCTTCGTGCTGCAGGACACCCAGTTGGTGCACGGCACCGTCGCCGAGAACATCGCGCTGGCGGTTCCGGATGCCACCGCCGACCAAGTCCAGGCGGCGGCGCGCGAGGCGCGGATCCACGACCGGATCCTGCGGTTGCCCAACGGGTATGACACCGTTCTCGGTGCCGCCAGCGGGTTGTCGGGCGGGGAACGGCAACGCCTTACCATCGCGCGCGCGATCCTCGCCGACACCCCGGTTCTGATCCTCGACGAGGCCACCGCCTTCGCCGACCCGGAATCGGAATACCTTGTGCAGCAGGCGCTCAACCGGCTGACCCGGGACCGCACCGTGCTGGTGATCGCACATCGACTGCACACCGTCACCGGAGCCGACCAGATCGTCGTACTCGACCACGGCCGCATCGCCGAACAGGGCACCCACGACGACCTGCTCGCCGCCAACGGACGCTACCGGCAGCTCTGGGACAGCGGCCGTCACGAGCCGCTGGCCGTCACGACCGCTCAGGAGGGTGCGCGATGATCCGCACTTGGATAAGCCTCGTCCCGTCCGATCGACGCCCCAAGGTGTTCGCCTATGCCGCACTGACGTTGGCCTCCGTGGCGGTGCGCGCGGTGGGCACCGTGTTGCTGGTTCCGCTGGTGGGGGCGCTGTTCGGCGCCGCGCCCCAACACGCGATCGTGTGGCTGGCCTGGCTCACCGCGGCGACCGTCGCCGGCTGGCTGATCGACACCGCGGCCGGCCGGATCGGTTTCGACCTGGGCTTCGCCGTGCTCGACCACACGCAGCACGACCTCGCCGACCAGCTTCCGGAGGTGCGGCTGAGCTGGTTCACCGCGGAGAACACCGCGACCGCACGGCAGGCGATCGCCACGACCGGGCCCGAACTCGTCGGTCTGGTCAGCTACCTGCTGGCCCCGCTGGCCTCCGCGATCCTGCTGCCGGCCGCCATCGGACTGGCACTGCTCGCCGTGAACTGGCAGCTGGGCGTGGCCGCCCTGATCGGACTGGTGCCCCTGCTCGGGGCACTGTGGGCCGCGGTGCGCCTGTCGCGGCGCGCGGACGCCACCGCGGCCGCGGCCAACACCGCACTGACCGAGCGCATCATCGAATTCGCCCGAACCCAGCAGGCTTTGCGCGCGGCCCGGCGCGTCGAGCCCGCGCGCAGTATGGTCGGCGATGCGCTGGCGGCCCAGCACGGCGCCACCATCCGGCTGCTGACCATGCAGATCCCGGGCCAGGTGTTGTTCAGCATCGCCAGTCAGCTGGCGCTGATCCTGCTGGCCGGGGCGACCGCGGCGATGACGGTGGCGGGCAACCTCAGCGTGCCGGAGGCTGTCGCGCTGATCATCGTGATCGCGCGGTACCTGGAACCGTTCACGACAGTCAGCGAGCTCGGCCCGGCGCTGGAGAGCACCCGCGCGACCCTTGAGCGCATCCGATCCGTGCTCACCGCACCGACCGTCGAGGCCGGGACAGACTCGATGCACCACGCGAATGCCGCTCCCGGCATCGACTTCGACGGCGTCACGTTCAGCTATGACGATGCCGGCAGACCCGTGCTCGACAGAATGAGTTTCGCGTTGCGGCCGGGGACGACGACGGCGATCGTCGGCCCGTCGGGCTCGGGCAAGAGCACCATCCTGGCGCTGATCGCCGGGCTGCACGAGCCCTCCGGCGGTCGTGTGCTGATCGACGGCGTGGACGCCGCGACGCTGAACGGGCAGGACCGGCGGGCAATCAGCAGTGTGGTGTTTCAGCACCCCTACCTGTTCCACGGCTCCATCCGGGAAAACGTCTTCGCCGGGGCCCCCGGCGCCACGGAAGACACGTTCGCCCGGGCGATCGCACTCGCCCGCGTCGACGAGCTCACCGGCAGGCTGCCCGACGGCGCCGACACCGTCGTCGGCGAGGCCGGCTCGGCGCTGTCGGGCGGCGAGCGGCAGCGGGTCAGCATCGCGCGCGCCCTGCTCAAGCCGGCGCCCATCCTGCTGGTCGACGAGGCGACCAGTGCGCTGGACACCGAGAACGAGGGCGCGGTGGTCGATGCGCTCACGGCCGATCCCCAGTCCCGGACGCGGGTGATCGTCGCCCATCGGCTGTCCAGCATCCGTCACGCTGACCGGGTCCTGTTCGTCGACGACGGCAGGATCGTCGAGGACGGCACGGTCGACGAACTGCGCGCCGCGGGTGGGCGTTTCGACGAATTCTGGCGACAGCAGCACGACGCCGCCGATTGGCGCATCCTGGCCGAATAGCCCGTGGGCGGGGCCGGCCGGCTGCAAGGATGGGGCCATGATCGAAGTCACCCTGCTCGGAACCGGCAGTCCCATCCCCGACCCGAACCGCGCCGGGCCGTCGACCCTGGTGCGGGCCGGCGGGCAGGTGTTCCTGGTGGACTGCGGTCGCGGCGTCCTGCAGCGTGCGGCGGCGGTCGGTGTCGGCGCCGCCGGCCTGTCGGCCGTGCTGCTGACGCACCTGCACAGCGACCACATCGCGGAGCTCGGTGACGTGCTGATCACGAGCTGGGTCACCAACTTCGCGCCGGATCCCGCGCCCCTGCAGATCATCGGGCCGCCCGGCACCGCCGAAACGGTGGAGGCGATGCTGAAGGCGTTCGGTCGCGACATCGGCTACCGGATCGCCCACCACGCCGACCTGAACGCGCCACCGCCGATCGAGGTGCGCGAGCACACCGACGGCCTGGTGTGGGATCGCGACGGCGTGACGATTCGCGTGGCTCCCACCGATCACCGGCCGGTCGCCCCCACCATCGGGTTCCGCGTCGAAGCCGACGGCGCCGCTGTCGTGCTGGCCGGCGACACCGTGCCCTGCGCCAGCCTCGACGAGCTGGCCGCGGGCGCGGACGCGTTGGTGCACACCGTGATCCGCAAGGACATCATCACGCACGTCCCCCAGCAGCGCATCAAGGACATCTGCGACTACCACTCGTCGGTGCAGGAGGCGGCCGCGACGGCGGCCCGCGCGGGCGTGGGCACCCTGGTCATGACGCACTACGTGCCGGCGATCGCGCCCGGGCAGGAAGAACAGTGGCGGGCGTTGGCCGCCACCGGGTTCGGCGGACGTATCGAACTCGGCGACGACCTACACCGGGTGGAGGTCAGGCCAGCCGGGTGATCTCCACGATCACGTCGAGGTCGGTCGCGCCCTCCCCGGAGTAGATGCCCTTCAACGGCGAGACGTCGGCGTAGTCGCGGCCGACCCCGACGCTGACGTACTGCTCGGTGATGTCGGTGTCGTTGGTGGGGTCGTAGTTCCACCAGCTGCCGGTCCAGGCCTGGATCCAGGCATGGCTGCGGCCGTCGACGGTCTTACCGATGGCGGCCTCACGTTTGGGGTGCAGGTACCCGGACACGTAGCGCCCCGGAATTCCCATGCTGCGCAAGAGAATCAGCGTCAGGTGCGCGAAGTCCTGACAGACCCCCTTGCCCTTCTCCAGCGCGTCCAGGCCCGACGAGTGCACGCCGGTGGTGCCCGGCAGATAGTCCAGCTCGCTGCGCGCCCACTGCGCCGCCGCGATGACGGCCTCGCTGGGATCGTGATACTTGGTGATCCGTTTGCCCACGGCGGCAACGCGCTTGCTGGACGGAGTGTATGCCGTGGGGCGCAGCACCTCGTCGAAGCGGTCGATCACGGCCATGGACTGCAGCTCTTCCCAGCTGGTCTTGGCCGTCGGCGCCTCGGGGCGCTCCGTCTCGACCACCGACGACGACGTCACCGTCAGCTCCGTGTGCGGCGCGTGCAGGTCGAAAGCCGTTACGGCAGTGCCCCAATAGTCGGTGTAGCGGTAGGACCGGGTGGCCGGAATGGTCTCCACGCGATTGAGGATGACGTTCTGGCGCGGGTTGGACGTCGGCGTCAGCCGCGCTTCGTTGTAGGAGGCAGTGACCGGCGCCTTGTAGGCGTATCCAGTGGTGTGCACCACCCGCATCCGCCACATCAGGATTCTCCTTGACTGTTCAGTAAGTCGCCGCGTTGCCGGGCGTCCGTCCAGGCGACCCACGGCGCGGCGTGGAAGTACTGCAGCGCCAACGCGTCTCCGACGTCGCAACAGGTCCTCTGCAGACCCGCCAAGCGGTTCTCCAGCGATTCCAGCAGCACTCCGGGTTGGACGAATTCCAGTTCGCTGCGGGCCTGTCCGAGCAACCGCTGCGCCTCGGTGGTCGCGCCGATCCGGCTCTGCGGGTTGTGCAGCAGCTCTTCGAGTTGGTGCTCGGCCAGCCGTAGCGAGTAGAACACCGAGCGCGGGAAAAGCCGGTCGAGCATCATGAATTCGACCACGCGGGCCGCGTCCAGCGCACCCCGGTAGGTGCGCAGGTAGGAGTCGTGCGCTCCCGCCGAGCGCAGCAGCGTCACCCACGCCGGCGACGACGCGCTGTCCCCCACCCGCGACAACAGCAGCCGCACCGTCATGTCGATCCGCTCGATCGCGCGGCCCAGCACCATGAAGCGGTACCCGTCGTCGCGGGACAGCGTCGTGTCGGCCAGACCCGCGAACATCGCCGCCCGGCCCTCGATGAACGACAGGAACTCGTGCGGCCCAAGCCGTTTGGCGGCACGTTCGCGCTCCGGCAGCGCATGGTAGGTGGTGTTGATGCACTCCCAGGTCTCGCTGGACGTGACTTCCCTTGCCGACCTTGCGTTTTCGCGGGCCGCCGAGATGGCGTCGACGATCGAACAGCCACCCTCGGTGTTGGGGCTGAAGGCCACCAGGTCCGTCAGGGACCAGACGTCCAGCGCCTCGTCGGGCGGCTCGATGCCCAGCACCTTCAGCAGCAGCCGGGAAGCCTGGTCGGGGTCGACGCTGGAGTCTTCGAGCAGCTGGTGCACGGCGACGTCCAGGATGCGGGCGGTGTCGTCGGCGCGCTCCACGTAGCGACCGATCCAGTACAGCGCTTCGGCGTTGCGGGCAAGCATCAGTCCACCGCCTGTTGCTGTTGCTGCTGGGGTTGCTCGTCCTGGGGTTGCTGGAGCTGCTGCTTCGGCTGCTGTTGCGAAGTTCGCGCGCTTGCCGCTTTCTGCTCCGGCACCGGCTTCGGCAGCGATCGCACCACCTTGGCCCGGCCCAGCTCCCGCTCGGCGACCGACGTGCGCGGCGCCAGCACCCAGGTGTCCTTGGACCCGCCGCCCTGACTGGAATTGACCACCCTGGATCCCTCGACCAGCGCGGTGCGGGTCAGGCCGCCGGGCAGCACCCACACGTCGTTGCCGTCGTTGACCGCGAACGGTCGCAGATCGACGTAGCGCGGGGCCAGCGAACCCTCGATGCGGGTCGGTACGGTCGACAGCTCCATCATCGGCTGGGCGATCCAGCTGCGCGGGTCCTCCCGGATCTTCTTGCCGATCGCGGCCAATTCCTTGCCGGACGCTTCCGGGCCGAACACGATGCCGTAGCCGCCGGAACCCTCGACCGGCTTGATCACCAGCTCACCGATGCGGTCCAGCACCTCCTCGCGTTCGTCGTCCAGCCAGCAGCGGTACGTGTCCACGTTGGCCAGCAGGGGCTTCTCACCCAGGTAGTACTCGATCATCGTCGGGACGTAGGTGTAGACGAGCTTGTCGTCGCCGACACCGTTGCCGATCGCGCTGGAGATGACGACGTTGCCGGCGCGGGCCGCGTTGACCAGGCCGGCCACGCCGAGCACCGAGTCGGGACGGAACTGCATGGGGTCCAGGAAGGCGTCGTCGATGCGGCGGTAGATGACGTCGACCTGGCGCTCCCCCTCGGTGGTGCGCATGTAGACCTGGTTGTCGCGGCAGAACAGGTCGCGGCCCTCGACCAGCTCCACACCCATCTGCCGGGCCAGCAGCGAATGCTCGAAATAGGCCGAGTTGTGCACGCCCGGGGTGAGCACCACCACCGTCGGGTCGGCTTCGTTGGTGGCCGCCGAGTTCCGCAGCGCCCGCAGCAGGTGCGCGGAGTAATCGTCGACGGTGCGCACCCGATGGGTGGCGAACAGGTTCGGGAAGACGCGCGCCATGGTGCGCCGGTTTTCCATGACGTACGACACGCCTGACGGCGAGCGCAGGTTGTCCTCGAGCACGCGGAAGTCGCCGCGGTCGTCGCGGATCAGGTCGATGCCGGCGACGTGGATCCGCACGCCGTTGGGCGGCACGATCCCCATCGCCTCGCGGTGAAAGTGCTCACAGGAGGTGATCAACCGGCGCGGCATCACGCCGTCGCGCAGAATCTCCTGGTCGCCGTAGATGTCGTCGAGGTACATCTCCAGCGCCTTGACACGCTGGGTGATGCCGCGCTCCAGCCGGGTCCACTCCGCGGCCGAGATGACCCGCGGCACCAGGTCGAGCGGGAACGGCCGCTCCTGGCCGGACAGCGAGAAGGTAATGCCCTGGTCGATGAACGCCCGGCCCAGCGCGTCGGCGCGGGCCTTGAGGTCCGAGGCGTCCGACGGGGCGAGTTCGGCGTAAATGCCCTTGTACGGGCCGCGGACGCTGCCCTGGGCGTCGAACATCTCGTCGAAAGCCATCGCGTACGAGTCCGAGGAGTTGTAACCCCCGAAAATGCGTTCTGAGCGCGCCGGGGGACGCGGCTTACCGTTGCGGGACCCGGGTCTGGTCTCCGCCAGTTGCTTCGGAAGGCTCACTTTGCAAATGCTGCCTCAAATTGACGTCAGGGCCTGCCACGGGTTCCCCTTTTGGGAGAAAACGTAACCGACTGATAACCTGGGCAGTCGCAGAGCGGGCACCCCGTGCCCCCTTCATGTACCAAATCAGCGCAGGCACAGACGGGAACTTACAAGCGTGGCCAACATCAAGTCGCAGCAGAAGCGCAACCGCACCAACGAGCGCGCCCGGCTGCGGAACAAGTCGGTGAAGTCTTCGCTGCGTACCGCCGTCCGCGCGTTCCGCGAGGCCGCCCACGCGGGCGACAAGGACAAGGCCGCGGAGCTGCTGGTGTCGACCAACCGCAAGCTGGACAAGGCCGCCAGCAAGGGCGTGATCCACAAGAACCAAGCGGCCAACAAGAAGTCGGCCCTGGCGCAGACCCTGAACAAGCTGGGCTGATCTATCCGCGGTTCGCGGCCAGTTCCGCGACCTTTCTCACCGCCGACTCGAGCGCGTAGTCGGCGTCCACCACGGCGCCTTTGACGTTGGCGTTGAGTTCCGCCACCACCTTCATCGCGGTCGCCACCGAGTCGCGCGACCAGCGCCGGGCCTGCTTCTGGGCCTTCTGCACCCGCCACGGCGGCATCCCGACCTGCCCGGCCAGCCGGTAGGGGTCGCCGGACAGCGGCCCCACCCGGCCGATCGCGTGCACCGCCTCGGCCAGCGCGTCGGCCAGCACCACCAGCGGCTCGCCGCGCATCATCGCCCAGCGCAGCGCCTCCGCCGCCCCCGCGACATCGCCCGCGACGGCCTTGTCGGCGATGTCGAAGCCCTTCACGTCGGCCTTGCCGCTGTGGTAGCGCCGCACCGCCTCGGCATCGACGTTTCCTGCGGTGTCGGCCACCAGCTGGGAACACGCCGAGGCGAGTTCCCGCACATCGGAGCCGATCGCGTCGAGCAGCGCGGTCACCGTCTCCTCGTCGACTTTGACTCGGAGCGAGCGGAACTCCTTGCGGACGAAGTCCGCGCGCTCGCCGGCCTTGGTGATCTTCGCGCACGGATGCACCTGCGCGCCCAGCTTCTGCAGCTGGCCGGCCAGCGCCTTTGCCCGTCCGCCGCCGGAATGCACGACCACCAGCACCGTGCCCGGCGGGAGATCGGCGGCGGCCTCAGCGACCATCGTCGCCGCGTCCTTGCCCGCCTCCCCGGCGGCCTCGAGCACGACGATCCGCTCGTCGGCGAACAGCGACGGACTGAGCAGCTCGGCCAGCTCGTGCGTGGTGACGTCGCCGGCCCGCATGCGGTTGACCGGAACGTCGTCGGCGCCTGAACCGGTACCGGCCCGCTTGCGCGCCGAGCGCAGCACGTCGGCCACCGCCCGCTCGACCAGCAGTTCCTCGTCCCCCAGGACCAAGTGCAACGCCTCGCTCACGCCCCGATGGTGCCACGCGGGGCCGACAGCCTTCTCGGGGGCGTCCGGGGGCGCCGCGGGGGTAGCCCGGCGCTGCAAGAAACTTCCAAGACGTCGACGCCAGCCTCCTCGTCATGGCGAGAACAATCCCCCTGACCGCCGCGGCGGCTGCCGTCGTCGCGCTGGCGGTCGCCGCCCCGGCACACGCCGAACCCACGTCGTACGTCAAGCTGCCCGGTGTCGCCGCGTGCGAGATCACCCCGGAAAACGTGGTGTGCGAGAGCAATTGGCCGCAGGCACCGGTGACGCCGTGCCCCCGGTGTCCGGAGGTGCTGCACATGGACCAGGCGCTGGTGGACGCCGACGGCAACCTCACCTGGCGCGACGCGAACATCGGCCAGCCCGACCAGCCCGGCGGCCCGGGCTGGTTCGTCGTCGACGTCGGGCGGCCCTACCACGGCTACGGCTGGACTGTCGTGGCAGATGCTTCGAACCGCGGAGGCCACTTCACCTTTAGCAACGACTTGACGGGTCACGGCATGGCGATCACCCGGGTCGGGTCCGGCGCCGACGGTCATTCGGAAGTGGTGACGTTCTGAAGCTGGCCGGAATCTCTGCACAACACACCGATGAACAGGAGAAGATGATGAAGCGCATTTCCCGAGCGGCGTTGGCCGCTGCCCTGCCCCTTGCGGCAGGTCTGGTGTTCGCCGGGCCAGCCCACGCCGACACCGAGGGATATCTCAACTACCTGCGGATTCACGGCATTTCCAATGCCGAAAGCTACCTGAGTTTGGGCCAGCAGCAATGCCAGGCACTGCGCAGCGGGGCGTCGGAACGCACGCTCATTGGCCAGCTGGAGCATCGAATGAGCCGCGCCGAGTCCGACCTTGTTGTCACCGGCGCGCATCTGTACCTCTGCCCCGGCGCGTAATCCTCGGCTTTCGCGTTCCCGGGCGCGGCGGGATCGGCCGACTTATCGTATGAGTCGCTGGCTTTTATGACATTGGTTGGAGGCTGATGTGGGCCGGATGAGGCCAGACGTCTGGTGCGCGGTCGCTGGGTTCGCTGCGCTGCTCTCGAGCGGCGCCGGTGCGTCGGCGGCGCCCGGCACCGACCCGATCGTCGGCGACTGGAACGTGACATACGGCGCCCCGACGACGGTCAAGATGGTCCTGTCAGACGGCGTGTACACCGAGATAGCGAAGACACCTGTGCGAATCACGGGCGCTGCCTGTGACATACCGGCCGGCACGGCCATCGCCACGTTTACGCAAAGCGGCTCGGGCAGTTACAAGGGTCAGCACGGCCTGTGGCTCACCAGCAACTGCACATTCAGCCACTGGACCGACGCGACGTTCACCCTCAGCAGCGACGGAACCAAACTGACGGCAAGCCTCGGCGGCGAGACCCCGAGCTTCACCAAGGTCCCCAACGGTGGCTGACGGGGACGGGACGCCGTTCGGGCGGTATCGCCTGATCGAACTTCTTGGCCGCGGCGGCATGGGCGAGGTGTGGCGGGCACATGACACCGAGACCGACCGCGTCGTAGCCATCAAGGTGTTGCCCGCGCACCTGTCCGACGACGAGGAGTTTCAGCGCCGGTTCCGCCGCGAAGCCCATACCGCGGCGCGCCTGAACAGCCCCAACGTCATCCCGATCCACAACTACGGCGAGATCGACGGCCGCCTGTACGTCGACATGCGGTTGATCGAAGGCCGCGACCTGGAAGCCGTGCTGACCGACGGGCCGCTCGATCCGGTGCGCGCGGTCAACATCGTCGGGCAGGTCGCCAAGGCGCTGCACGCGGCCCACAAGGTGGGCCTGCTGCACCGCGACATCAAGCCGTCGAACATCCTGCTCGACGACGACGACTTCGCCTACCTGATCGACTTCGGCATCGCCCGCGTGCTCAACGAGACGCGGATGACCAAGACCGGCTACGCCGTCGGCACCTTTCAATACATCGCCCCGGAGCGACTGGGCCTCGGCAACGAGGAGGATGCCCGCGCCGACATCTACTCGTTAGCCTGTGTCCTCTACGAATGCCTGACCGGCAGGCCGCCGTTTCCCGGCGACACCATGCCGCAACTGATCGCCGCGCACCTCAACGCGCCGGTGCCGCGGCCCTCCGTGAGCCAGTCCGGCGTGCCCGCTCCCGTCGACGCCGTCATCGCGCGCGGGATGGCCAAAGATCCCGCCGAGCGGTACGCGACGACGGTCGAGCTGGCCAAGGCCGCCCGCGAGGCGATCACCGAGCCCATCGCGCGACCCGCGACGACGCGTGTGCACCCCCCTGCCGCGCCGCCGCCCAGTCCGGCCACGATGCCGGCGTATGCGTACGACGCTGGGCCGGTGTCGCTGGATCGGCCGACCGTCGCCGCGACCCGGGAGCCGCCGGCCGTGCCGTTGCCCGCCCGGGCCAGCGGAATCACCCGTGTCGCATGGTCCCTGACCATTCTTGGCGGCCTCGCCATTGTCGCCGGCTTCCTAATTCTTGCGCCTGTCCTGATCCTCATCGGGGTCGTCCTCCTACCAACTGGCTTGGTCATGCTGGCCGTGGGGAAAAAGGGACGTGCGGCCGTAGAGCGCCCCCCACGGCGCCGGCTGAAGTGGCCGCTAATCGGGGCGATTGTCGCCCTCGTCGCCGCCGTATCGGGCATTACCGGCTACCGGCTGTGGCCGGATAGCACGGGGCACACCGTGCTGCCGTTCGTCGAACTCAAACAGCCCGAGGGCCTCGCAGTGGACACATCCGGCAATGTCTACGTGGTCGACGGGCAAAACAAACGGGTGCTAAAACTGGCAGCCGGCTCAAACACCCAGATGGTGTTGCCGTTCACCGGCCTCGACCTCCCCGTCAGCGTGGCAGTGGATACCGCCGGCAACGTCTACGTCACCGATCCCATCGACAAGCGGGCGTCGAAGCTCACCGCCGGCTCAAACACCCAAGCCGAACTGCCGTTCGCCGGCACCGGTATCGCGGTCGACAGTGCCGGCAATATCTACTTCACGAGCGGCAGAGAGGTCGTCGAGGTGGCGGCGGCTTCCGGCACCTCGACCGTGCTGCCGTTCACCGGCCTCACGCAGCCCTGGGGTGTGGCGGTCGACACCGTCGGAAACGTCTACGTGACCGATTATTCCAAAGGTCAGGTGCTGCAGTGGGTGGCCAACTCGAGAACCCAGAAGGTGCTCGCGTTCAGCGGACTCAGTTGCCCCAAGGGCCTGGCGGTAGACCGCGCGGGTGACGTTTATGTCGCCGACTTCGGCAACAATCGGGTAATAAAGCTGGCGGCCGGCTCGAGCAGCCAGACCGTAGTGCCCTACCAGCGCCGTATCGGCTTCGAGAACAGCATCAACGGGCCCACGGGTGTCGCCGTGGATGGCGCCGACAACCTCTACATCGCCGACTGGGGCAACCACCGGGTGCTCAAAATGTCGGCTGGGTGATCGGTTGCCCGCCGTGAAACGCCCGCCCCGGCCCGTCGCGGCGGTCCCAGAGGCGCAATAGCTGCCATCCTCTGTGCGACATGACCAGATAGCAGCGGTACGACGCATATCGTACTCAAAGTAGGATCGCTGTATGGCGAAAGATAAGGTTTCGGTGACAATAGATCAGGCCGTGTTGGCGGCGGCCGATGCAGATGCGCACGCGGCCGGGTTGAATCGGTCCGAGATGATCGAGCAGGCCCTCCGCAACGAGCATTTGCGAATCTCGCTCGAGGACTACACCGCGCACACCGTTCCAGCGCTCGACATCGACGCCTATGCGGACAAGGTCTACCAGGCGAATCGGTCTGCTGGCCGGTGATCTCCCCCGGCGATATCGTGCCACGCGGCGATACCGACGCCGAACTATTCGTCGTCGTCCTTTCGAATACGATTCACCTCGCCGCGGCGACGGGAAGGGTGATCACATGTCCGTTCATTCCCGGCGAAATCCCCAGCGGCACAATGGCGATGGTTGTCGCCGTGACTCAGCCCGAGGGAACTGTGCTGCCGGAGCTCATTCAGTGGCTGCCCATCGCTGCTCTCGCTGAGCCGCTAGGAAATATCGGCGCCGCAGCGCTTGGCGAAACGGTCGCGATCGTCACAGCGCTCGTTCACTGACCGGCCTTGCGCATCTGGCCTGATGGCGGGCCCGGCGTCTGCTCGCCAACCGCGGGCGCCCTCGCCGAAAGTGAATCCACTGCGGAATCAGCGCCGTTTTTTCGCAGTCAGTTCACTCTCGGCGCAGCGGACACGGAACCGGCCAGCCACCCGGCCAGCCACCACGCCAGCACACACAGCAGGCCGACCACCCCAGACCAGCCGCACGCCAGCCGAAACCACCGCCACCGCCACAGCACCAGCACCAGCACACTGACGCCACCGACCAGCACGACGCCGGGCACACTTTTGGGCACCGGCACCGTCGCCCCGGGCACAGAGGCCGCCCAATGCGCGACGTGCACCACCAACCACACCTCGGGCCCGCTGAACCGGATCAACAGTTGCGCCGCGGCGGGCCATAGCCCACAAAGGACGGCTGCGGCGGTGCCCAGCACCGTGATCGGCGCGATCAGCGGCGCCGCCGCGAGGTTGGCCAGCACGGCCACGACGCTGAACCGCCCGGAGATCGCCGCGACCAGCGGCGCGGTGACGACCTGCGCGGCCCAGGCGACGGCGACGGCGTCGGCCAGCGGCTTTGGCCACCCGCGCGCGACCAGCCGCCGCGACCAGACCGGCGCGATGATCACCAGCGCCGCCGTCGCTACGACGGACAGCGCGAACCCGACGTCGACGGCCAGTTGCGGCGCGACGGCCATCAGTAGCAGCACGGTCGCGCACAGCGCCGGGATCGCCTGCCGTCGCCGCGACGACAGCAGCGCGGCCAGCGTGATCGCGCCCATCACCGCGGCCCGCAGAACGCTGGCCGTCGGCTGTACGACGATCACGAACGCCACCAGCGCCAGCGCGGCAAGCAGCACGGCGAATCGCGGGCCGATCAGCCGGGCCGAGAACAGCACCGCCCCGCACACGATCGTCACGTTGGCGCCGGACACCGCCGTCAGGTGCGTCATGCCTGCCGCCTTGAAGTCGCGGGTGGTCGTGGCCGACACGGCCGAGGTGTCGCCGAGGACCAGGGCGGGCAGCATCGCGGCCTGCTCGGCGGGCAGCACCTCCCGGACGGCGGCGGCGAACCGCGCACGCACGGCATACGCGGCCCGCTGCACCGCGCTAGCCTCGCCCGCGACCGGCTTACCCGTCACATTGAGCACCGCGACGCTCAGGTCGTGGCGCTTCGGGTGGCTGATGCGCGCGGTGAACCGGAGCGGCTGCCCGACCATGACGTCACTGAGCTCGGAAACCCTGGCGAACACCAGCACGCGGCCGGACACCTCGTCGTCACGCAGGCGTTGCAGCGTCGCGCGGAACATCAGCCGGCCCGAGCCCAGCGACATCGCGCTCTCGCTGGGGGTCACCGTTACCGGAACGGTGGCGCCGAAGGCGGCGGTGACCGGGTGGCGCGCGACCGCATCGGCGCGCAGGGCGATCGCGAGCCCGAACCCCGCCCCCACGAGACCGACTGCCAACAGGCCGACGCTGACAGCGCGGGATCGTGCCGAACGCCACCACAGCAGGCCCGCGCCGACGGCCAGCAGCGCGCAGCACGACGCGAACAGCCGGCCGACCGGCCACACGATGCCGGCCGCGGTCACCACCCAGCTGGCGAGCGCCGCCGGGACCAGCCGCACATCGAGGCGCTCCAGTGCTGAGTCGGTGCCGGGGTCCGCCACCGGCGTCAGACACGGACCAACGCACGCAGTTTCTCCAGCCGCGCGGGGCCGATGCCGTCGACATCGGCGAGCTGATCGACGCTGGTGAACCTGCCGTGAGCCTGCCGCCAAGCCACGATCGCGGCAGCGGTGACGGGCCCGACCCCGGGCAGGGCGTCCAGCTGCTCCACGGTCGCGGTGTTGAGATCGACCGACTCACCCCGCTTGGCCCTGGTGGTACCGGGCGTCGAGCCGGGCGACGGCCCCGATGCCGACGGCGTGGCCGAACCCGGGCTCACCGAACTGCCGAGAATCTTCGGCTGCCCGGACGGCGAGGCCAGCCCGACCACGATCTGCTCGCCGTCGCCGACCGGGCGGGCCATGTTCAACCCGATGGTGTCGGCGCCATCCGCGACCCCGCCCGCGGCCTGCAGCGCATCGGCGATCCGCGCCCCCGGCGCCAGGGTGACCAGCCCGGGCTTGTGCACCAAGCCGACGACACTGACCACCACCGGGCGGTCGGGACCCGCGCTCGGACTTGGCGAGGATTTCGGCCCGGCCGATGAAACGGGCTGCACCGGCGGCAGTTTCGCCGACATCACCGGCGCAGGCCGGTCGCGCGCCAGGGTGAACACCGTGACCAGTACAGCGAGCGCCGCCACCACGGCCAATGCGATGGCGCCCGCGCGACCGGGGTCGGCGCGCAGGCGGGCGATCCAGCCGTCGCGGCGGGAGGCGTCGGGCAGCCAGCGCGGCAGCAGCGAGTTCTCGTCGTCCTCGTCGGGGGCGTCGGGCTCGGCGGGAGCGTTGGGGTCCGGGTCGGCACCCAGCCGCCGTTGCAGCCGCTGCGCGGGAAGTTCTGTTCGCATGGGCCCGACCGTAGGCGCGGCCACCGCCACAGCGGCCCCCGGAAGCGGCCCACCAATCCCCGCCTGTGGATAAACCCGAGGCTGTGGAAAAGCCCGACGCACCATGGGTCAAGATGGAACCCATGAAACTGGCGCTCACCGCAGACGAAGCCGCCTTCCGCGACGAACTTCGCACCATCTACACCACGCAGATCCCCGAGGAACTCCGGGAGCTGGTCCGTCAGGGCTCGTCACTGACCAAGGACCAGATCGTCACCAGCCACCGAATCCTCAACGATCACGGCCTCGCGGTGCCGAACTGGCCGGTCGAATGGGGCGGCAAGGACTGGACGCCCACCCAGCACCAGATCTGGTCCGACGAGATGCAATTGGCGTGCGTCCCCGAGCCGCTGAACTTCAACGTCAAGATGGTCGGGCCGGTGATCGCCGAATTCGGCTCCCAGGAAATCAAGCAGCGCTTCCTGCCGCCGACCGCCAACATGGACATCTGGTGGTGTCAGGGATTCTCCGAGCCGGAAGCCGGCTCCGACCTGGCCTCCCTGAAGACCACCGCGACCCGCGACGGCGACACCTACGTGGTCAACGGGCAGAAGACGTGGACCACGCTCGGCCAGTACGCGGACTGGATCTTCTGCCTGGTCCGCACCGACCCGCAGGCGCCCAAGCGGCAGGCCGGCATCTCGTTCCTGCTGATGGACATGGACACGCCGGGCATCACGCTGCGGCCGATCAAGACGATCGACGGCGGCCACGAGGTCAACGAGGTGTTCTTCTCCGACGTGCGGGTCCCCGCCGATCAGCTTGTCGGAGAAGAGAACCAGGGCTGGACGTACGCGAAGTTCCTGCTGGGCAACGAGCGCACCGGCATCGCCGGTGTTGGCCGCACCAAGGTGCGCCTGGCCGAGGTGAAGAAGCACGCCGCGGAGATCGGTGTGCTCGAGGACCCGCTGTTCGCCGCGCGCCTTGCCGAAGCCGAAAACGAGTTGCTGGCACTGGAACTCACCCAGGCACGGGTGGTCTCGGACTCCGCGGACGGCAAGCCCAACCCGGCGTCCTCGGTGCTCAAGCTGCGCGGCAGCCAGTTGCAGCAGATCGCCACCGAACTGCTGGTCGAGGTCGCCGGTCCGGACGCGCTGCCGGTAGACGGTGACGATATCGCTTCTCCCGCTTGGGCACAGTCGAGCGCCCCCCGCTACCTCAACTACCGCAAGACGTCGATCTACGGCGGCAGCAACGAAGTACAGCGCAACATCATCTCGTCCACCATTCTGGGATTGTGAGGCAGCCATGGACTTTCAGCTGAGCGACGAGCAGTCCCTGCTCCGCGACACCACCCGTGACCTCCTCGCGCGGGCCTACGACCCGGAGAGCCGCATCAAGGTGATCGACACCGATCTCGGCTGGAGCCGCGACGTGTGGAACCGGCTGGCCGACACCGGCATTCTGGGACTGGGGTTCGACCCGGACGAGTCCGGTCAGCTCGAGATCATGGTGGTGGCCACCGAAATCGGGCGACGGCTGGCCCCCGAACCCGTCGTGTACGCCGCCCTGGCTCCCGGTTCGCTGATCGTCGAGCAGGGCAGCGACGCACAGAAGGAACTGCTGGACGAGGTCGCGGCCGGCCAGCGCCTGCTGGCGTTCGCGCACGACGAACCCGGCCGCCGCAAGCCGCAGGACGATCTCTCCACTCGCGCTGAGCGGGAAGGTGATTCGTGGCTGCTGAGCGGCCGCAAGAACCCGGTGCTCGCGGGCGACAGCGCCGACACGCTAGTGGTCAGCGCCGCGCTGCCCGACGGCGGCGCCGGGTTGTTTCTGGTCGATGCGCAAGCTGTTACGCGCCACCCGTACCCGACGTTCGACGGGCAGCGCGGCGCGCAGATCGACCTTGACCGCACGGCCGCCGAACCCTTGGGCGAACCGGTGGACGCCTCACGCGCTATCACCCGTGCCATCGTCCGCATCCAGTCGGCGCTGTGCTCCGAGGCCGTCGGCGCGATGGAGGAAGCGCTGCGGCTGACCACCGATTACCTCAAGACCCGCAAGCAGTTCGGCGTCACGCTCAACAAGTTCCAGACCCTCACCCAGCGCTCGGCGGACATGTACGTGTCGCTGGAGATGGCCCGCAGCATGAACTTCTACGCGGCGATGTCGATCGCCGACGGCAACCTCGACCCGCTGATCGCCTCCCGCGCCAAGCTGCAGATCGGCCGGTCCGGACGGCATATCGCGCAGGAGTCGATCCAGTTGCACGGCGGGATCGGCGTGACCGCGGAATATCCGGTGGGCCATTATGCGGCCCGGCTCACCGCGATCGAGCACACGCTGGGCTCCTCGCAGGCTCACCTGCAGTGCCTCATCGACCACATCGGCGACTACGACCTGGTGCGGCTCTAGTAGATGGCAAAGCTCTCGGACCGAGTCGTCGAGTTCCTTTCCGCCGGTACGCGCACCGGCATGCTGGCTTTCGTTGCCTCAGACGGCCGTCCGCTGGTGACCCCGGTGTGGTTCGTCTTGGACAAGACCGAAGACGGCGGCGAGCTGGTGTTCACCACCCATCGCGAGACACCGAAATACCGTGCGCTGCAGCGTGATCCGCGAGTGTCGATCTGTGTCGACGACCCGCACCCGCCGTACTCTTTCGTGCAGGTGCAGGGCACGACGACGGTCAGCGAAACCCAAAGCGAAGTCCTGGACATCGCCACCCGCACCGGGGCGCGGTACATGGGGGCCGACCGTGCCGAGGAATTCGGCCGGCGAAACGCGGTAGCGGGCGAAGTGGCCGTGCGGGTCCACCCGACAAAAGTCATCTCCGCATTCGACATCAGCGACTAAAAGGATCACCAGATGAGCCGAGCCACCCCTGCACGCGAGGACGACGAGCGGACCGCGCTGCGGCGCGTTCCGCTGCTCGCCGACATCGACGACGACCAGCTCGGTCAGCTGGCCGGCGCCCTTGATCGGCGTCTCGTCCCCGCCAACGAGTGGCTCTTCCAATACGGGGATCCGTCGGACGCGATCTACATCGTCGCCTCTGGGCGGTTCGCGGTCGTCGGCGCCGACGGTGAGGTATTTCGCGAGATGGCGTGCGGCGACTCGATCGGCGACCTGGGCGTGATCGCCGCCGCCCCGCGGTCGGCCGGCGTACGGGCCGTTCGCGACGGCGTGGTCTGGCGGATCAGCGCCGACACGTTCACCCAGGTGCTCGAGACGGCTCCGCGACTGCAGTCGGTGATGCTGCGCGCGATGGCGACCATGCTGCAGAGGTCCCGATCCGCGGAAGTCACTCAGCGTCCCCGGGTCATCGGCGTGCTGTCGGCCGGCAACGCGGTCGCCGGCCCGATCGCCGAAAAGATCGGGGCCCTCCTAGGCCTCTACGGCGAGACGGCCACGCTGGCTCCGCCCGTCGAAACCACCGTCGACGTCACCGACTACAGCGAGCTGGTGGAGGCATTCAACGAGCCCCTCGACCGGGCGGAGCGCAGCAACGACTGGGTTCTGGTGCTGGCCGAGCGGGGCTCCGGCGAACTGTGGCGGCGGTATGTCGCCGCGCAGAGCGATCGGCTCGTCATCGTGGCGGCCCAGAAAAATCCGCCGAAAGATCTGAAATCGCTTGACACCCATAGCGTTCCGGTACATCTGGTCACGTCCAAGCAACAACCGAACCCGAGCTGGTGGGATTTGCTCCAGCCGGTTTCGCAGCACCCTGGTGACGACGACGGCATCGCCGCTCTGGCCCGCAGGATCGCCGGCCGATCCCTGGGACTTGTGCTCGCGGGCGGCGGCGCCCGGGGATTGGCGCACTTCGGCGTGTACGAAGAGCTCACCCGCGCCGGCGTCGTCATCGACCGGTTCGGCGGAACGAGTGCCGGCGCGATCGCCGCGGCCGCGTTCGCACAGGGCATGAGCGACCAGGAGGCGATAGCCGCCGCGCGGCAGTATCTCGGACAGGGCAACCCGCTGGGCGACTACACGATCCCGGCGGTGGCCTTCACGCGGGGCGGGCGCATCGAGCGCCTGCTGGAGAGCTTCGTCGGCACCACCCTGATCGAACACCTGCCGCACGGGTTCTTCGCGGTGTCCGCGGACATGATCTCCGGCGACCAGGTTGTGCTGCGACGCGGACCGCTGGCGCTCGCCGTGCGCGCGTCGATCTCGATTCCCGGCCTGATGCCGCCGGTGCTACAGGGTGAACGGATGCTTGTCGACGGCGGACTGCTCAACCAACTGCCGGCCGACGTGATGTGCGCCGACCTGGACGGCCAGGTCATCTGTGTCGACATCCGGCAGAAGTTCGTGCCGTCAAAGGGCTTTGGCCTGCTGCCCGCTTCCGTGCCGCTGCCCGGGTTCGTCCGGCGGCTGCTGACCGGCTCCGACGTCGCGCTGCCTCCGCTGCAAGAGACGATGCTGCGCACCGTCGACTTGGCGGGCTCCGCGGTGAACCTGCACGACCCGCAGATCGCCGCCGTCATCGAACCCGACGTCACGGCGATCGGTCCGATGGACTTCAAGAAGCTCGACGCCGCGCTGGAGGCCGGGCGGGTCGCGGCGCGGGCGGCGCTCGAGGCCCACCCGACGCTCGGCGGCTAAGTTGTAAGCCGTGGACGCCCATTGGGGAGAGGAGCCGCTGGCCCACCTCATCGTGAGGGCGGAGGACGGCGCGAACATCGTGCCGATTTTCGATCAGCTCTTCGTCGGCCGCGTGTGCGCGGGCATCGCCGAACACCGCCGGTTGGTGATCGACGACCCGGGAGTCTCCCGGAGCCATCTCGAGATCCGGCTGGACCCCGCTACCGACCGCGCCTTCATCATCGACACCAGCACCAACGGGACGCTGCTCAACGGCGAGCGCCTGGAACGCGCCGTACCGGTCCCGATCAGGCCAAACGACCAGATCCGCATCGGCGACGTCGCCCTGCGGTTCCGCTCGGACCGGTTCAACGCCGCCACCGAGAACACTGCGGACTACACCCTGACGCGGATCACTGAGGACCTCATGGTGATGGTCGTCGGCGATATCACCAACTATTCGACGATCTCGGAGGTCACCGACAACAAGGTGATCGCGGAGAGCCTGAATTATCTGTGGCACGAGCTGCGCGAGGTGCTGCGTGCCCATCGCGGCACACTCAACCACTACGCAGGCGACGCACTGTACGCGGTGTGGGGGCTGCGCACGCTACCCAACGCCAACGAGCTGGCGATCAACTTTGCACTGGCCGCAAACCGGCGAGTCGAAGAGCTCGCGCCCAGTCTCGCACTCCGCGATCCACACGGCGCGCCGATCCGCATGGGCTGGGCGGTGGTACAGGGCCGGGCGGCGCTGGCCGCCATGTCGAGAACGGTCGAGGCCGTGATCGGCGACGCGACCAACATCGCGTTCCGGCTGGCCGGCATCGCCGGGCGCGGCGGCCGCGCGCCCGTGATGACCACCGCCACCGTGCACGCCGCCGCCGAGACGAAATACGTCTGGGGCCAACCCGAAGAGGTTGAGATCAAGGGCCGGCGCGAAACACAGATCGCGTTTCCGGTCATCGGCGTCCGCGGCTGACCAACCCGGCAAAGGAGTACTCGATGAGCACAGCCAGCACCGACCGTCCGCTTCGGGTGATCCAGTGGACCACCGGCAACATCGGGCGGCGGTCGCTGCACGCCATCATCGGTCGGCCCGACATGGAACTGGTCGGGGTATACGCGCACGGCCAGGACAAGGTCGGGGTCGACGCCGCGGAGCTGGCGGGCTGGCCGGAGCCGACGGGCGTGACCGCCACCAGCGACATCGACGCTCTGCTCGCACTGCGCCCCGACGCCTGTTGCTACAACCCGCTGTGGCCCAACATCGACGAGCTGGAGCGGCTGCTGGAATCGGGGATCAACGTGTGCTCCAGCGCGGCCTGGATCACCGGTGGCAAACAGACCGCCGCGGACCGCGAACGCATCGCGAGCGCCTGCCGGCGCGGCGGCTCGACGATCTTCGGCAGCGGCGCGCACCCCGGAATGACCAACATGGTCGGCATGGTGCTGTCCGCCTCCTGCGAGCGCGTCGATGAGATCCGCATCACCGAGTCGGTGGACTGCTCGACCTACGAATCGGCGGAAACGCAGACGGCGATGGGGTTTTCGCAGGATCCCGACACCCCGGGGCTGGCGGAGAACGTGCGCCGGGAAAGCGAAGTCTTCGCGGAATCGGCCGCGATGATGGCCGACGCGATCGGCGCCAAGCTGGACAGGATGACGTTCGACGTCACCTTCACCCCGGCCACCGCCGACTCCGATCTGGGCTTCATGAAGATCCCCGCCGGAACCGTCGGCGGCGTCTTCGGCTACCACCGCGGCTGGTCCGGCGACCGCAACGTCGTCAGCGTCGGGTTCAACTGGACGATGGGCCAGCACGTGGTCCCGCCCAAGCCGCTCGAGCACGGCCACGTCATCCAGGTGTTCGGGTTGCCCAACATGCGGACCGTGCTGCACTGTCTGCCGCCCAAGGACTGGACGGAGCCCGGTTTCATGGGCCTGGGGATGATCTACACCGCGATGCCGGTCACCAATGCCGTCCCGGCGGTGGTGGCGGCCGCACCCGGGATCGTGACGCTCGCCGACCTGCCGCCGGTCACCGGGCGGGTGGCTCGGTAGGACCCTGAGGAAACGCTTACGTGCACTAAGGTCTAACATACTTAGCCGAACAAAGGTTTTCTCGAGATTCACGTGCATGTGGCGGGAAGCAAGCCCTGACGTGGCGCGTTGCAGACCAGGATCATAAGCGGAAGGCGGTGACATGGCTGGTGCCGTGGCGGGTCCCACAACGCGCTTGCTCAAACGAGCCTGGATACCCCTGCTGTTGGTGGTGGTTCTCGCCGTCGCGGCGCTGGTCGTGTCCAGGTTGCACAAGATTTTCGGCTCTGAAGACCTCAACGCGAACGCCGGCGCCGGAATCAAGATCGTGCAGTTCAACCCCAAGGTCGTCCGCTATGACGTGTACGGTCCCCCCGGGTCCACCGCGAGCATCAACTACTGGGACGAGAACGCCAACACCCATCAAATCGACGCGGCCGCGCTGCCCTGGTCCGTCACCGTGTCCACGACGCTGCCCTCGGTGAGCGCGAACATCATGGTGCAGGGTGACGGCGGCCAGATCGGCTGCCGCATCACCGTGGACGGTGTGGTCCGCGAAGAGCGCAACTCCGACGGCGTCAACCCACAGACCTTCTGCCTGGTGAAGTCCGCATGAGCGACATCGAGAACCGCGCGGACGAGGCAACTGACGCGGCCACGGGCCCGATCAGAGTGGCCGACCGGCGGGATGCCGAGCCCGACGGCGCGAAGCCGCACCGCCCCTTCATTCCGCACATGATCCGCATATTCGCCATTCCGATCCTGCTGCTGTGGGTGCTTGTCACGATCGCCGTCAACGTCTTCGTTCCCAGCCTCGAGGTCGTGGGCGAGGCACACTCGGCGCCGATGGCCCCACTGGACGCTCCGTCGATGCAGGCGATGATGCGGCTGGGCCACAACTTCAAGGAATTCGACTCCAACAGCACGGTCATGATCGTGCTGGAGAGCAAGAATGCGCCGCTCGGGGATCCGGCACATCACTACTACGACAACCTGATTCGTCAGCTGCAGCAGGACCACACGCACATCCAGCACATCCAGGACTTCTGGGGAGACCGGCTGACGGCCGCGGGCGCCCAAAGCGCCGACGCCAAGGGCGCCTACGTGATGTTGAATCTGGCCGGCAACCAGGGCACCACGCAGGCCAACGATTCGGTCGAGGCGGTCCGCAAGGTCATCGAAAAGAACAAGCCGCCGGCCGGGCTGGACGTGTACGTCACCGGGCCGGCCGCGCTGTCCGACGACATGCACGTCATCGGCAACGCCAGCCTGGCCAAGATCACGCTGTTCACCCTCGGCGCGATCGCGATCATGCTGCTGCTGGTCTACCGCTCGATCATCACGACGGTGATCCAGCTGTTCATGACCTTCGTCGCGTTGTTGTGCGCGCGCGGGGTCGTCGCGCTTTTCGCGAACGCCGACCTATTTGGGCTCACCACCTTCGCCGCGAACATCCTGACGATGCTCGCGATCGCGGCGGCCACGGACTACGGGATCTTCCTCGTCGGCCGGTATCAGGAGGCGCGCCGATCCGGCGAGGACCGAGAATCGGCCTACTACACGACGTTTCGCGGGGTTGCGCCGGTGGTGCTGGGGTCGGGGCTGACCATCGCCGGGGCCACCTACTGCCTGAGCTTCGCGCGGCTGCCGTGGTTCAACACCATGGGCGCTCCGGTGGCCATCGGGATGCTGGTCGTCGTGCTGGCCGGCGTCACGCTGGGGCCCGCCATCGTCTTCCTGGGCAGCAAGTTAGGGCTTTTCGAATCCAAGGTGGCAGCCAAGCGGGGGCGCCTGTGGGGCCGGGTCGGCACCGCGGTGGTGCGCTGGCCCGCACCGATCCTCGCGGTGAGCGCCGCGGTCGTCATGGTCGGCATGGTCGCGCTGCCGGGCTTCAAGACGAGCTACAACGACCGCTACTACCTGCCCACGAGCGCGCCTTCCAACCAGGGTCAGGAGGCGGCGGACCGCCATTTCTCGCAGGCCCGGATGAACCCCGACATGTTGATGATCGAGTCCGACCATGACATGCGGAACACGGCCGACATGCTGGTCTTGGACCGGGTGGCCAAGAACATGATGCGGGTGGTCGGCATCGCCATGGTCCAGGACATCACGCGGCCGTTGGGCATCCCAATTCAGCACAGCTCCATACCGTTTCAGAACAGCATGTCGAGCCAGACGACGATGCAGAACATGAAGTTCCTGAAGGACCGGATGGCGGACATCACCACGATGGCCGACCAGATGCAGTTCATGATCGACACGATGCAGCGCATGTACGCGGTGACGCAGGACCTGTCCCATGCCGCCGACGAAAGCGCCAAGACCACGGCCGAAACCGCGGCCATCACCGACGATCTGCGCAACCACCTGGCCGATTTCGACGACACCTGGCGACCGATCAGGTCCTACTTCTATTGGGAGAAGCACTGTTTCGACATCCCGCTGTGCTGGTCGTTTCGGTCCCTGTTCGACTCCCTGGACGGATTCGACAAGCTTGCCGAGCAGTTCCACAAGCTGACGGCGGACATCCAGCACACCGCGGACGCGACACGCCAGATGCTGACGCTGATTCCGCCGATGATCGCGACGATGAAGACGACCAAGGCGCTGACGCTGACGATGCAGTCCACCTTCTCGGCGATGCTCGACCAGATGGAGGCGCTGAGCAACACGGCGATCGTGATGGGCCAGAGTTTCGACACCGCCCAGAACGACGACATGTTCTACCTGCCGCCGGAGGCCTTCGAGAACCCCGACTTCAAGACCGGCCTGCGAATGTTCCTGTCGCCCGACGGCAAGTCGGCCCGGTTCTTCATCACCCACCAGGGCGATCCGATGACCCCGGAAGGGATCTCGCGCGTCGCCGCCGAACGGTCGGCGGCGCAGGAGGGGCTGAAGCAGTCGTCGCTGTCCGACGCCCGGGTCTACCTGGGCGGCACGGCCGCAACCTTCCGGGACATGGCCGACGGTGAAAAGTACGACCTGATGATCGCCGTCGTATCGGCGCTGACGCTGATCTTCATGATCATGCTGCTGCTCACGCGCAGCGTCGTCGCCGCGCTGGTCATCGTCGGGACCGCGGCCAGTTCCATCGCCGCGTCCTTCGGGCTGTCAGTCCTGATCTGGCAGAACCTGCTCGGCTTCAGAATCCACTGGATCGTGATGGCGTTGTCCGTGATCATCCTGCTGGCCGTCGGATCCGACTACAACCTGCTACTGGTGTCCCGCTTCAGGGAAGAGATCCACGCCGGACTCAAGACGGGGATCATCCGATCGATGGCCGGCACCGGCGGCGTGGTGACGGCGGCGGGCCTGGTGTTCGCGTTCACCATGGCGGCCATGCTGGGCAGTGAGTTGACGGTTCTCGGTCAGTTCGGTTCGACGGTGTGCATCGGCCTGCTGCTGGACACGCTGGTCGTCCGCACGTTGTTGATGCCATCGATCGCCACGCTGCTGGGCCGCTGGTTCTGGTGGCCGCAGGTGGTGCACCCGCGCGGCGATTACGGGCGGCCGAAGGTCGCTTCGACCTAGGGCGTCGCGGTCGCCGCCGTCGGGTGCGCTGTCTCGGCCGAGAGGCATGCCGGTTTGCCCGCCTACGCGCGACACGCTGTCGCTCAGAGGCGGGCAAAAGCGTATGTGCCGACTTTCTTGTGACGCCTGGGACTCGCGGAACCGACTCAGCGCCGCGGCGAGAGTCCCCAAAGTCGAGGCTCCACCCGCGATTTCACGCAAATTTGAGCGCCCTCGCCGGCCAGCACGGCGTGTCGCCGTACATCTGCGCACGCTCGCGGAGTGCGGTGAGGGCGCGAGTCAGGGGACCTGAAGGCATACCGCGACGGCCCCGGCACCGACATGCACCGCCAGCACCGGGCCCAACGGGGAGATCAACGCCGGCTCGCACGCCGGCAGTCGCCGGGCCAGTTCCGCCGCCACTTCCTCGGCGCCGTCCGGGTTGACGACGTGATGGACCGCCAGCGCGGCGGCCCCGTCCCCGACCACCTCGCAGACCCGGTCGAGCATCGCCGTCGTGGCGTGACTGACGGTGCGTATCCGTTGGGCGAGAACAAGTTTGCCGTCGTCGATGCGTAGCAGTGGCTTGAGCGCCAGCGCGGTGCCCAACCACGCCTGCGCCCCGCCGATCCGTCCGCTGCGACGCAGGTTGTCCAGCCGGTGCACGACCATGAAGGCGTGACTGCGGCTCACCGCCGAAGTTGCGGCCGCCGCCACCGTCTGCAGGTCACCACCGGTGGCCGCGGCCCGCGCGGCGGCCAGCACGACGAAGCCGGCGCCCATCGCGGTGGACCGCGAGTCGATCACGCGCACACTAGAACCCACCTCCGCGGCGGTTCGTTGCGCGGCCGCGCAGGTGCCCGACAGCGCCGACGAAATATGGACCGCCACAACGCCGTCGCCTTCGCTGTCGGCCAGGGCTTGACGGTAGGCCGCGCACAGTTCGGCCGGGGTGGCCGCCGCGGTGGTGGCGTGGCGCTTGTGGATGTCGTCGGGAATCGGATCCACGCCGTCGCGCAGGTCGACGCCGTCGAGCAGGATGTGCAGCGGAACCACGCGGATCGCCCACTTCTCGCACACGTCGGCCGGCAGCCGCGACGACGAGTCGGTGACCACGACTACCGGCATCAGCGGTGAGATTTCGGATTCGGCACGCCGGCTTCGGCCAGCGCCTTGAGCATCAGCTCCGCCACCGCCTGGTGTGCCTCGAAATTCCAGTGAATGCCGTCGGGGTTGCCGCGTCCACTCATAATCTCCTCGCCGACAGCGGCTTTGAGATCCACCAGTGGAACATCGTGCCGCTGCGCCCAATCGGTGATTGCGGCCACCGTCGGGGCCCGGCCATGGTGGGCCTTGCCGTAGGTCTCCGCGATGTGCACCGACGGCAGCGAGGCCACGATCGGGATGCCGGGCCGATTAAAATCTATTGCGCCACGGGTTTGTTCGAGGTATTCGGCGGTCAGGTGCGGCGGCAGCGCGGACCGGGCGATCGGCGACAAGCGCGGCTGCAGCCAGCCATAGCCGTCGCGGACCCAGCGCCGCAGCAACGGCGGCCGCACGTAGCGGATCAGCTCCCGCACCGCCGTCGGCCACACCGAGGGCAGCGAGTCCATTCCGCTGGTCGCGAAGACCACCGCACCCGCGCGGGGCAGCGCCGCCCAGGACCGGGGGTCCTGCGTCGCCGCCCACCACACGTCGCGGCAGGTCCAGCCGATGCGGCCGATGAGTTCCAAGTCCCAATCCAGTTGCGAAGCAACAATATTGGGCCATATACGCGGGTCGTCGGCGGGCAGGCCGCCGGTGGGTCCGTAGTAGGCCAGCGAGTCGGCGAACACCAGCAGCGTGGGTCTAGAGGACGTCATTGGCCACCTGCGCCGAAGCGTTCCACACATCCAGCCGCCAGCGAACAGCGTCAAAGTCTTCCGGGGTGGCCGAGTCATCCGAATGGCCCGACAACTGCACCCAGC
This sequence comes from Mycobacterium sp. NGS68, assembly GCF_059812195.1. Classification (NCBI taxonomy): domain Bacteria; kingdom Bacillati; phylum Actinomycetota; class Actinomycetes; order Mycobacteriales; family Mycobacteriaceae; genus Mycobacterium; species Mycobacterium sp. NGS68. The sequence continues at coordinate 363,284 of NZ_JCALCE010000002.1, read as the reverse complement.
TGGCATTGCCCATGCCGCCCAGCACGGGCCAGTTCGCGACCGGCAGCTTCAGCAACGCGGCCGACAGCGCAGCGATGAGGCCCCCGTGCGCGACCAGCACGACCGGACGCGCCGGCTCTGCGCCGCTTTCCAGGCCCCATTCGGACTCGCGCGCAACGATTTCGGCAACCAGCGGCACACTGCGGGCGGCCACGTCGACCCGGCTTTCCCCGCCGTGGGGCGCCCACGTCGCATCGTCGCGCCAGGCCAGCCGGGCGCCGGGGGCTTCGGCGTCGACCTCGGTATGGGTCAGGCCCTGCCAGTCCCCCAGGTGGGTCTCGCGCAGCCGCTGGTCCACCCAGACCTGCAGGCCGGTGCGCTCCCCCAGCTTGAGCGCGGTGTCGTAGGCGCGATGCAGGTCCGACGAGACGATCAGCAACGGCTGCAGCTTGCCCAGCACCTCGGCCGCGGCGACGGCCTGCGCGCGGCCCAGGTCGGTCAGCGCGCTATCCAGCTGACCCTGCATCCGGCTGCCGGCGTTGAAATCGGTCTGCCCGTGGCGCAGCATCACCAGCCGACGGATCCTCATTCCGCAATCTCCACCGCTACCACCGGGCAGTCACCCCAGAGCCGGTCCAGGGCATAGAAATTCCGCTCGTCCTGATGCTGGATGTGCACGACGATGTCGCGATAATCCAGCAGCGTCCACCGGCCCTCCCGGGCCCCCTCGCGGCGGGCCGGCTTGTGTCCGGCGCGGCGCATCTTCTCCTCGACCTCGTCAACGATCGCGTTGACCTGCCGCTCGTTGGACGCCGACGCGATCACGAAGCAGTCGGTGATGAACAGCTGCCCGGAGACGTCGATGACGACGACGTCGTCGGCCAGCTTGGACGCGGCCGCGGCGGCGGCCACCGTCGCCATGTCGATGGCTTCCTGCGTGGCCGTCATGCGTTGACCGTCTCGTCGGCTTTGCGGTAAAGCCGGCGCTTGGACACGTACTGCACGACGCCGTCGGGCATGAGGTACCACAGTGGACGGCGCTCCTCGGCGCGCTGACGGCAGTCCGTCGACGAGATCGCCAGCGCGGGGATCTCGACCAGGGCCAACGCGTCGGCGGCCCGCTCGCCCAGCACCTCGGTGATGTGGTCATGGCCCAGCTCGTAGCCCGGCCGACTGACCCCGATGAACCGCGCCAAATCGAACAGCTCCTCCCAGCCCTGCCAGGACAGGATCGTGGCCAGCGCGTCGGCGCCGGTGATGAAGTAGAGCTGCGAATCCGGGTTCAGCGTGTGCAGGTCCCGCAGCGTGTCCTTCGTGTACGTGGGACCGCCGCGATCGATGTCCACCCGGCTCACCGAAAAGCGGGGGTTCGACGCGGTGGCGATCACCGTCATCAGGTAGCGGTCCTCGGCGGCGGACACCCGGCGGCGCTCCTTCTGCCACGGCTGGCCGCTGGGCACGAACACCACCTCGTCCAGCTGAAACTTGTGGGCCACCTCACTGGCAGCCACCAGGTGGCCGTAATGGATGGGATCGAATGTCCCACCCATCACGCCGAGCCTGCGCAGCTGCTCTTGCATGGTGTGCAAGCTTACTGGAGCGCCGTTTCGCCAGCTTGCGCGGCGGCGCTCGCCGACCTGCGGAAACACCAGGGTGTGGGCATGCCCACACCGCCTTTCGGGCGGAAGTCGACGACGCGATAGTGCGGCGCTGCACGAAACCCGGCGCCAGGGCACGCTGCTGGCCACCGATGCTTGCCGGTCGATGAGAATCGGACTTGACGCCGGTGCGCCGTGAGTCAGACGGGCAGCAACTGGTCGATAACCGTGGCCAGCTGGCTGGCGGAGCGGCACTCGTGCATGGTGATCACCTCTTGGTAGCGCGGCACCGCCGAATCCCCGCTGCCCCAAAGGTGCCGCGGCTCGGGGTTGAGCCAGTGCGCGTGCCGGCTGGCGGTCACCATGTGGTTCAGCAGGTCGGTCTCCGGGTTGCGGTAGTTGGTCCGCCCGTCGCCGAGGACCAGCAGCGAGCTGCGCGGCGACAGCACATTCGGAAACGCCTGGATGAACGAGGCGAACGCGTTGCCGTAGTCGGAATGCCCGTCGCGGCTGTAGACGCCCGCCTCGCGGGTGATCCGCTGAATCGCCACGGCGAGGTCGGCCTCGGGGCCGAACATGTGCGTCACCTCGTCGGTGGTGTCGATGAAGGCGAACACCCGAACCCGCGAAAACTGTTGGCGCAGAGCGTGTACCAGCAGCAGCGTGAAGTGGCTGAACCCGGCGACCGAACCGGACACGTCGCACAGCACCACCAGCTCCGGGCGCGCCGGGCGCGGCTTGGCCAGTACGACGTCGATCGGCACCCCGCCGGTGGACATCGACTTGCGCAGCGTCTTGCGCAGGTCGATCGTGCCGGCGCGGCTGCGTCGCCGACGGGCCGCCAGCCGGGTAGCCAGGGTGCGGGCCAGCGGCGCCACCACCCGCTGCATCGAGCGCAGCTGCTCTCCCGAAGCGCGCAGGAACTCGACGTTTTCGGAAAGCTGTGGGATGCCGTACATCTGGACGTGCTCACGGCCGAGCTGCTCGGCGGTGCGCCGCTTGGTCTCCGCGTCGACCATTTTGCGCAGCTGCGAAATTCGCTGCGCGGCCATCGCTTTGGCGATCTGCTCCTGGGTGGGCGTGGGCTCGTCGCCGTACGGCGCGAGCAGCCCGGCCAGCAGCTTGCCTTCCAACTCGTCCAGCGCCATCGCCTTGAGCGCCTGATACGACGAGAACGACGGGCCGCGGCTGGAGTTGTATTTGCCGTAGGCCTCCACGATCCGCGCGATCATCGCGACCATCCGCTCGTCCATGTCGGCGAGCTCGGGATTCTCGGTAAGCAGGTCCAGCAGCATCTGCCGCATTGCCTCGACGTCGTCGGGCGGCAGGCCGCCGTCCGGATCACCGGCGTCGGTGTCGTCCTCCAAGACCACCGCCCGCGCGCCCAGGGCCGCGGGGAACCACAGATCGAACATCGCGTCATAGGTTTCGCGATGGTCGGCGCGGCGCAACACCGCGCAGGCCAGCCCCTCACGCAGCACCTCGCGATCGCCCAGGCCCAGGGTGGTCAGCACCCGTCCGGCGTCCACGGTCTCGGATGGCCCCACCGAAATCCCGGCCCCGCGAAGCGCTTCCACGAATCCGACCAGATGACCGGGCAGGCCGTGCGGGGCGAGTGGACGGCTGGGACGCAGGCGGCGGGTGGCCATTAGTTCAACCTGAGCTCGCCGGCCGCGCGCTGCTGGTCGGACTGGTGTTTGAGGACCACGCCGAGCGTCGCGGCCACCAACGCGTCGTCGATGGTGTCCAAGCCGAGCGCGAGCACGGTGCGGCCCCAGTCGATCGTCTCGGCGATGGACGGCAGCTTCTTGAGCTGCATCCCGCGCAGCACCCCGATGATGCGCACCAGCTCCTCGGCCAGGTGCTCGGGCAGCTCCGGTACCCGGGACAGCAGGATGCGGCGTTCCAGGTCGGGGCTGGGAAAGTCGATGTGCAGGAACAGGCAGCGACGCTTGAGCGCCTCGGACAGCTCGCGGGTGGCGTTGGAGGTCAGCAACACGAACGGCGGCCGTTCGGCGGTGAGCGTGCCGAGTTCGGGAACGGTGACGGCGAAGTCGGACAGCACCTCGAGCAGCAGACCCTCGATCTCGATGTCGGCCTTGTCGGTCTCGTCGATCAGCAGCACGGTGGGCTCGGTGCGCCGGATTGCCGTCAGCAACGGACGCTGCAGCAGGAACTCCTCGCTGAACACGTCGTCCTTGGTGGCCTCCCAGTCCCCCGACCCGGCCTGGATACGGAGAATCTGCTTGGCGTGGTTCCACTCGTAGAGCGCGCGGGCCTCGTCGACGCCCTCGTAGCACTGCAACCGGATCAGACCCGACCCGGTCGCCTGCGCGACGGCGCGGGCCAGTTCCGTCTTGCCGACGCCGGCCGGACCCTCCACCAGCAGCGGCTTGCCGAGGCGGTCGGCCAGGAACACCGCCGTCGCGGTGGCGGTGTCCGGTAGGTAGCCGGTCTCCGCCAGTCGGCGCGAGACGTCGTCGATGTCGGCGAACAGCGGCGCCGGCCGGGCGGGGACACTCACAGTCGAATTCTCCTCATTAGATTCAGGCCGGACGAATCTGGCCGTCGCCCCACGCGATCCACTTGGTCGAGGTCAGCTCGGACAGTCCCATCGGGCCGCGGGCGTGCAGCTTCTGGGTGGAGATGCCGATCTCGGCGCCGAAGCCGAACTGCTCGCCGTCGGTGAACGCCGTCGAGGCGTTGACCATCACCGCGGCCGCATCGACACCATCGGTAAACCGTTGGGCCGCAGCCATATTGCCGGTCACGATGGCCTCGGTGTGGCCGGTGCCGTATTCGTTGACGTGGGCGATGGCGGCGTCGACACCGTCGACCACGGCCACCGCGATGTCCATCGACAGGTACTCGCGGCGCAGCGCGTCCGATTCGGCGTCCGTGTCAAGACACATGTGCACGGTCACCCCGGCGTCCTGCAGGGCGCCCAACAGCCTGGGCAGGGCGTGCTCGGCGATCGCCGAGTCGACCAGCAGCGTCTCCGCGGCGTTGCAGACGCTTGGCCGCCGGGTCTTGGAGTTCAGCAGGATCCGCTCGGCGACCTCGAGGTCCGCGCCGCCGTCGACGTAGACGTGGCAGTTGCCGACACCGGTCTCGATGGTGGGCACCTGGGCCTCGCGGACGACCGCGTCGATCAGGCTGGCACCGCCGCGCGGGATCACCACGTCGACCAGGCCGCGGGCCTGGATCAGGTGGGTCACGGTGGTCCGGTCCGCCGACGACAGCAATTGGACCGCGTCGGCGGGCAGGTCCTCGCTGACCAGCGCCTCCCGCAGCACCTCGACCAGAGCCTGGTTCGACTTCGCCGCCGACGAGCTGCCGCGCAGCAGCACGGCGTTGCCGGACTTGAGCGCCAAACCGAAGGCGTCGACCGTCACGTTGGGCCGGCCCTCGTAGATCATGCCGACCACGCCGAGCGGCACCCGCTGCTGGCGCAGCTGCAGGCCGTTGGGCAGCGTGTAGCCGCGCAACACCTCGCCGACCGGGTCCGGCAGCCCGGACACCTGGCGCAGGCCCGCAGCGATGCCGTCGATACGCTGCGGGTTCAGCGCCAAGCGGTCGAGCATCGCGTCCGGGGTGCCCGCGGCGCGGGCGGCGTCCAGGTCCTCGGCGTTGGCCGCCAGCACCCGCTCGGCGTTGGCCACGATCGCCTCTGCCGCGGTCTTGAGCGCGTGGTCCTTGGCGACGGTCGGCAACAGCGCCAGGGCGCGCGACGCGGCCCGGGCCCGACGTGCGGCGTCGTGGACCTCCTGACGCAAGTCGAGAAGCTGTGTGGCCTGCGAACTCATCTACCCAGGGTATCGGCGTTACGGCCGGCCTGGCGCCTCACCCCACCCGTTGGTGCTGGACCAACTGTCGCACCCTGCTTCGTCGCTCGTCGAGGATGTGGCCGAAATTCCGGAGCAGCAGCGGTTCGCGCGTCACCAGATGCTCGAGGTGTTCGCGGTCGATCTCCAGCGCGGCGACCTCCTCCAGCGCATACGCCGTCGCCAGGTTCGGTTGTCTGGTCAGCGCGGTCAGCCCCAAGAACGAGCCCCTTTCCAGCGTGCTGATCGGGACGCTGGACCCGTCGGCGGCGATCGCGGTGAGCTGGACACGCCCCGCGACCAGGAACGTCATGCCCTCAGGCACCTGGCCGACCGACTCCACGACCTCGTCGGCGCCGTACCGGACGAGCCGCGCGCAGGAGCGCAACGCCCGCTGCTCGTCGGCGCTGAGCCGCAGCGCGGGCGCCACCACGCTGCGCAGCGCGTCGTCCACCCGCTCGTTCGTCGAATAGTCGTCGTCGGAGTCGTCCAGGTGCAGTCCGGCCCGTCGGGCGGCGTACCAGATCCAGCGCAGAAACGTGGCCCGCGCGGCGCCGTCGTCGGCGGGCGAGTCCAGCGCGATCGAGGTGCGGTACTCGCCGGCGCCGACGGGCACCGAACGGGGCACGCTGCCGGCCCGCAACTGCGGCAGCGTGCGGGCAACCCGGGACAGGGTTTCACACACCCGGTCGGGCGGGTCAGCAACCGAAAAGACAGTCGTCAGCGCCAACTTGTGGGCATCCGGCGGACGGCTGAGATTCGTGAACGCGGTGCTGGCCAGCATCGAGTTCGGGGTGACCCGGACTCCGCTGCCGGTGTCGATGTGCACGGCCCGCCAGTTCACCTCGACCACACGTCCCCGCGCCGCTCCGGTGTCCAGCCAGTCGTTCATCCGGAACGGCTGTTCGAACAGCATGAACAGGCCGGACACCACCTGGCCGACGGAGTTCTGCAGCATCAGGCCGATGACGACCGACGTGACGCCCAGCGCGGTGAACAGCCCGCCGACCCGAACGCCCCACACGTAGGACAGGATCAGCGCCAGCCCGACACCGATCAGCGCGAACCGCGCGGCGTCGAGGAAGATGGCCGGCAGCTTCTTGCGCCAGCTGTCTTCGGGCGCACCCTCGAACACGGTCGCGTTGAGCCCGGACAGCAACACGACCATCACCAAGAACCCGAACAGGGTGGTGAGGATCCGCACCAGGCCCGATCCGGCCGGCACCTCCGACGCCTTCACCAGCAACAGCAGTAGCGCGGCGAGCGGCACCAGGTAGTTGCGGAGCAGACCCACCTGCCGGGCCGTGCGGTTGTTGCGACGGTTCAGCAGGTCATGCAGTTCGGTGAGCCCGATCAGCACGATCGGCAAGCCCACGGCGATACCGATCGCCCAGTAGAACCACGGCGAGTTGAGTGCGTTCATTACCGCTCCGACAGTCGATAGATTGCCTGTTCGGTCCCGCCGACGGTAATCCGCCCGGCCGGGGTGAACTGCCGCACGTCGCGCATCGCCTCGTACACCTGGGAGGTCACGAAGATACCGAGCTGCGGTGCGCCACTCTGCATTTGGTAGGCCAGGCTCACGGCACCACCCCACATGTCGTACACCAGGCTGGACCGCCCCACCAGTCCGCTGACGACATCCCCGGTGTTGATGCCGACCCGAAGGCCCAACTGATGGCCGGTCTGGTTGTTGAACCGATCGATGATGCGGTCCATCTGCAGGGCGAAATCGACACTGCGATGGATGCTGTCCAGGCGCGGGGTCACCACCCCGCAGCTGGCCAGATAACCGTTGTGGAAGGTGCGAATCCGTTCCACACCAAGGGTTTCTGCCGCCGCGTCGAACTGCCGGACGATTTCGTCGATGGTTCCCACCAATTCGTTCTCGGGTAGGGCGGTGGAGATCTCGTCGAGGCCGACGATGTCGGCGTAGATGATGGCGACGTCCTGGTGCCGCTGCGCGATCGTCGTCTCACCCTCGCGATACCGCTGCACGACGGACTCCGGCATCAGCGACAGCAGGAGGCGGTCGTTTTCCCTGCGCTGCTCTTCGAGCAGCTCCTCCTTGATCGCCAGATTCCGGCTCATCTCATTGAAAGCCGCTGTCAGGTCACTGATTTCGTCTCGTGAGGAGACCGGGATATTGATGTCGTAGTCGCCGGAGCTGATCTTGCGGGTGCCCTCCTCGAGGCGCCGGATGGGCCGCACCGATCTCTGCGCGATGAGCATCGAGGCCACGCAGATGACAAAGATCATCCCGCTGACCCCGATGCCGAGGGTTTTGCTGAACTTACCTAGGCGCGCAAAGGCATTGGAGTCGTCCCTGGTGGCCAGGATCGACCAGTGCAGGGCGGAGTTCTTGATGTCCAAAGGGGCGTAGGCTTCCAATTCCCGGTTGCCGGTGTAGTCGGTCGCGCTGACGATCCCGGTCTCCCCGCGCTGTGCCGCACGCAGACCCGCGCTCGGCACGGGTTGCACCAGCGTCGTTCCGCCGAGGCGAAGCGCGCGTTCCACCACGTCGGGTGGGGTGCCGGCGGCGATGGCATCACGCTTGTAGGCATTCGGGTCCTCTAGGAAAAGCCGTGAATCGGAACGCATTAAGTTGTCGGGGCCGGCCAGGTACGTCTCGGTGGCCCCGCCCATCCCGCCGGCCTGCCAGTTCTTGTTCGCGGTCATGATGTTGTTGATCTTCGTGATCGGCACCGGCAGGGCCATGACGCCGTCGATCTTGCCGTTCATGCCGACCGGCGACACCACCCAGGCCGTCGGGGCGTCGAGTTGCGGCTGATACGGCTGAAAGTCGGTGATCCAGACGAACTCGACGTCGTTGGAGGCCAGCGCCTTTTGGTATGCCTCGCGCAGCTTGGTTTCGCGATACGGACCATTGAGGATGTCGGTGCCGAGGTCGGGACCTTTTTTCACCGTGTAGACGACGTTGCCGTGCAGGTCCAGCAGCAGCGCGTCGCGGTAGTCGAAGCGGGTGACGATATCGCGCAGGTAGAAGTCGAATCGGGCATTTGCCGCCGTCCACGCGCTCCCGTCGCCGGCGTCGGTGACGGGCATCGAGTCCTTCCTCGGCCCGGCTGTGTACCAGGCCTGGAGGTATCTCTGAGCATTCGTGGTGGGCATGATCGCGTTGAGATCGAGCGCGTCACCGGTTACCCGGTTGATCGGCTTGATCATCTCGTTCTTGTAATAGGTTTCGAGTGCATCCTGCTGCGGGGGCGTGATCGGTGAGTTGGCCAACTCGTTGAACCCGGCGGTGAGCGCCGTCGTGGCCTCGACGATGCTGAATCCGCCGCTGTAGACGATCAGCGAATTGGTCACCTGACGGAACAGCGACTCCACTCCACGCTTTTGCGCCTCACGCAGCTCGATCAGCCGCTCCGACTCGACTTCCCGCAACGCGCTTCGCCCGGACACGCCGCCGATCAGGCCGATCACCGCCACCGCCAGGATGCTCGAAAGCAGCAGCGCCACCATGATCTTGGACTGAATGCCGAACCGGAAACGCCGCCACGGCAGCGGTCGGCGCACGTGCCGCCTTCGCGGCGGGACGGTTGCGTCGTCGGGAACTGAGTCAGTTGGCTCGTCCGATGTCAATCGGTTTCCTTTCCGTTACGGGCCTCCTGCCTGTTGTACGGCAGCCGGATAACGCGCAGAGCAGCGCGACGACGGCGAGATGATCACGATTGCGATTAACGTCAACGGAATGGCGACCCGGGTCTGCGTAGTCGGTAGCGTGAACATGGATTTGACGATGCACGTGGCAAGCTTGCCGCGCCCGGGCGAGACGGTGCTGGCGTCGTCGTTGACGCACGCACCGGGCGGCAAGGGCGCCAATCAGGCGGTGGCGGCGGCGCGGGCGGGCGCGCGGGTCCAGTTCGTGGGCGCGCTCGGCGACGACGAAGCCGGCGGGCGGTTGCGGGATCACCTGCTGGCCAACGGCGTTGGAACGGAGTCGACGACCACCGTTTCCGGACCCAGCGGAACGGCGATCATCGTGGTGGACGCCGACGCGGAGAACACCATCGTGGTGGCACCGGGTGCCAACTCCGGACTGGACGCGGACGGCCCGGGCGTGGCGGCGGCGATCGCCGACTGCGGTGTGTTGTTGACCCAGCTGGAGATCCCGGTGGCGACGGCGGTGGCCGCGGCGCGGCAAGCCCGGACCACCGGAGCGGTCGTCATGGTCAATGCCTCACCGGCGGCCCAGGATCCGGCCGGGCTGGCCGAACTCGCTGCCGTCGCCGACGTGGTGATCGTCAACGAAGACGAGGCCGGCCAATGGCCCTGGCGGCCAACACACTTCGTGGTGACGCTGGGCGCGGGCGGCGCGCGGTACGTCGGCGCCGGCGGCGAGTTCGAGGTATCGGCACCGGCGGTGACACCGGTGGACACCACCGGGGCCGGCGATGTGTTCGCCGGAGTCCTGGCCGCCAGCTGGCCGCGTGAGCCGGACCCGGCGCGGGTTGAGCGAGCGATGCGGCGCGCGTGCGCCGCCGGCGCGCTGGCCACGCTTGTGCCCGGCGCCGGCGACTGCGCACCGGATGCCGACGCGATCGACGCCGAAATCGACCGGACGCGCTAGCGCGGCCGCGGCTGCAACGCTAACCCTCCGGCATCAGCGCCGCGATCTCCGACGCCCGCATCCCCGTCGTCGCGGTCGCCAGATCACCCTGGGCCAGCGCCGCCGCCGCCGTGCGCAGCGCGGTCGCGGCGTGGTTGAAGAGCGCCGAGCCCGTGCTGATGCGCTTGACCCCGGCCGCCGCCAACTGCGCCGCCGTGGGCCTGTCCGCCTTGGTGCCCACCAACAGGTTGACCGGCTTGGGCGCGACGGCGTCCACGATCGCCGCGACCGCGGCCATGTCCGGCGGATACGGCGCGTAGAGCACGTCCGCACCCACCTCGGCGAAGGCGGACAGACGGCGGATCGTGTCGTCCAGATCGTCGCGGCCCTGGATGAAATTGTCGGTCCGCCCGGTGAGCACGATGCGGCCCCGCGCAGCCTGCGCCGCCGCCCGCACCCGCGCCACCGCGTCATCGAAATCACGGATCGGATTGGCGGGATCGGCGGAGGTGTCCTCGACCCCGATCCCCGCCAGGCCCGCGTCGATCGCGGCACGCACCGTCGCGCCCACATCGTCGGGCGTCGCGCCGTATCCGTCCTCGAAATCGCCGTTCACCGGCAGGCCGCTGATTTCGATGAGCAGCCTGGCGTGCGCCAGATGCTCCTGGAGGCTTACCGCGTGCCGCCCGTCGCGGCGCCCAAGCGTGGCGGCCAGCGCCGCCGACGAGGTGCCCAGCGCGGCGAACCCGGCGTTCTTGAGGATCAGCGCCGACAGTCCGTCCCAGGCGTTGGGCATCACAAACGCGCCCGGCTGCTGGTGCAGGACCACGAACTTTTCGTAGTGCTCGGCTTGATTCATGCCGTTCATGTTGCCCGGTTGGCAGCACTTGGCAGTGGTCGGCGTCGATCTGGCAGCGCCTCGCGGGCAACGTCGACGGGGTTAACACCCTGCAACGAGAGGAACGCAATGTCCGCCATCACTTTCGACCGCACCGGTACCCGCGATGGGTTCCTTCGTCTGGCGATGCGCGCCGACGCCGTCTTGACCGGCCTGTCCGGTGTCGCCGGTATCCCGCTGGCCGGCTGGCTCGCCGATATCTCCGGCACCACTAAGGCGTTTGAGTACGGCATGGCCGCGTTCTTCATCGCCTACGGCGTCGCCGTCTTCGGGCTGGCCGCGCTGCCGTCGGTGCGCCGCGCCGGCCTGGGCGTGGCTGTCGCCAACCTGCTTTACACGGTGGCCAGCGTTGCCCTGGTGCTCGCCGATGTCTTCCCGCTGACCGCCACCGGCGTGGTCCTCACGCTGGCGACCGGCGTCTACACGCTGGTGTTCGCGGAACTGCAATACCAGGGCTGGCGCCGCGCGAAGGCCTAGTCGCCCCGCCTCTGCTCGCCGAGCGTGAATCCACTGCGAAATCACCGCCGTCATTCCGCAGCCACTTCACGTTCGGCGCAGCGGTGAAGTCCCGGCTGCGCCGCGCTCAGCTCTCGGGGATCTGGCGTTCGATCTCGTCGAGCCAGATCCGCGCGGACATGTCCGAGGGGGCGCGCCAGTCGCCGCGCGGCGACAGCGCGCCCCCGTGGGACACCTTGGGGCCGTTGGGCAGCGCCGAGCGCTTGAACTGGCTGAACGAGTAGAACCGCTGCACGAAGATCTGCAGCCAATGCCGGATCTCCTTGAGGGAGTAGGACGGTCGCTTGTCCTCGGGGAATCCCGGCGGCCAGTCGCCGCGCTCGGAATCGCTCCAGGCGTGCCACGCCAAGAAGGCGATCTTGGCCGGACCAAACCCGTAGCGCAGCACGTGGAACAGCGAAAAGTCCTGCAGGGAAAACGGCCCGACCTTCGCCTCGCTGCTCTGCAGTTCCTCCTCCTCGCCGCTCGGAACGAGTTCGGGGGTGATCTCGGTGTCCAGCACCGACTGCAGCACGTCGCTGACCTGAGACTCGAACTCCCCCGTCGAGATCACCCACCGGATCAGGTGCTGGATCAGCGTCTTCGGCACTCCGGCGTTGACGTTGTAGTGCGACATCTGGTCACCGACACCGTATGTCGACCAGCCCAGCCCGAGCTCGGAGAGGTCGCCGGTGCCCAGCACAATGCCGCCGCGCTGGTTGGCCAGCCGGAACAGGTAGTCGGTGCGCAGGCCCGCCTGAACGTTCTCGAAGGTGATGTCGTAGACCTTTTCCCCGCGCGCGAACGGATGATCCATATTTTCGAGCATCAGCTTTGCGGTGTCGCGGATGTCGATCTCGGCGAAGGTGACCCCGAGCGCACGGCAGAGTTCGATCGCGTTGCGTTTGGTGCGATCCCCCGTCGCGAATCCGGGCAGCGTGAACGCCAGAATGTCTGTGCGCGGCCGCTCTTCCCGATCCATCGCGCGGGCCGCGACGATCAGCGCGTGCGTCGAGTCCAGCCCGCCGGAAATGCCGATGACCACCTTCGGGTAGTCCAGCGCCCGTAGCCGCTGCTCGAGTCCGGAGACCTGGATGTTGTAGGCCTCGTAGCAGTCCTGCTGCAGCCGGTTGGGATCGGCGGGCACGAACGGGAACCGCTCGACCCTGCGCAGCAGCCCGATGTCGCCCGACGGCGGGTCCACCCGGAACTCGATGCGCCGGAACGAATCCGCCAGCACCCGGTGGTGTCGCCGGTTGTCGTCGAAAGTTCCCATCCGTAGGCGCTCGGAGCGCAGCAGCCCGGTGTCCACGTCGGCCACCGAGCGCCGCTGCCCCTTGGGGAAGCGCTCGGATTCGGCCAGCAGCACGCCGTTTTCCCAGATCATCGTTTGGCCGTCCCAGGCCAGGTCGGTGGTGGATTCGCCCTCCCCGGCGGCGGCGTACACGTACGCGGCCAGACAGCGCGACGAGGCGGAGCGGGCCAGCAGGCTGCGGTCCTCGGCGCGCCCGATGGTGATGGGGCTGCCGGACAGGTTGGCCAGCACCGTCGCCCCCGCCAACGCGGCCTCCGCACTGGGCGGCACCGGCACGAACATGTCTTCGCAGATCTCCACGTGCAACACGAAGTCGGGCCGGTCCGCGGCGGCGAACAACAGGTCAGGCCCGAACGGTGCCTCGATGTCGCCGAGCCGGATCGTGCCCCGCTCGCCGTCACCCGGCGCCAGCTGGCGACGCTCGTAGAACTCCCGGTAGGTGGGCAGGTAGGACTTGGGTGCCACGCCGAGCACCGCGCCGCGGTGCAGGACGACGGCCGTGTTGTAGGCGCGGTGGCCGTGCCGCAACGGCGCGCCGACCACCAGCACGGGCCGCAGCTCGCGGGTGGCCTCGACAAGCTCGCGCAGCGCGTCCTCGACGGCGTCCAGCAGCGAGTCCTGCAACAGGATGTCCTCGATCGAGTACCCCGACAGCGTCAGCTCGGGAAACACCGCCAGGGCCACGCCGTCGTCATGGCATTCGCGCGCCAGCGCCAGCACCGACGCAGCATTGGCGGCCGGGTCGCCGATCGTGGTGTGGTGGGTACACGCGGCGACGCGGATGTAGCCATGTCGGTAGGCGTTGTAGAAGTCCGTCGAGAAGTCCATTGCCCCTCATTCTCGCCCGTTCAGTGTCAAGGCCGGATCGTCGGGTATCACCAACGCATGAGCGACACCACAGTCCTGGTGGTCGACATGCTGAACACCTACCGGCATGAAGACGCTGAAAACCTGATACCCAATGTCGAGAAGATCATCGAGCCGCTGGCTGACCTCGTCCGCCGCGCGGACGAATCCGACAGCGTCGACCTGGTCTACGTCAACGACAACTACGGAGATTTCACGGCGCAGTTCTCCGACTTGGTGCACGCGGCCTGCGACGGCGCGCGTCCGGATCTGGTGGACCCGATCGTGCCGGCGCAGAACATCTGCGTGTTGACCAAGGCCCGGCACAGCGCGTTTTACTCGACCCCGTTGGCGTATCTGCTCGGGCGGCTGGGCACCAAGCGCCTGATCCTGACCGGCCAGGTGACCGAGCAGTGCATCCTCTACAGCGCGCTCGACGCGTACGTGCGCCACTTCCCCGTCGTAATCCCGACGGATGCGGTCGCGCATCTCGATGACGAGTTGGCCAAGGCGGCGTGCGAAATGATGCGACGCAACATGTCCGCCGAAATCACCACCGCGGCGGACTGCCTGAAGTAGTCCGGCGCGCAAGCCGCCGCGACACTGAAACGTCTGCGACGACACGCCGGGTGAGGGCGCCCTGGGTTAAGTTTCGACGATAGCCACGGCTGCGCGCAGACACGCCATTAGCCCGGACCCGTACCCTCGACTGGGTGACGCCTTACCGCCCGGAATCCCCGGAGCTGGTCGCCCTGCTGGCCGGCCTGCGGCTCGCGGTGCTGACGGGCGCCGGCATCTCCACCGACTCGGGCATCCCCGACTACCGCGGCCCCGATTCGCCGCCGAGCAATCCGATGACGATTCAGCAGTTCACCTCGGATCCGGTGTTCCGGCAGCGCTATTGGGCCCGCAACCACGTCGGCTGGCGGCACATGGACGACACCCAGCCCAACGCCGGACACCGGTCAGTCGCCGCGCTCGAGCACCCGGGGGTGGTGACCGGAGTAATCACCCAGAACGTCGACCTGCTGCACACCAAGGCCGGCAGCCGCAACGTCGTCGACCTGCACGGCAGCTACGCGCGGGTGGCCTGCCTGAATTGTGATTACACGATGAGCCGCGCCGCGCTGGCCGGGCAACTCGAGGCGCGCAACCCGGGGTTCATCGAGCGCGCCGAGGCCGTCGGCGGGCTGGCGGTGGCACCCGACGCCGACGCGATCGTCGCCGACACCGCGTCGTTTCGCTACCTGGACTGCCCGGCCTGCGCCGGCATGCTCAAGCCCGACATCGTCTACTTCGGCGAGAGCGTACCCAAAGAGCGTGTGGCCCGGGCCTATTCGCTGGTCGAGTCGGCCGAGGCACTGCTGGTCGCGGGCTCGTCGCTGACGGTGTTCTCCGGTTACCGGTTCGTGCGCCACGCCGCGTCGCTGGGCATGCCGATCGCGATCGTCAACCGGGGCCGCACCCGCGGCGACGACCTTGCGACCCTCAAGGTCGACGGCGGCTGCTCGGAAATCCTGACCCTGCTGGCGTCCGAACTGGTCGGCGTTGCCCTGTCTTAGAAGCTGCAGGGCATCTTGCCGATGGAGTGGATGAAGTTGCCGACGACGTAGGTCGGCTCGCCCGCCTCGATGTCGGGCACCTGACGCAGCAACTCGCCAAAGATTGCCCGCAGCTGTGCCCGCGCCACGTGCGCCCCGAGGCAGAAGTGCACCCCGCCGCCACCGAAGCCCACGTGCGGGTTG
Organism: Mycobacterium sp. NGS68; assembly: GCF_059812195.1. Lineage (NCBI taxonomy): Bacteria > Bacillati > Actinomycetota > Actinomycetes > Mycobacteriales > Mycobacteriaceae > Mycobacterium > Mycobacterium sp. NGS68. The sequence continues at coordinate 348,011 of NZ_JCALCE010000002.1, read as the reverse complement.
GGGCTGCGACCCAAGTCGAAACGCTCGGGGTGATCGAACGCCTCTTCGTCGCGGTTGCCCGACGAGTAGAACATCACCACCTTCTCGCCGGCCGAGATGGTCTGTCCGCCCAGTTCGAAATCCCTTGTGGCCGTGCGGCGAAAGGTCATCACCGGGGTGGCCCAGCGAATGAATTCCTCCACCGCTGTGCCGATGCGGTCCTCGAACGCCGCGCGCAACCAGTCCCGCTGATCGTGGTATTCGGTCAACGCCTTCAGCGCGTGGCTGGTGGTCTGGCGCGTGGTGTCGTTTCCGGCGACCGCGAGCAGGACGAAGAACGCGGACACGTCCGCGTCGGTCAGTCGGTCGCCGTCGACCTCGGCGTTGACCAGGCTGCTGAACAGGTCGTCGCCGGGGTGTTCGCGGCGGTGCGCGGCCAGCGAGCCGGCGACCTGGTGCAGGTACACCTGGTTCTCGAACGCGACCTCCAGCGGGTGGCGCCCTTGCAGGTAGTCGGGGTCGGTGAACGACACCAGCGCGTCGGCGGCGTGCGCCACCTGCTGCCGTTCGGATTCCGGGATGCCGACCATGTCCGACAGCGTCCGGATGGGCAGCTCCTTGGCGCAGTGCTCCACGAAATCGACGCCGCTGCCCGCGGCCCGCAACTCCTCGACGATCTTCTTGGCGTTGACGTTGATCGACTCCTCGATGCGGCGTACCTGCCTCGGGGTGAATGCGGCGTGAGCGAGCTTGCGCAGCACGGTGTGTCGCGGCGGGTCCATCGCCAGGAACGACTGCGACGCCTCGAGCAGCTCCTCGGGGAACGTCTCGAACATCACCCCCTTGCCGGAGATGAACACGTCGTTGTTGCGGCTGACGGTGACGATGTCGGCCCGCCGGGTGACGGCCCAGTAGCCGGGGTCGGTGGGATCGGGCGTCATCGTGTCCTCGGCCGGGGGGTGCCAGCTCACCGGACGCTCGGCGCGCAGCACGGCGAACGAGCGCTCGCGATCCTCGGCCGTCGTCGCCCAGAACGCCCGCGACGAAAGGTCGATCGGGTCGTAGGTACGGCTATTCCCGGGCATCGTCGCGGTCATATTCGCGACCATATGTCTAGACACAGTGTCTAGTCAAGATGTTAAATCAACCCGCTATGCTGCGCAAATGCCGTCCGTTACCCGCAAGCCACAGGCGAATCGCCAGCAGCGCCGCGAGCACATGGAACGGCGTCTGCTGGATGCGACCGAGCGGCTGATGGGCGACGGCGCCACGTTCACCGAGCTGAGCGTGGACCGGCTGTCGACCGAGGCCGGCATCTCGCGCGCCAGCTTCTACATCTATTTCGAGGACAAGGGCCACCTGTTGCGGCGCCTGGCCACCGAGGTGTTCGCCGAACTCGCCGACGCCGGCGAACGCTGGTGGGGGGTGGCCGGCCGGCACGATCCGAATGATGTCCGTGCCGCGGTCGCGAGGATCATCGCGAGCTTCCGGCGTCATCAGCCGGTACTGGTCGCGCTCAGCGAGATGGCCGGTTACGACGCGGCGACGGCGCAGACCTATCGAAGCCTGCTGGTCGCCATCTCCGAGCGGGTCACCCGGGTGATCGAGGACGGACAGGCCGACGGCTCGATCCGCCCGGAACTGCCCGCGGCCACCACGGGCAGCGCGCTGACGTGGATGGTGGAGCGCGCGTGCCAACAGAACCTGCCGGTGAATCCGCCCGGCTACGACGCGGAGCTGGCCGCGTCGCTGACCGAAATCATCTGGGGCGCACTGTATCTGAAGCCAATGCGCTGATATCGGGTCAGCGTGCCCGGCGCAGCTCGGCGATGAAGCGCCGGCCCTGGTTGTCGATGACCTGCCAGGAGTAGGGGCCGATGACCTGAGAGTGACCGAGCATCTGCACGGCCGCCCGGCCCTCCTGCTCGACGCGAATGCCGTCGACCCGCATGCCGTTCGATGTCGTAAGTGCCCACATGATGTCTTCCCTTTTCTCGCTTGCTGTTGAGAAAAGGTTCGGACGGCACCCTGCAAGGATCCTCTAGGAATCCTTGAACGATTCTTGAAGCGGCGGCCTACACGGCGACCAGGTCGTCGGCATGCACCGCGGGACGGCGCAGGTCGCCGGGCAGATCGGCGGTTGAACGACCCATCATCGAAGTGAGTTCTGTTGCGTCGTAAGCGACTACGCCCCGGGCGACCATGGCCGCGTCCGGTCCGCGCAATTCGACGACGTCGCCCGCGGAAAACCCGCCCGACACCGCGGTGATGCCCGCGGGCAGCAGCGAGCGGCGGTGCCGCACCACCGCGCGCACCGCGCCGTCGTCCAGCGTCAGCCAACCCGACGCGTCCGCGGCGTAGCGCACCCAGAACCGCCGCGCCGACATCCGGTCGGACCGCGCGGCGAACACCGTGCCCACCGACGCGTCGGCCAGCGCGGGGGCGGCGTCGGCGGCGGCCGCAAGCAGGACCGGCACGCCGGCGTCGGCGGCCAGCAGCGCCGCGGACACCTTCGACGCCATCCCGCCCGTGCCCAGATGACTGCTCTGGCCGGCGATCACGCCGTCCAGGTCCTCCGGCCCGGCGACCTCGGCGATGAACTCGGCCCCCTGCGACTTGCGCGGGTCCGACGCGTACAGGCCGTCGATGTCGGACAGCAGCACCAGCGCGTCCGCGCCGACCAGGTGCGCGACCAGCGCCGACAGCCGATCGTTGTCGCCGAACCGGATCTCGTTGGTGGCGACCGTGTCGTTCTCGTTGACAATCGCGACCGCGTGCAGCGCGCGCAGCCGGTCCAGCGTGCGCTGGGCGTTGGTGTGCTGCACCCGCATCGAGAGGTCGTGCGCGGTCAGCAGCACCTGCCCCACCGTGCGGCCGTAGCGCGCGAACGCCGCGCTCCACGAGTTCACCAGCGCGACCTGCCCCACGCTGGCCGCCGCCTGTTTGGTCGCCAAATCGTTTGGCCGACGGGACAATCCGAGCGGCTCGATGCCCGCGGCGATGGCGCCCGAAGAAACGATGACCACGTCGGAGCCCGCCTTCATGCGGCCTTCGATGGCGTCGACGAGGCCGGCCAGCCGGGCGGCGTCGAACACCCCCTTTGGCGTGGTCAGTGCGGTTGTGCCGACCTTGACGACGACGCTGCGGGCGGTCCTGATGGCCTCGCGATGGCGGCTGGTCATGAGTCTTCGCGCTGACGCCGCTGGCGCCGGGCGGCCTTGCGTTCCGCGGCGCCGACGCGGTCGGTGGCCTCCAGTCGCGCGTCGGTGCCGCGTCCGGTCATCGTGACGTCGACCCCGGCGGGCGTCTGGGGTTCCCAGTCGAAGGTCATGTCGCCGATGGTGACCGCGCATCCCGGTTGCGCACCCAGCCGCAGCAACTCGTCCTCCACGCCGAGGCGGGCCAGGCGGTCGGCGAGATAGCCGACGGCCTCGTCGTTGTCGAAGTTGGTCTGGCCGATCCAGCGCTCGGGCCGTCGGCCGCGGACCACGAAGCTGCCGTCGCCGTTGGCCTCCACGGTGAAGCCGCTGTCGTCGACCGGGACCGGGCGGATCACCGGCCGTCGGGCCACCACGGGCGGGCGTTGCGCGTTGTAGGCCTCGATCATCTGCCACAGGCCGAAGACCAACGGCTGCAAGCCTTCCCGGGTAGCGGTCGACACCAGGAACACGGGCCAGCCCCGCTCGGCGATCTCGTCGCGGACGAACTCGGCGAGCTCGCGGGCCTCCGGCACGTCGATCTTGTTGAGCACCACCGCGCGGGGCCGCTCCGCGAGGTCGCCCAGCACCGCGTCGCCCTGCAATGTCGGTGTATACGACGCGAGTTCGGCCTCCAGCGCGTCGATGTCGGAGATCGGATCCCGCCCCGGTTCCTGCGTGGCGCAGTCCACCACATGCACCAGCACCGCGCAGCGCTCGATGTGCCGCAGGAAGTCCAGGCCCAGGCCGCGTCCCTGCGATGCGCCGGGGATCAGACCGGGCACGTCGGCGACGGTGAATGCGTGCTCGCCCGCGGACACCACCCCGAGGTTGGGGACCAGCGTGGTGAAGGGATAGTCGGCGATCTTCGGCTTGGCCGCGGAGATCACCGACACCAGCGACGACTTCCCGGCCGACGGGAACCCGACGAGGCCGGCGTCGGCGACGGTCTTGAGTTCAAGAGTGAGGTCGCGCGCCTCGCCCTGCTCGCCGAGCAGCGCGAAACCGGGCGCTTTGCGGGCGCGCGACGCCAGCGCCGCGTTGCCCAGGCCCCCGCGACCCCCGGTGGCGGCGTCGAAGCGGGTGCCCGCGCCCACCAGATCGGCCAGCAACCGGCCGTTCTCGTCCAGGACGACGGTGCCGTCGGGGACCTTCACTTCCAGGTCCGCGCCGGCCGCGCCGTCGCGGTTGTTACCCATGCCCTGCTTGCCGGACGGCGCGGTGACGTGCGGGCGGAAGTGAAAGTCGAGCAGGGTGTGCACCTGCGGGTCGACGACGAACACGACGCTGCCGCCGCGACCGCCGTTGCCGCCGTCGGGACCGCCGAGTGGCTTGAACTTCTCGCGATGCACCGAGGCGCAGCCGTTACCGCCGGAACCCGCCCGCGCGTGGATGACGACCCGGTCGACAAACCGAGGCATCGGAGTACCCCTTAGTCGGCAGATCCCCCGGCCGGGACGATGTTGACGGTCTTGCGTCCGCGCTTGAGCCCGAACTCGACCGCGCCGGCCGCCTTGGCGAACAACGTGTCATCCCCACCGCGGCCCACGTTGACGCCAGGGTGGAACTTGGTGCCGCGCTGACGAATCAGGATCTCGCCGGCCTTGACGACCTGGCCGCCGAACCGCTTCACACCGAGCCGCTGAGCTGCGGAATCCCGACCGTTGCGCGAGCTGGACGCGCCCTTCTTGTGTGCCATATCTGGTCCTCTACTTGATGCCGGTGACCTTGAGGACCGTCAGCTGCTGACGGTGGCCTTGCCGCTTGTGGTAGCCGGTCTTGTTCTTGAACTTGTGGATCCGGATCTTGGGGCCCTTGGTGTGCTCGAGCACCTCGCCGGTGACCGCGACCTTGGCGAGCGCCGAGGCGTCGGTGGTGACGTTTGCGCCGTCGACAACCAGGGCTACCGGTAGCGAGACGTTCGCGCCGGGCTCGGAGTCGAGCTTCTCGACCTTGACGACGTCTCCGACGGCGACCTTGTACTGCTTGCCGCCGGTCTTGACGATTGCGTAGGTCGCCATCCTGGGTGCACCTCTGCTTACTCTTGCGGGCACGCGTCACCGGTTGCGTGCGCGTGGTGGGTCTGGGTTGCGGGCCTGTATGTCCCGCGTCGTCGGCCAAAGTCTACGCACAGCTAGTCACCGGCCTGACGACAACTGTCCAAGGGTACGTGACCAGCAGCTACAGGGTCAAACCAGGGCGGGCCGCATCGTCTGCTCCCTGGCACGGCTTTTCGCGTTTCCCGCTGCACGGCTTTTTCTCGCTGCACCCAACGTATGCGGCCACTTTGCGGCCCCTCGCGGCCCCTTTGCGGCCCTGCCTTCGGCCCCTTTGCGGCCCTGCCTTCGGCCCCTTTGCGGCCCCGCCTTCCACCCCTTGCGGCCCCGCCTTCCACCCCTTCGCGGCCCTCCCCTTCCACCCAACGTGAAACCACTGCGAAAAATCAGTCCAGAACTCGCAGTCGTTTCACGTTCGGCGAAGGCCCGCTACAGCGACAGCCCCCGGCGGCCCCGCCTTCCACCCAACGTGAATCCACTGCGAAAAATCAGTCCAGAATTCGCAGTCGTTTCACGTTGGGTGAAGCAAACGCGAGGCTTTAGTCGGCGTGGACAGGCGGGCCCGCGGGACGGCCGGCCGCGCGGCGACGACGCGGGGGCGCCGACACGTCACTCACGGCGACGGCGGGGAGGTCGTCGAGGTCGTCCTCATCGTCGGGGTCGTCCTCGTCGTCGGAGTCGTCCTCGTCGTCGACGAGATCCAGGTCCTCATCCTCGTCGTCGTCCTCGTCGTCCTCGTCGTCGAGGTCGTCGAGTTCGTCGAGTTCGTCGTCCTCGTCCTCGTCGTCAGAGTCGTCGTCAGAGTCGTCGTCGGCGTCGAGGTCGTCGGTCTCGTCGGCCTCCTCGAAGTCCTGGTCGGTGTCCTCGACTTCGGCCTGGGCGACCTCGTCGACCGTCTCGTCGGCCGCGGCGGTCAACTCCTCGTCGGGCTCGCCGGCTTCCTCGTCACCGGCGGCATCGGCCGGGCCGGACGAACCCGCGGCCATCGCCTTGAACATCGGATGCTCGCCGGGAGCGTGCACTGGCACCTTGGCCACCACCGGCTCGTCGGTGCGGCCCTTCTTCGAACGCCTGGCCCGCCGGCTGCCGCCGGGTTCCGACTTGCGGCCGGCTGCAGGCGCCGAGTCGACGGGGTCGCCGTGCAGCAGGATGCCGCGACCGCTGCAGTTCGGACAGGACGTCGAGAACGCCTCGATCAGCCCGGTCCCCAACCGCTTGCGGGTCAGCTGCACCAGGCCCAGCGAGGTCACCTCGGACACCTGATGGCGGGTGCGGTCGCGGGCCAGCGCCTCGGTGAGCCGGCGCAACACCAGGTCGCGGTTGGATTCCAGCACCATGTCGATGAAGTCGATGACGACGATGCCGCCGATGTCGCGCAGCCGCAGCTGGCGAACGATCTCCTCGGCCGCCTCGAGATTGTTCTTCGTCACCGTCTGCTCGAGGTTGCCTCCGGAGCCGGTGAACTTGCCGGTGTTGACGTCGATGACCGTCATGGCCTCGGTCCGGTCGATCACCAGCGTGCCGCCCGACGGCAGCCACACCTTCCGGTCCATCGCCTTGGCCAGCTGCTCGTCGATGCGGTGCACCGCGAACACGTCGGGGCCGTTCTCCGCGGGCTCGTACTTGTTCAGCTTCGAAACGAGCTCGGGGGCAACGGAATTCACGTAGTCGTTGATCGTGCCCCACGCCTCGTCGCCGGAGACGATCAGCCCCGCGAAGTCCTCGTTGAACAGGTCGCGGATGACCTTGACCAGCACGTCGGGCTCTTCGTACAGCGAGACCGCGGCCCCGGCAGCCTTTTTCTTGGTTTCGGTCGCCTGGGCCTCGATCTGCTGCCAGCGCTCCTGCAACCGGGTGACGTCGGCGCGGATGTCCTCCTCTTTGACGCCCTCGGACGCGGTGCGGATGATCACCCCGGCGTTGGCCGGCACCACCTCACGCAGGATCTCCTTGAGTCGCTGGCGCTCGGTGTCGGGCAGCTTGCGGCTGATCCCCGTCGACGACGCGCCGGGCACGTACACCAGGTAGCGGCCGGCCAGTGACACCTGCGTGGTGAGCCGCGCGCCCTTGTGCCCGACGGGGTCCTTGCTGACCTGTACCACGACGTAGTCGCCCGGCTTGAGGGCCTGTTCGATCTTGCGATCGGCTCCGCCCAGACCGGCGGCCTCCCAGTTCACCTCACCGGCGTAGAGCACACCGTTGCGGCCGCGGCCGATGTCGACGAACGCCGCCTCCATCGAGGGCAGGACGTTCTGCACGATGCCCAGGTAGATGTTGCCCACCAGCGACGCTGAGGCGGCCGAAGTCACGAAATGCTCGACGATGATGCCGTCTTCGAGCACGGCGATCTGGGTGTACCGAGCGCCCGGGTGCGGCGGCTCGGCGCGGACCCGGTCGCGCACCACCATGACGCGTTCGACGGCCTCGCGGCGGGCCAGGAATTCGGCCTCGGTCAGCACCGGCGGGCGGCGACGCCCGGCGTCCCGCCCGTCGCGACGGCGCTGCCGCTTGGCCTCCAGCCGGGTGGAGCCGTCGATGCCTTTGATCTCGTTGCTCGACGAGCCGCCAGAGCCGTTGTCGTCGCCGCCGGACTTGCCGCCCGCCCGCGGCGCGCGCTCGTGCACGACGGTGTTGGGCGGGTCGTCGGGCGACGGACTGTCGTCGCCGTCGTCACCGGCGCCCGACTTGCGCCGCCGCCGACGCCGCCGGCGGCGGTTGCCCGCCTCCGCCGATCCGTTCTCGTCGTCACCGTTGTCGGCGTCGTCGGAATCCTCGCCGTCGGCGTCCTCGGCCCCGGAGTCCCTGGATTCGGTCTCGTCGTCGTCGGCGCCGTCCGATCCGCCCTGTTCGCCGCGGCCGCGGCCACGACCGCGACGACCGCGACGGCGGCGCCGATTGGCCGGCCGATCGGCCTGTTCGTCCTCGTCGTCGGCCTCGGCGTCCGCGGCCTGGTCGTCCTGGTCGTCCTGGTCACCCGCGTCGTCGCCGCTGTCGCGTTCCGGGGTGGCGCTGACGGGTTGCGGCGCGACGAACAGCGGCATGTAGTGGGGCCGCTCGATTGCGGTCTCCAGCATCAGCCGGGACTCGGGTTCTTCGGGCGTGGCGGCCTCGGCGTCCGCGGGGGCTTCCGGCGGCTCGGCCGCCAGCAGGTCGCGCACCTTTGCCGCATCGACCTTGTCGACGCTGGAGTGCGCGCTGCGGATCCGCCCGTCGAGCGCGCTGAGCGCGTCCAGCACCCGCTTGCTGGTGGTTCCCAGCGCCCGGGCCAGCGAATGGACTCTCAGGCGGTCCGGCAATTCCTCGCCCGGCGTCGGCTGATTTGCTGTCTCTGAAGTTGGGGCACCGTCTACCACGTATTCTCCTCAAGCCCCCGGGCGCGTCCTTGCGACGCGGCCACGCGAGGGCTTCGCTATGGGCCCGGGCCAGTGCTCCCGGGCATGTAATGGTCTCGCGCCGAGCAGCTCAACAGAACCAACTCGGCGCCGGGCTGAATGATGGCTCGGCATGCCGCGCCGCATCGCGGATGGCGATGGTCGCGCTTGCCAAAGTCTTCATTCGGGTGTCTGACGCCGGTCCGGCGACGTTCACCCGCAGCCAGTATTCCACATCACTCAACGGGGTCATCCGCTCGTGACCTGGGCGCAGTCCCGACGGGTTAGTCAGCCGCCGGGAAACCAGAGCGCGATCTCGCGCTGTGCGGATTCGGCCGAATCCGAACCGTGCACCAGATTGAACTGCGTCTCTAGCCCGAAATCACCCCGGATCGTCCCCGGCGTGGCCTTTTCCACCGGGTCGGTACCACCGGCGAGCTGCCGAAACGCCGCGACCGCCCGCGTCCCCTCCACGACCGCGGCCACCACCGGCCCCGACGTGATGAACTCCAGCAGCGAACCGAAGAACGGCTTGTCTTCGTGTTCGGCGTAATGACGGCTCGCCAGCTCCTCGCTGACGTGCCTGAGCTCCAGCGCCGCGATGGTGAGGCCCTTGCGTTCGATCCGGCTGATGATCTCGCCGATCAGCTGCCTTTCGACGCCATCCGGCTTGATCAGTACGAGGGTCCGTTCGGTCACGGCGGACAGCGTACCCAACGGATCGGGCCCCGCGGGTCAGTCCGGCGCAGACGGGTCCCGTTCCTGGCGCCGCCGGACCTCGCTGCGCAGGTAGGCGATCAGCCCCCACACTCCGGCGAAGAGCAGGCCGATGAATCCCACGCCCGGGTACACCAGGAACCCCGCGATGAGCAGCAGCTGCGCGCCCAGGTTCACCCAGACGCTCGCCCACGGTCTGCGCTGCAGCCCGGCGAGCGCGATCAGCAGCACGGTCACGCCGAGCAGATAGCCCAGCGACACCCCCGTCAGGCCGCCACCGACCGCGCCGACCACCGGTATCGCCAGCAACACCACGACGGCCTCGAGGAGCAGCGTCGCGGCCATCACCGCGGCGAAGCTCTTCCAGGGGTCCGGGGGCTGCTCAGTCGGCTGCTCGGTCACTGCGGATCACGACCGAACAGGCTGCGTGCGGCGCCGGCGGTGACGACCGAGCCGGTGATGACGATCCCGGTGCCGGAGAAGGCGTCTCCCGCTGACGCCGCCTCGTCGACCAGCGCGGTCGCGGCGTCGATGGCGTCGCGCAGGTTCTCGGCGGTCAGCACCCGGTCGGGCCCGAACCGCTCGCGCGCCGCCAGCGCCAGTGACTCGACGTCCAGCGCCCGCGGCGACCCGTTGTGGGTGACGACGACGGAGTCGAACGCGGGCTCGAGAGCGGCGAGGATGCCGTCGACGTCCTTGTCGGCGAGCACGCTGATCACCCCGATCAGCGTCCGGAAGTCGAACTCGTCGGCGAGCGCCTGCGCCAGCGCCGTCGCCCCGGCGGGATTGTGCGCGGCATCGATGAACACGGTCGGCGCGCTGCGCACGCGTTCCAGCCGGCCGGGGCTGGCGACGGCCGCGAAACCGGCCCGTACGGCGTCGACGTCGAGCTGGCGCTGGGCGCCTGCACCGAAGAAGGCCTCGACGGCCGCCAGCGCCAGGACCGCGTTGTGGGCCTGGTGTTCGCCGTGCAGCGGCAGGAAGATGTCGCTGTACACCCCGCCGAGGCCCTGCAGTTGCAGCACCTGTCCCCCGATCGCGATCTGCCGGCCCAGCACCGCGAACTCGGAGTCCTCTCGGGCGACCGCGGCGTCGGCCCGCACGGTCTCGGCCAGCAACACCTCCATCACCTCGGGCGCCTGCCGCCCGATCACCGCCACCGTGTCCGGCGCGCCCTCGGGCGCCCGGGTGATGATCCCGGCCTTCTCGCCGGCGATGCCGGCGAGTTCGGGGCCGAGGTAATCGACGTGGTCGATGCTGATCGGGGTGATGACGGCGACCGGCGCGTTGACGACGTTGGTGGCGTCCCAGCGTCCGCCCATGCCGACCTCGACGACCGCGACATCGACCGGCGCGTCGGCGAACGCCGCGAACGCCATGCCGGTGAGGACCTCGAACTTGCTCATCGCCGGGCCGCCGGCCTCCTGCGACTGCCGGTCGATCATCTGCACGAACGGCTCGATCTCCCGGTAGGTCTGCACATACTGCGCCGGGCTTATCGGCTTGCCGTCGACGGAGATGCGTTCGGTCGCCGACTGCAGGTGCGGGCTGGTGGTCCGCCCGGTGCGCTGGTGCAGGGCGGTGATCAGCGCGTCGACCATCCTTGCCACCGAAGTCTTCCCGTTGGTGCCCGCGATGTGGATCGACGGATAGCTCAGCTGCGGTGAGCCGAGCAGATCCAGCAGCGCGCTGATCCGGGTCAGGCTCGGTTCGATGCGGGTTTCCGGCCAGCGCTGGTCCAGCAGGTGTTCGACCTGCAACAGGGACGCGATCTCGTCGGGAGTGGGCACCGGGTCGGCCGCGCCGGAGTCGTCGGAAAGCTCAGAATTCACCGCAGCGTTGCCAATCGGGCCATGATCCGGTCGATCTCTTCCTGCGCCAGCTGCTGACGGTCGCGGATATTGCCGACGATCGCTTCGGGCGCCTTGGCCAGAAAGTCCGCGTTGCCCAGTTTGGCGGCGGTCTGCGCCAGCTCCTTCTGCGCCGCAGCCAAATCCTTTTCGAGGCGGCGACGTTCGGCTGCCACGTCGATGGTGCCCGAGGTGTCCAGTTCGACGACGACGGTCCGCTTCATGTTTGAGCCGAGCCGAATTTCCAGCGACGCCGTGGCGCTGAAGTCCGGCCCCGGGTCGGTGAGCCAGGCCAGCGCCGTCACGGCGGAAACCTGGCCGCCCAGATCCGCCTCGCTCACCCCGCTCAGCCGGGCCGACACCTTCTGCCGGTCCGCCAGGCCCTGATCGCTGCGGAACCGGCGGATCTCGGTCACCAGCTTCTGCATGTCACCGATCCGTTGCGCGGCAACCGGGTCCAGTGCGAGACCGGACGGTTGCGGCCACTGCGCGATCACCACCGATTCACCGCCGGTGAGCGCCTGCCACAGCGCCTCGGTGATGAACGGGATCACCGGATGCAGCAGCCGCAACAGCGTGTCCAGGCCGGCCGCCAGCACGGCGGTGGTGTGCGTAAGCCCCTGGGCCAGCTGCGTTTTGGCCAGTTCGACGTACCAGTCACAGAATTCGTCCCACGCGAAGTGGTAGAGCGCCTCGCAGGCGCGGCTGAACTCGTAGCCGTCGAACGCCGAATCAACTTCGGCGCGGACCTCTTCCAGCCGCCCCAGGATCCACCGATCGGCGTCGGTCAGGTCCTCCACCGGCGGCAATGGCGCCTCGGAAGACGTGGTAGCGCCGTTCATCAGCGCGTACCGGGTGGCATTGAACAGCTTGGTGCCGAAGTTGCGCGACGCGCGGACGTGGTCTTCACCGACGGCCAGATCGCCGCCGGGGCTGGCCCCGCGGGCGAGCGTGAAGCGCAGCGCGTCGGCGCCGAACTTCTCCACCCATTCCAGCGGATCGATGACGTTGCCCTTGGACTTGCTCATCTTGCGGCCCGACTCGTCGCGGATCAGCCCGTGCAGGAACACGTCGGTGAACGGCACCTGCGGGCCGCGCCGGCCGTCCAGCGTGATCGCGTCGTCGCCGCCGACGAAGGTGCCGAACATCATCATCCGCGCCACCCAGAAGAACAGGATGTCGTAGCCGGTGACCAGAACGCTTGTCGGATAGAACTTTTCCAGCTCGGGTGTCCTGGCCGGCCAGCCCAGGGTGGAGAACGGCCACAGCGCCGACGAGAACCAGGTGTCCAGCACGTCGGGGTCCTGCTCCCAGCCCTCCGGCGGGGTGTCGTCGGGGCCGACGCAGACCATTTCGCCGTCGGGCCCGTACCAGATCGGGATGCGGTGGCCCCACCACAGCTGCCGGGAGATGGTCCAGTCGTGCATGTCGTCGACCCAGGCGAACCAGCGCGGCTCCAGGCTGGCGGGGTGGATCACGGTGTCGCCGTTGCGCACCGCGTCGCCGGCGGCCTTGGCCAGTGTCTCCACCCGGACCCACCACTGCAGCGACAGCCGCGGCTCGATCGGCTCGCCGCTGCGTTCCGAATGCCCGACGCTGTGCAGGTAGGGGCGCTTCTCCGCGACGACCCGGCCCTGCGCGGCCAGCGCCTCGCGCACCGCGACGCGGGCCTCGAAACGGTCCATGCCGTCGAATTGCGTTCCGGTGTCTGCGATTGCACCCTTGGTGTCCATGATCGTGAGCATCGGCAGCTGATGGCGCAGGCCGATCTCGAAGTCGTTCGGGTCGTGTGCGGGCGTGACTTTGACTGCGCCGGTGCCGAATTCGGGGTCGACGTGCTCGTCGGCGACGATTACCATCTCACGATCGACGAACGGGTGCGGCAGGCTGGTGCCGACGAGGTGGCGGTAGCGCTCGTCGTCGGGGTGCACCGCGATGGCGGTGTCGCCGAGCATCGTCTCGACGCGGGTGGTGGCGACCACGATGTGGGGTTGGGAATCGTCCAGCGAGCCGTACCGGAACGACACCAGTTCGCCGTCGACCTCTTCGTGGTTGACCTCGATGTCGGAAAGCGCCGTCTGCAGCACCGGCGACCAGTTCACCAGCCGCTCGGCGCGGTAGATCAGCCCCGCGTCGTAGAGCCGCTTGAAGATGGTCCGCACCGCGCGGGACAGGCCCTCGTCCATGGTGAACCGGTCACGGCTCCAGTCCACGCCGTCGCCCAGGCGGCGCATCTGCCCGGCGATGGAGCCGCCGGATTCGCGCTTCCAGTCCCACACCTTTTCGACGAACAGCTCGCGACCGAAGTCCTCCTTGGTCTTGCCGTCCACCGCAAGCTGCTTTTCCACCACGCTCTGGGTGGCGATGCCGGCGTGGTCCATGCCGGGCTGCCACAGCACCTCGTAGCCCTGCATGCGCTTGCGGCGGGTCAGGGCGTCCATCATGGTGTGTTCCAGCGCGTGGCCCATGTGCAGGCTGCCGGTCACATTCGGCGGCGGCAGCACGATCGAATACGGCGGCTTGGTGCTGGCCGCATCCGCGGTGAAGTAGCCCGCGTCCAGCCACTGCTGATAGATCGCGTCCTCCATCGCGGCCGGATCCCACGACTTGGGCAGGGAGTCGGCGGTGGGGTGGGGGGTGGCGGTCACCGGTCAATTCTAGGAACCGCCGCGCGCGGGAGTGAAAAGCGCACCCCGCTGAGACCAGCCGGGTGCACTTCCTGGTGAGGCTTTGCGGCGATTAGGGAATCGTCAGCACCTGTCCCGGGTGGATCAGGTCGGGGTTGCTGATGCCGCTGGCGTCGGCGATGACCTGGTACTTGCTGCCGTCTCCATAGAACCGCTCCGAGATGGCCCACAAGGTGTCGCCGGACTCAACGGTGTAGGTCCGCGGCGCGGGCTCCGGCTCCGGCGCGGCCTCCCCGACGGGCTCGGCGACGGCCTCGTCGACGGGTTGCGGGGCGCCGTCGTCCGCGGTCTTCTCCTCGGCGGCCTCGGGGGCCGGTGGCGGCGGCTGGTCGGTCTCGGTCTTGGTCGACCAGGCCGGCCCGCTCGAGGAGTAGAGCACGAGGTTGCGGTCGTCCTGCAGGACCAGCTTGACGTCCTTCTTTCCCTTGGTGTCGCTGTGCCAGACCGGCTTGTCCGCGGTGTAGAGCACGAAGTTGCCGTCGGACTGGACTTCGGCGCGCACGACGTCCTGGCCGTTGGTAGAAGTCGACCAGAGCGCGTTGCCGCGCGAGGCCAGCACCAGGTTGCCGTCCTCTTGCAGGGTGAGCGTGTAGGCCCCGTTGTTCGAGACCAGCGATTCCCCTCTTACCAGCTTCTGGCCTTCAGTGAGCGTGTCGGACATTCTTATCCCTCTCGATCCTTCTTGTTTGTCTATGCGGCCGGCGGCATGCCGGACATACCGAACCATTGATCTTGATTGGGCCTGGGCATCACCTTCTCGATGCAGATCAAAACCACCCCGACACGAACGCGGCGCACTCCACTCAGGGGATGCGCGCGTCAGTTACTTCTTGCCCCCGAGCAGACCGCCGAGAATGTCGCCGAGCCCGCCGCCCTTGTTGGCGCCCAGCACGCTGCCCAGGATGCCGCCCAGGGACTTGTCGTTGCCGCCGCCAAGGATGCTGCCCAGCACATCGGCCAGGCCGCCACCGGATGCTTCCTGCTTGGGCGCGGGAGCCTGCGCGGCGCCGCCGGAGGTGAGCTGTTTTCCGATGTAGGCCAACACAATCGGGAGCACGACGGGCAGCAGTTGCTTGATCAGATCGCGATTGCCGGCGCCGCCGCTGGCCAGTGCCGCGGCGACCTGGTCGGTGTCATTGCCGCCGAAGAGGGTCGCGACCGCCTGGTGCCCGTCGGTGCTGTCCGCCTGGCTCGCGCCCCCGTCGACGTCGAGCAGACCCCGCGCCGCAGTCTCGTTGTGCTGAAGTCCGCCCAGCAGCACCGGCACCAACGTCTGGATCGCGCTGTCGACTTCGCCCTCGTCGGCGCCGATCTTGGTCGCTATGTCTGAAGTAGGGATTTGGGCGTAAAGATCGTCAAGATCGGCCATAGTTGCAAACCACCTTCGTCGCTGAAATGGAAGAGCAAAGCCAGTACCGACACTAGCCGGGTGCGATCTGGATCGACACCCCTTGCCGCAGGCCGATTCCAAGTTCGCGGTCAGTGCAGCCGTTCCACCTGTAGCGACACCCCGGCGGCTGGAAACCGCGCCAACAACGCCTCGCCCATCGCGGCCGCGGGAGTCAGCACACCGCGCAGGTCGGACAGCTTGTCGCGGTCGGTCGCCAGCGCCAGACCACACTCCCCCAGCAGCACCGACGTGGCCTTGTAGCCGGGGTCGCCTTCCTGAGCCATGCGCGCCACGTACCGGGCGCCGGTGGTCGTGGTGGTGTACGTCTCGATCCGGTAGTAGCCGCGGTCCC
The DNA here is from genome assembly GCF_059812195.1 of Mycobacterium sp. NGS68. NCBI lineage: Bacteria > Bacillati > Actinomycetota > Actinomycetes > Mycobacteriales > Mycobacteriaceae > Mycobacterium > Mycobacterium sp. NGS68. The sequence goes on along the minus strand of NZ_JCALCE010000002.1, from coordinate 332,411 downwards.
GCGCGGCCGCGCTCGGCCCGCTGCCGGGCTTGGGGACCACGCGCTCGACCAGCCCCTTCGGCACCAGCCGGAAGAAGCGGCCGCCGAGGCCGGTCATCGTGCTGCCGACTCCGGTGAGCAGCGCCGACGCCACCGGCGCCACCGCCGAGGACCCCGTGCTCATGGTTTCGCTGTATCTGAGCCGCTTGCCGTATGCCCAGTCCAGCAACGCGTTGCTCCGGCGCACGATCCGGGTGTTTGCGGCCGCCATCATGAATCCGCCCGTCCACACACCGTCCAATTCCGGCGCGATCCGGCGACCCCGACGCCATTGCAGGTCGGGCTGCTTGCCCAGGTCGGGTTCGGCGCCGCGGTCGGTGCTCAACGTGTAGGGGTCGCCGAACTGGCGACGCAATTCCGGATCAGCGGAGACCGCCCTGAGGATCTCCAGCATCGACGCCACGGTCCCGCCGGACACCCCGCCGCGCATGGAGCGCAGCACGAAGTCGGTGTCGGTCAGCTCACCGGCGTCGTCCGCCGCCGCCGCGCGGTAGAGGGCATAGACGCTCAGATCAGACGGAACCGAGTCGAAACCGCAGGAATGCACGATCCGGGCGCCGGTGTCGGCGGCCTGCTTGTGATAGAAATCGATGCTCTCGCGGATGAACGGCGACTCACCGGTCAAATCGGCGTAGTCGGTGCCCGCCTCCGCGCACGCGGCCACCAACGGCAAGCCGTAGCGCATGTAGGGCCCGACGGTGGTGACGACGACCCGGGTGCGGACCGCCATCGCGGTCAAGGTGGACGGTTGGTCGGCGTCGGCGGTCACCAACGGCCAGGACTGCGCGGATTCCCCGAGGGTGTCGCGCACGGCCCGCAGCCTCTCGGCCGAGCGGCCGGCCAGCGCGATGCGGGCATCACCCCCCGCCCGGGCCAGATATTCGGCGGTCAGCTTCCCTGCGAAGCCGGTCGCCCCGTACAACACAATGTCGAATTCGCGCGGCGTCTCTGTCACCAACCCGACGCTACCGTGAGACGCAAGAATGCCGGACGCAGTGCGCCCGGCATTCTCGTTTACTGCCTTAGGTCAGCCGCGGCGGCCGCAGACGGGCCACGCACCGATGCCCTGCGAGTGCAGCACGTTCTCGGCGACCCGGATCTGCTCCTCGCGGCTCGCGCCGTTCGCGGAGCCGGAGCCACCGTTGGCCCGCCACGTGCTCGCGGTGAACTGCAGGCCACCGGAGAAGCCGTTACCGGTGCTGATGCCCCAGTTGCCACCCGACTCGCACTGCGCGATCGCGTCCCAGTTCACGCTGTACGCCCGGGGAGCGGGCGGCGCCTCGACGGGCGGCGCGTCCGCGGGCGGCGGGACGTTCGGGTCGAAGCCGAGCGGCGCGGGCGGCGGGGCGTCCGGCGCCGGGGGCGGCGGAGCGTCCGGCGGCGGCGGCAAGTTCGGGTCGAAGCCCGCCGGCTCGGCCGCGGGGGGCGGCGCGTCTACGGGCGCCAGCGCGTCCGGCAGTCCGGGCGGGGGGACGTCAGGGTTCCCGAGCGGCGCCGGGGGCGCGGCTTCCGGGGCGGGCCCGGCGGGAGCGACGTTCGGGTCGAAGCCCGCGGGGTCGGCGAACGCGGTACCGGCTGTGGGCACAGTCACGAGCGTCCCTGTGATCGCTGCGACGACGAGCGTCTTGCGGACGTTCCTCAACATTGTTCCTTTCGCGGGGCGCGCGCCAAAGCCAGCCCATTGACGTGGGTTGGGTGCTGGAGACCGGGTTTCCGGGAACTAGCTGCTTTGGGGGGTGCCGTCTCGTTCAGGCACCACAGCGGGGCATTCGATCTGCCCGGCGGGGCTTCCGCCGGCCGCGGCGGCCGCTCAAGTCGCTGGCCCTCCGCAACCCCGCTCACACGCGGGTCCGTGGATTCAGTTTTTGTTGTTTTTCATGTGCCCGCTGGACGGGCTAGATATGGACGGTACGAGAAGGAAATCCATTCGTCACCTTCGACGCGCGGATATCGAACTTCTATAACGATGCGATCACGGTGCGATCCCAGAATTGTCATTGCAGGTCAGCCGCATGATTCAGGCCTGCGGCAATCGGTCGTGATCAACCCGTTATCGTGAGCCGAATCACGCAGTTTTTGTGAGCTGGGACACGGAGTTTGCCGGCCATTCCGTCGAGACGTTCTGCGCCGTCGCCAGCTGCCGCGGCGGCGCAGACTACCAGGCCCGATGGACCGATCCGACGTGACGCTCACCACGCGCGTCGGGCAACCGAGGCTTTACAGAATGTAAACCAAACCATCAGTCCAACAGCGACATTGGATCGATTCAGGTAGAGAACACGGCAGGCGAACGCGGCCCGCGGAGACCGCTTCGAACGCAGGCGTGGCACGGGCGCGACGGCGGGTCCCGAGCCAGCATTCGGTGGCTTGTTTACTAGCGGAAATTTGCGAGATCGAAATCGCCCATGCGCCAACGTGATTCGGCAGCGAATTATTGCAGGAAAAGCCGATAATTAATCAGAATTTATCGGCCGCTAATACTGTGGGAAATGCAGCTGGCTAAGCCAGCGCGCCCAGGTCTGCCGCGGAATTGACGTTGGTCAGCGGACGGGAATCCGAGATCACGATTCGCTGCGCGTCCGAAGCGGTGACCAGGGACCGCATGCTGCGCTCCCCCGCGGCGATCAGGGCGTCCACCCGGTCGGCCAGATCGGTGCGATACACCGCGGCCAGGTAGTGGTCCTGGCCGTCCCACGGCAGGACCACCTCGGCGCCGGTCTCGACGGCGCGGCGGAACAGGTCCTCGATCAATTCGACTGCCAGATAAGGCATGTCGACGGCGCACACGAACGCGAGCCGGGCACCGGCGGCGGCCGCCGCGCGCAGACCACGGCCCGTCGCCAGCAGCGGGCCGATGCCGCGCTGCTCGTCACGCAGGACGGGAACCTGCAGGGCCGGCATCGGCTGCCCCGGGGCCGCCATCACGAAGACCGGCTCGCAACGCTGCCTGAGCACGTCGACCACATGCTCGACCAGCGTGCCCGTTCCCCCGGGAAGCGGCAGGGTGGCCTTGTCGCGGCCCATCCGACGCGATTCGCCTCCGGCGACGACTATCCCCGCAAGTGACTGCGCCACTGCGTCTTGCGTGCGTTCGGCCACGTCAGTCGACGGTCCACGTGTCGCGGCCACGCAGCAGCGATTGCAACGCCGTGGCGTCGTGCGGGATAGCCGACCGCGCGGATTCGACCTGTGAACGGGCCGCGTCGTCGTAGGTGGGTCGGCTGACGTGGCGGAAGATGCCCAGCACGGTGTGGTCGAGGTTCTGGTCGGACAGCCGGGACAGCGCGAACGCGTAGGCGGCGTCGTCGGAGTGCGCGTCGTGCACCACGATCTCCTCGACCGCCACGTCGGCCGTCTTCGCCACCTCGAGGCTGAAGCCGGACTTCACCACGCAGTATTCGCCGTTGGCGCCGAACACGATCGGCTCGCCATGGCGGACGTTGATCACCCGCTCCTCCGCGCCCTCCTTGCGCAGGACGTCGAACGAACCGTCGTTGAAGATCGGGCAGTCCTGCAGGATCTCCACCAGGGCGGCGCCGCGATGCTCGGCGGCGGCGCGCAGCACCTCGGACAGGCCGGCGCGGTCGGAGTCCAGCGCGCGGCCCACGAAGGTGGCCTCAGCGCCCAACGCCAGCGACACCGGGTTGAATGGGTGATCCAGCGAACCCATCGGCGTCGACTTGGTGATCTTGCCGACCTCCGAGGTCGGCGAATACTGGCCCTTGGTCAGGCCGTAGATCCGGTTGTTGAACAACAGGATCGTGATGTTGACGTTGCGGCGCAGCGCGTGGATCAGGTGATTGCCGCCGATCGACAGCGCGTCGCCATCACCGGTGACCACCCACACCGACAGGTCCTCGCGGGCCAGCGCCAACCCGGTCGCGATCGCCGGCGCACGACCGTGGATCGAGTGGAAGCCGTAGGTCTCGAGGTAGTAGGGGAAGCGGCTGGAGCAGCCGATGCCGCTGATGAACACGATGTTCTCGCGGCGCAGCCCGAGTTCGGGCAGGAAGTTGCGGATGGTGTTGAGGATGACGTAGTCGCCACAGCCCGGGCACCAGCGGACCTCCTGGTCGCTAGTGAAGTCCTTACCTTTCTGCGGCTGATCGGTGGTGGGCACACAGGCGTTCTTAGTCACCTTCGGTGTCACGCCAAGGTCCGTGCCTACCAGATTGCTCATCACGTCAGTCACGAGCGCCGCTCCTCCTCATCGCTTCGCTCTGCATCGTCGCTGCGCGGGTCACGAGCGCCGCTCAATCTCATTGCTTACATCCATTATCGCGGCACGCGTCATGCGTTGGCTCCCACTTCCGCCGCCGACAGCCTGGCGATAATCGCCTTGTCCTGCTCGAGTTCGTCCAGCCGATCGGCCAGCGCCGCCCGGATATAGCGACCTACCTCGTCGGCCAGGAAAGAGACGCCCTTGACCTTGGTGACCGAGTGCACGTCGACCAGGTACTTGGCGCGCAGCAGCATCGCGAGCTGCCCCATGTTCATCTCCGGGCACACCACCCGCGGGTAGTGCCGCAACACCTCACCCAGGTTGGCCGGGAACGGGTTGAGGTAACGCAGGTGGGCGTGCGCCACCTTGGTGCCCCGGCGCCGCGCCCGCCGGCAGGCCTCACCGATGGGTCCGTAGGAACTGCCCCAGCCGATCAGCAGCAGTTCGGCGTCTCCGGTGGGGTCGTCGACCTCCAAGTCCGGCACGCTGATGCCGTCGATCTTTGCCTTGCGGATCCGAACCATCAGGTCGTGGTTGGTGGGGTCGTAGGAGATGGCGCCGGACCCGTTGGCCGCCTCCAGGCCGCCTATGCGGTGCTCGAGGCCCGGGGTCCCGGGCACCGCGAACTGGCGGGCGAGGGTCTCCCGGTGGCGGGCATAGGGCTCAAACGGTTCACCCGGTTTGGCGAATATGTGCGTGATCGGCTTGAACGAACTGACGTCCGGCACACACCACGGCTCAGAGCCGTTGGCGATCGCCCCGTCGGACAACACGATCACCGGGGTGTGATAGGACACCGCGATCCGCACCGCCTCGAGGGCCGTCTCAAAGCAGTCGGACGGCGACCGCGGCGCCACAACCGCCACCGGCGACTCGCCGTTGCGGCCGAACAACGCCTGCAGCAGGTCCGCCTGCTCGGTCTTGGTGGGCAGCCCGGTCGACGGCCCGCCGCGCTGGACGTCGATGACGATCAACGGGAGCTCGGTCATCACCGCCAGGCCCAGCGCCTCGGACTTGAGCGAAATGCCCGGGCCCGACGTGCTGGTGACACCCAGCGCGCCGCCGTAGGAGGCGCCGATGGCGGCGCAGATGCCGCCGATCTCGTCCTCGGCCTGGAAGGTGATGACGTTGAAATTCTTGTGCTTGGACAGCTCGTGCAGGATGTCCGACGCCGGCGTGATCGGGTAGCTGCCGAGCATGACCTGCTTGTCGGCCATGTGACCGGCCGCGACGATCCCGTAGGCCAGCGCGGTATTGCCGGAGATCTGCCGGTACTCGCCGGCCGGCAGCGAGGCCTTGGAAACCTCGTAGGTGGTGCCGAAAGCCTCGGTGGTCTCGCCGTAGTTCCAGCCCGCCTTGAGGGCCAGCACGTTGGCCTCCGCGACGTCGGGTTTGCGCGCGAACTTCTCCCTGATGAAATTCTCGCTGGTCTGGATCGGCCGGCCGTACATCCACGACAGCAGACCCAGCGCGAACATGTTCTTTGCGCGCTGACCGTCCTTCTTGGTTGCGCCGATCGACTCCACGGCCCCCAGCGTCAGCGTGGTCATCGCGACGGAGTGGACGACATACTCCTCGAGTTCGTCGGTCTCCAGCGGGTTGGTGACGTACCCGACCTTGGTCAGGTTGCGCTTGGTGAACTCGTCGGAATTGGCGATCACCATTCCGCCGCGCGGCAAGTCGCCGAGGTTGGCCTTCAGCGCCGCCGGGTTCATCGCCACCAGCACGTCGGGGCGGTCGCCGGCGGTCAGGATGTCGTAGTCGGCGATCTGGATCTGGAATGACGAGACGCCGGGGAGAGTGCCTGCGGGCGCGCGGATCTCGGCGGGATAGTTCGGCTGGGTGGCCAGGTCGTTGCCGAGAAGCGCCGCGTCCGACGTGAACCTGTCACCGGTGAGCTGCATGCCGTCGCCGGAGTCCCCGGCGAAGCGGATTACGACGTTTTCCAGGCGCTGCCGGTTGGAGTCGGATGTTGCACCACTATGAGATTCTGGGCCGGCCTCGTTGCCGTTCAGATCCACGTCTTCGCCTTCCATTTGTTACCCGGACAGGCACTCCGCTGCAGGTTTCAGATTACGCGCCGTCGGAGCGGCTCCCGCGCACTCACGCATTACGCCACTGGCGGTATCAATTATGGCACTCGTTGCCGCGTCGCATCGCCGTTCCGAGTCGGCGACAAATCGCTCTTAAGCTGGAAAAACCGATGTCAGACGCGGGCGGGAGTCGACTGCCAACCAAAACTGTGGTATTGGTCACGTCCCCGTATCGGCCTGCCGGGCCGCCGTTTCCGGCATGGCGAACGGACATAGGGCCAGGCCAACGGCGGCGACGGCACCCAGAGCCGCGACGGCGTTAAACACGGCCGCACCGTGCCGTGCGTGACGTCCTGCGCGACGGGGGAAACAGCGCGCCGACGACCATGACGAACCCGATCAACTCCTGGTCCCACGGGCGGGTCAGCACGGGAGGCCCGATCGGACCCACGTCACAGCCTCCCGGTGTTGCATTCGTCGAGCTAGTCGTACGAGAAATTTGGTCAAATCTTTTGAACCGCAACGTGTGTCGCCGCAGATTGATAGGCTCTCTTGCACTAGAGGCAGGGGGAAGATTATGTCCTATCTGATCGTGGCCCCGGACTCGCTGGCAACGGCGGCGGCCAACCTGGAGCAGATCGGTTCGGCTCTCAATTCGGCAAACGCCTCGACCGCCGCCGCGACCGCGGGGGTGCTGCCGGCCGCCGCTGACGAGGTGTCGGCGGCGGTGGCTTCGCTGTTCTCCCGATACGGGCTGGAGTACCGGCAGCTGAGCGCCCAGGCCTCGGCGTTTCACGACCAATTTCTGCAGACGCTGCAGAAGGGCGCCGCTTCGTACGGCAGCACCGAGGCCGCCAGCGCGCAGCAGAACCTGCTCAACATGCTCAATGCGCCGACGGAACTCATCTTGGGCCGGCCGCTGGTGGGCGACGGCGCTGACGCGACCGTCGCCGGAAGAGCGGGTGGCGCAGGTGGTCTGCTGTGGGGCAATGGCGGCGACGGCGCGGCGGGCGCCGCCGGCCAGGCTGGCGGGGCCGGGGGCGCCGCGGGACTACTGGGCACCGGCGGAAAGGGCGGGGCCGGCGGGACGGGCGCGGCCGGCGGCGCCGGCGGACACGGCGGCTGGCTGGCCGGCACCGGCGGAAACGGCGGCGTCGGCGGGGCCGGCGCTGCAGGGCAGAACGGTGGAAGCGGCGGGGCCGGGGGCGCCGCCGGGATATTCGGGTATGGCGGCACGGGCGGGACGGGTGGCGCCGGCGGCGTCCCCGGCGCGGGTGTTGCCGGCGTCGGCGGCACCGGCGGTGCGGGTGGGGCAGGCGGATGGTTGGACGGCACCGGGGGTAACGGAGGCAACGGCGGCGCTGGCGGCACCGGCTTGGGCGTGGTGAACAACCAGATCGTTTCCGCTGCGAATGGCAGCACGGGCGGCACCGGCGGAATCGGCGGGTCGGCGGGGCTGTTCGGCAATGGCGGTTTCGGCGGCGGCGGCGGGACCGGCGGGGCCACCGGTGGTACCTCCGCCGGCGACGGCGGCACCGGCGGCACGGGTGGGCGCGGCGGATGGTTGGAGGGCAACGCGGGCGCCGGAGGGAGCGGAGGAACGGGCGGAGCCGGCACCAACAGCGCCTCCGTGCACACCAGCAACACCGCTCAATACGTGTTTGACCAGGGCATCAACGGCGCCGGCGGGGACGGCGGGCGTGGCGGCTCGGCCAGGCTCATCGGGAACGGCGGCGACGGCGGCGCCGCCGGCGCGAACGGCGCCATCGCCGATCCGAACCTGACCGATTTCATCAACCCGGCCACCGGGACGGGTGGGACCGGCGGGGCAGGTGGTTCGCTCTCCGGAGTGCCCGGCTCCGCCGGGTAATAGGCGGCCGGGCGACCCGGCTGGACGCTACGCGCTCTTGTCGCGGCGCTCGGCGCGGGACGGCTTGCGCGGCACGATCGTCGGCAGCACGTTGTCCTGGACGGTCTCCTTGGTCACGACCACTTTGGCGACATCATCGCGGCTCGGGATGTCGTACATCACGGGCAGCAGGACTTCCTCCATGATGGCGCGCAGGCCGCGAGCACCGGTGCCGCGGTGGATCGCCTGGTCGGCGATGGCGTCGAGCGCGTCGTCGGTGAACTCCAGCTCGACGCCGTCCATCTCGAACAGCCGGATGTACTGCTTGACCAGAGCGTTCTTCGGCTCGGACAGGATCTTGACCAACGAGTCCTTGTCCAGGTTGGTGACCGAGGCGACCACCGGCAACCGGCCGATGAACTCGGGGATCAGACCGAACTTGATCAGGTCCTCCGGCATCACTTCGGCGAAGTGGTCGGTGGTGTCGATCTCGGCCTTGGAGCGGACCTCGGCGCCGAAGCCCAGGCCCCGCTTGCCGACGCGCTCGTAGATGATCTTCTCCAGCCCGGCGAATGCACCCGCGACGATGAACAGCACGTTGGTGGTGTCGATCTGAATGAACTCTTGGTGCGGGTGCTTGCGGCCGCCCTGCGGGGGAACCGACGCCTGGGTGCCCTCCAGGATCTTCAGCAGCGCCTGCTGGACGCCCTCGCCGGAGACGTCGCGGGTGATCGACGGGTTCTCGCTCTTGCGGGCGATCTTGTCGACCTCGTCGATGTAGATGATGCCGGTCTCGGCGCGCTTGACGTCGTAGTCGGCGGCCTGGATGAGCTTGAGCAGGATGTTCTCGACGTCCTCGCCGACGTAGCCGGCTTCGGTCAGCGCGGTGGCGTCGGCGATGGCGAACGGCACGTTGAGCATCTTGGCCAGCGTCTGGGCCAGGTAGGTCTTGCCGCAGCCGGTGGGGCCGAGCATCAGGATGTTGGACTTGGTCAGCTCCACCGGCTCATGCCGCGAGTCACGGCCCTTCTCGCCGGCCTGGATCCGCTTGTAGTGGTTATAGACGGCCACGGCCAGCGTCCGCTTGGCGGTGTCCTGACCGATGACGTAGCCCTCCAGGAAATCCCGGATCTCGACGGGCTTGGGCAGCTCGTCGAGTTTCACATCGTCGGCGTCGGCGAGTTCCTCTTCGATGATCTCGTTGCACAGGTCGATGCACTCATCGCAGATGTACACCCCGGGGCCCGCAATGAGCTTCTTGACTTGTTTCTGACTCTTCCCGCAGAACGAGCACTTCAGCAAGTCACCGCCGTCTCCGATGCGCGCCATGATGCAGAAGGCCTACTTCCTAATCGCCGTTCGTCTTCCCGTGCCGCGTGTATTCACCGACGCTACCCGTTCGATCCGGCACGATGCGACTGTTAGCGCCGAATCGCGTCTTTGATATTCCGGGGTATTCGTGTCCGTCGGTCTGAATGAAACATATAGCCCCACGTCGCTCGCCACTCGCGAAAGGCGCGCATTGCGTGTCTCTGGCGTGTCGCGGTCGTTACCCGACCGCGACTGGTGAGTGACGGACCCCACCCTACCGTGGACAGGCGACATCGGCCCGGCAAAAGCTTTGCGCGGCGATGCCGCCGTGGTCGGCCAAGGACTACCGTCTACAGGGCATGACCAGTGTGCGACCGTGGCGGATGTCGGCAGGTGTCGAGGTCGTCGAACACCGCACACTCACCACCCTCGTGAGAGCCGTGGTGCGCATGGGCACCGCGCCGGACGGCTTGCCGTGGCTCTGCGAGATCGACCGGTCGGCGCGTTCCAGCACGCTGCAGCGGGTGATCGGAGGCCTGGTCGACGCCTTCGAGGCGTCCGGAGTCGCCGATCTGCCCGATTCTGTGCGGGCCATGGTCGAAGACACGCTCACGCCCGCGCTGATGGGTATCCACGAGATCGAACTTTCAGCGGGGGTGGGCAGCCGCGGCTACCTGAGCCGCCGCGCCGCACGCGAGCTGCTCGGACCATCGCTCCTGCAACAGCTGCTGGCGCCGACCCACACAAAGAGCTCCCCAGGGTTCCCCGAACCCCCGGGGCAGGGCACCGCCCGGACCCTGATAACCGCGGGCAACTTCGGCGCTTCCCCTCCCGGAGCTCCCCCTCCTCCCGGCGCGGCCAGTCCCTCGCCGCCTCCCGGGATTGACGACGCACTGGACCGTGCCATCGCCGCCGCCGAGAGCGAACGGCACCTATTACTCACCCTGGACGGGCAGACGTGGACCGCGACCGTGCAGGGACGGGGAGGTTCGCTGCGAACCCCCACGGAGCCATTCCGGCCAGCCGTGTTCGAGTCGTTGGCCGCGCTCAGCGGGGCGGTCGCCAACGTCACCGTGGGGTATGTGACGTCGCAGGCGCCGTTGGCGGACTCCGAGGCCTACGAGACGCTGCTGAACCACGCCAGCACGGCGTCAGGTGGCACGGTCAGCTTCGAACTGCCCCGGACTACAGTGCTCGATCTGCTGATCGACGTCGCCGATCTGAGCGGTCAGCTACACGCCGAGGGAACCGTCCACGGCGACCTGACGCCGGCGAACGTGCTGCTCGACGGCGTGCGGGCTACCGCACCGGACGGCCTGTTCCTACGCAGTGGTGAGATCGCCAGCGGCGCCACATTCGAGTGGGCGCCACCCGAACAGGTCACCGGACGCCCGATCGACCCGCGCAGCGACGTGTTCACCATCGGTCGGATGCTGGCGGCGCTGACAGGTGCGGTGCCGTTCGGCGAGAAGGTGGAATACATCGTCCCGACGGGAGGCACCAATTCCCGTACCGTCACGCTGACCAAGACCGAGGGCGTATTCATCGACCGAACCGCGTTGGAGGTCGACGCCGACTGCCAAACCCGGCGGCAACAGGCGCTGGCCGCAATGCTGGCTTACGACCCCGACCGCCGGCCGGCCGACGGCGCGGCGCTGGCCGGCATGCTGCGCGAATTGCGCGACAGTCACCCGCTGCCGGGCAGCCTGCCGCTCTCCGGTGCGTTCGGCACCGTGACACCCGTCGGACCCGCCGATGAGCGCAGCTACGCGCGGATCGTGACGGATCGCTAGCGGGGCAGGTCTCAGGCCGTCTGCGCGGAGAGCTTGCGGTACTCCAACACGGTATCGATGATCCCGTATTCCTTGGCATCTTCGGCGGTGAGGATCTTGTCGCGGTCGGTGTCCTTGCGGATCACCTCGGCGTCCTTGCCGGTGTGGCGCGCCAGCGTGGTCTCCATCAGGGTGCGCATCCGCTCGATCTCGGCGGCCTGGATCTCCAGGTCGGAGAACTGCCCCTGAATCACGCCCGACAGCGACGGCTGGTGGATCAGCACCCGCGCGTTCGGCAGCGCCATGCGCTTGCCCGGCGTACCGGCGGCGAGCAGCACCGCGGCGGCCGAGGCGGCCTGGCCCAGGCACACCGTCTGGATGTCGGCGCGCACGTACTGCATGGTGTCGTAGATCGCCATCAGCGACGTGAACCCGCCGCCGGGCGAGTTGATGTACATGGTGATGTCGCGGTCGGGGTCCAGCGATTCCAGCACCAGCAGCTGCGCCATGATGTCGTTCGCCGACGCGTCGTCGACCTGGACGCCGAGGAAGATGATGCGCTCCTCGAACAGCTTGTTGTAGGGGTTGGACTCCTTGACACCGAAGCTGGAGTGCTCGATGAACGACGGCAGGATGTAGCGCGCCTGGGGCTGGATCTGAGGGTTCATTGCATTGCTCCGTTGGTGACGTGGGAGGCGCGGGTGATGATGTGGTCGACGAAACCGTATTCCAGGGCCTCTTGGGCGGTGAACCAGCGGTCGCGATCCGAGTCCGCCTCGATGCGCTCGATCGACTGACCGGTGAATTCGGCGTTGAGCCGGAACATCTCTTTCTTGATGACGGCGAACTGCTCGGCCTGGATGGCGATGTCCGCCGCGCTGCCGGTGACCCCACCCAGCGGCTGGTGCATCAGGATGCGGGCGTGTGGCAGGGCGTAGCGCTTGCCCTTGGTGCCCGCCGCCAACAGGAACTCGCCCATCGAGGCGGCCATACCCATCGCGTAGGTTGCGACGTCACACGGCGCCAGGACCATGGTGTCGTAGATCGCCATCCCGGCGCTGATCGATCCGCCCGGGGAGTTGATGTAGAGGTTGATGTCCTTGCTGGAATCTTCCGCGGCCAGCAGCAGAATCTGCGCGCACAGCCGGTTGGCCACCTCGTCGTTCACCTCCGACCCCAGGAAGATGATGCGCTCGGAGAGCAAGCGCTCATAGACCGAGTCCGTGAGGTTGAGACCCTGCGAGATCCCACGCATGTCAGTCACGACTGCGACACCTGCTTTCTTCGAGTTCTGTATGCACCGACACTATCCAACCGAACCGACCGAAGGGGGCTCACGCATCCCCCGAAACGGGCGCGTTCGCTCACAGCGTCACGCCTTTTCGGGTTCGGTCTCGTCCTCGGCCGCTTCCGCGACGGCCTCGTCGCCGTCGTCGGCTTCCTCGTCGGCCGCGTCGGCTTCCTCGTCGGCCGCGTCGGCGGCGGCTTCGGCCTCATCGTCCAGATCGTCGTCGTGATCGTGGTCGTGCTTGCCGAACAGTTCGTCGGTGTCGATGGCGTTGCCCGCGGTGTCGGTCACCGTAGCCGCCTGCGCCACCTCCTTGATGGCCAGCTCGCGCCGCACGTCGGCGAACATCGACGGCAGCTGGTTGTTCTCCTGCAGGTACGCGAACAGCTGCTGGGGCTCGATGCCGTACTGCTGAGAGGTCGTCAGCAGCCGTTCGGTCAGGGCGTCCTGGCCGACCTGGACATCCAGGTCGTCGGCCAGCGCATCCAGCAACAGCTGCCGCTTGACGTCCTTCTCCGACGCGCTGCGCGCCTCGGCGTCCCACTCCTCGCGTGACGAGCCCTGTTCGGCGAGCAGCTCGTTGAACTTGGCCTCGTCGTTGTTCAGGGGGCCGAGCGCGTGCTGCATGACGCCCTCGATCTGCGCCTGCACGTAGGACTCGGGCAGCGGCACGTCGACCTGCTCGAGCAGCGCGTCCACCGTCGCGTTGCGCACCTGCTCCGCCTGCTGGTGCAGCTTGGCGTGGCGCACCTGCTCGGCGAGGTTGGTGCGCAGCTCCTCGATGGTGTCGAATTCGCTGGCGAGCTGGGCGAACTCGTCGTCGGGCTCGGGCAGCTCACGTTCCTTGATCGACTTGACGGTGACGGTGACCTGCGCGTCCTGCCCCTTGTGCTCCCCCGACGCCAGCTTCGCGGTGAACTCCTTGGATTCGTCGACGGACAGGCCGACCACTGCGTCGTCTAGTCCCGCGATCAGCCGACCGGAGCCGACCTCGTGGGAGAGCCCCTCGGCCGTTGCGTTCGGCACCTCCACGCCGTCGACGGTCGCCGACAGGTCGATCGAGACGAAATCGCCGGTCTGCACGGGGCGGTCCACCCCGGTCAGGGTGCCGAACCGGGCCCGCAAGGATTCGAGTTCGGCGGCGACGTCCTCGTCGCTCACCTCGATCGGTTCCACCTCGACCTTGAGCGTGCCCAGCTCGGGCAGGGTGATCTTGGGCCGGACGTCGACCTCGACGGTGAACGCCAGGTCCTCGCCGTACTCCTTGTGGGTCACCTCGATGTCGGGCTGGCCCAGGGGGTGGACCTCCGTCTCGGCCACGGCCTGGCCGTAGCGGCTGGGCAGCACGTCGTTGACGACCTGGTCGAGCATCGCCTCCCGCCCGAACCGCGCCTCCAGCAGCCGCGCGGGCGCCTTTCCGGGCCGGAAGCCGGGCAGCCGGACCTGCTTGGCCAGTTCCTTGTAGGCGCGCTTGAAATCGGGCTCGAGCTCGCCGAACGGCACCTCCACGCTGATCCGCACCCGGGTGGGGCTCAACTGCTCGACGCTGCTCTTCACGGTAATGCTCCTCGGTGCTGGTTACGGGGTCGCTTCGGTGGCTGGTCGGGGTGACAGGATTTGAACCTGCGGCCTTCCGCTCCCAAAGCGGATGCGCTACCAAGCTGCGCTACACCCCGCGCTGACCACGCGATCCTACGGCCCGACAGCACCGGCCTCGCATGGACCTCCGGGGACCTGGCGGACCTCACGGAGCCATCACAAAACGGCTTCGATTAGATTCGACGTCTGCCGCCACGTAAAGTCGCGCTCGACTAATGCATGCGGGCGTAGCTCAATGGTAGAGCCCTAGTCTTCCAAACTAGCTACGCGGGTTCGATTCCCGTCGCCCGCTCGGACCTGGGTGTTTGCGCGAAAGAAAGGCGCCATGAGCGACCTTAAGGCGGATGTGGCCATTCACGGCTCGTGCGCGCCCGCGTTTGTCCCGGTGCGCGACGAGTTCGAACGCAATTTCACGGTGCGCAACGACGTCGGCGCGGCCGTCGCGGTATGGGTCGACGGCGAGCTCGTCGTCAACCTGTGGGGCGGCTCGGCCGACGCCGCCGGCACCCGTCCCTGGCGGGAAAACACCCTGACCACGGTGTTGTCCGGCACCAAGGGCATGACGTCCACCTGCGTCCACCAACTGGCCGACCGCGGCGAGCTGGACCTGTACGCGCCGGTGGCCCGGTACTGGCCGGAGTTCGGCCAGGCCGGCAAGGAAGACATCACCCTGGCGATGGTGCTGAGCCACCGCTCCGGCGTCATCGGCCCGCGCACCCGGTTGAACACCGAGCAGCTGGTCGACTGGGACTACGTCTGCGGGCAGCTGGCCATCGCCGAGCCGTGGTGGAAGCCGGGCACCGCGCAGGGCTACCACATGACCACCTACGGCTTCATCCTCGGCGAGGTGTTCCGCCGGGTCACCGGCCGGACCATCGGCCAGTACCTGCGCAGCGAGATCGCAGAGCTGATCGACGCCGACATCCATATCGGTCTGACGCCGGCCGAGCAACGGCGCTGCGCGGACCGGGTGAACAAGCCGACCGGCCGCCAGTTGCTGGCCGAACTGCAGGCGCCCGGGTGGCCGACCAGCCTGGACGAACATCCCAAAGCCGGGATGTCCATCGCGATGGGTTTCCTGCCCGACGACGACCTGGACACCGAAAACCTGCAGCTGTGGCGTCAGCTGGAGTTCCCCGGGACCAACGGCCAGGTGTCGGCGCTGGGACTGGCGACCTTCTACAACGCGCTGGCCCAGGAGAAGCTGCTCAGCCGCGACCAGATGGAGCTGCTGCGGGTGTCGCAGGGCGGCTACGAACCCGATCTGGTGCTGGGTCCCCGGGTCGCCGACCACGGCTGGGGCTTGGGCTACATGCTCAACCAGCGCTGCGTCAACGGCCCCAATCCCCGTATCTTCGGCCACGGCGGGCTGGGCGGCTCGTTCGGCTTCGTCGACCTCGAGCATCGGATCGGGTACGCCTACGTGGCGAACTACTTCGACGCCACCAAGGCCAACGCGGATCCCCGCAGCGTCGCGCTGAGCAACAAGGTCTACGAGACACTCGGCGTCACCGCGGAGTGAACCGAGGCGTGCGAGCCGCCCCCTCGGATGGCTCGCACGCGGCGGTTCAGCTGTTCCTTACGGGCGCCAGGGCTCCGGTGGCGGAGGCCCCCCTGGCCCCCCTGGCCCTCCGGGTCCCCAGGGGCCTTGGTGCTCCGGTCCGGGCGGCGGACCGTTCCAGTCGCGGCTGTGGTCCCAGCCGTCCATGTCGCGGTGGTGGTCGTCGTGGCAGTTCATGCCATCCCAGTTCCAGCCCCAACCCGGGTCCCACCACTGGCCCGGACACCAGTGGTAGTCCGGCATGGGCGCCGGCTGCGCCTGGGCGGGGGCGGGTTGGACCACAGACCCCACACCCAGAGCGGCAGCCGCCGCGAAAATCGTTGCAGTTAAGCGTGGCAGAGTTTTCACAACCCTTACTCTGACCCACCTAGCCCGGCCCAAAACAGTAGACGCAGGCGTTTCTTGCTTACGATTTCCTGCCAATGTGCTTGGGCTTCCACACATGTCGAACAACGTCAGCGCGCTCGGCCGGGCGCCCTGGCAGTCAGTCGAGGGTGACTGTCGCGACCTGATTCCAGCGGCGAGCCAGCGTGTCGGACTCCGTCTATGTGATCCGGCGGAGCGGAAAGCAACAATCCGAAGGCTGCCGGGCCTGATCCGTCGCTGCCAGTCACGATGCACTCCTGGTCACGGCCCTCGCCGGCCACCTTGTGCAACTCAGTCTGCACTGGTTCAGATAGGCAACCGTGAACCTGAATTGAAACTGCAGGTTCGCGCGACGCTCCCAATCGTGATCGGTGTCACGTCTGGCAGTTGGGGCACCAGAACAGGTTCCGGCCCTCGAGCACCGCGGTGCGGATCGTCGTCCCGCACACCCGGCACGGGTCGCCGGCGCGCCGGTAGACGTAGGTCCGGGGCCGTCCCGACCGGTACGACGGCGGGCCATGGTCATGTTCGGGGCGGACGACGATGATCTTGCCGCGCCGCAAGCCGACCTTCATCAGCGCCACCAGATCGGTCCACGCCGCGTCGAACTCGTCCTCGGAGATGTCCCGCCCAGGCCGATACGGGTCGATGCCGTGCCGGAACAGCAACTCGTTGCGGTACACGTTGCCCACGCCGGCGATGACGGTCTGGTCCATCAACAGCGCGCCAATGGGCCTGCGGGACTTGCTGATCCGTCCCCGTGCCCACGACGGGTCCGCGTCGGCGCGCAACGGGTCCGGCCCGAGCCTGGCCACGACGTCGGCGACCTGCGCCTCGTCCACCAGCTCGCAGACCGTCGGGCCGCGCAGGTCGGTGCCGTACTCCGCGCCGACCATCCGCATGCGCACCTGGCCGACCGCTTCGGGCAGCGAGCCGTCGTCAGGTCGCGGCCATTCCGCGAAGGTGCCGTAGAGCCCAAGATGCACGTGCACGATCGGGCCGCCGGCGTAGTGATGAAACAGGTGCTTGCCCCAGACGCTGGTACGCGACAACACCCGGTCGTTGACGACCGCGGCCGAATCGGCAAACCGTCCCTGCGGGCTGGACACCGCGACCGGCGCGCGACCGAAGCGCCGCTGGTGCAGCCGGGCCAGCCGGTGCAGGGTATGCCCCTCGGGCACGGTTCAGGATTGCGCGCCGGGGACCGGCGGCGCCTCATGGGTGCGTTCGTATTCGGCGAGAATGTCGATACGACGTTGGTGGCGTTCGGCTTTCGACCACGGGGTGGACACGAAGGCGTCGACGATGGCCAGCGCCTGTTCGAGGGTGTGCATGCGGCCACCGATGCCGATCAACTGCGCGTTGTTGTGCTCCCGGGCGAGTTGCGCGGTCTGCACGCTCCAGGCCAGCGCGCAGCGGGCGCCGGGCACCTTGTTCGCCGCGATCTGCTCGCCGTTGCCCGAGCCACCCAGCACGATGCCCAGGCTGTCGGGATCGGCGACCGTGCGCGTTGCCGCGGCGATGCAAAAAGCCGGGTAGTCGTCGTCGGCGTCGTAGCTGAAGGCGCCGCAGTCGACCGGCTCGTGCCCGGTCTTCTTCAGGTGCTCGCTGATCTGCTGCTTGAGCTCGAATCCGGCGTGGTCGGACCCCAGGTAGACGCGCATGCCCGCAATTGTGCACGACGGACTTGCGGGGCTCGCGTCGACTGGCCTCAGCTGTCCAGCAGCCCTTTTGCGAGTTCGCCGAGCATGATGACGCCCTGGGCGACGTGCACGGCGAGCGTCGCGGGATCCGGGTTGAGCTTCTGGGTCAGGTTCTTCGTCAGCGCCAGGGTGGCCAGGCCGTGCGACAGCGACCATCCCGCGACGACCAGGCTGTTCACCTCGTCGTGGGTGACAACTTCGCCACGTTGCGCGGCGAGAGTGGCCCTGGCCGTGTCGAAGAGGATGCCGAACGCCGCATCCTTGGCGGCGACCAGCGCGGGGTCGTCGGCGCGGTAGAGGTAGGGGCGGAACATCACCTCGTAGTGACCCGGGTGGGCGATGGCGAACTCGACGTAGGCCTGCCCGCCGAGCAGGAATCCGTGCGGACCGGCGGCGGCCGGACCGATCACCTCGGCCGCCAGCCGGAATCCCTCGGCGGCGACGGCGGTGAAAATGCCGGTCTTATCACCGAATTGGTAGGCCAGCGCGGCGTGGGACACGCCCGCCCGGCGGGCGATCCGGCGCATGCTCACCGCCGCGACGCCGACGGACTGCACCTCCTCGACGGCGCCGTCGATCGCCGCTCGTTCGAGTTGGCCGTGGTGGTAGGGCCGCACGGAGCTCAACGCTAGCAGCCGATCTAACCATTGATAAGTTTTGCCACACCCGCCAGACTTACCGTTGGTAAGTAACTGTCCATTGGTAAGAACGGGGAGGCATCATGGACACCTTCGACGTCGTGATCGTCGGCGCTCGCTGCGCGGGCTCGCCGCTGGCGAGCATGCTGGCGCGACGGGGGGTGCGGGTCTGCCTGCTGGACCGGGCCCGCTTCCCCAGCGAGACCCCGTCGACGCATGTGATCCAGCCGCACGGCGTGCGGATACTCGACGAGCTCGGCGTGCTGGATGCGGCGCTGTCCGCCGGCGCCGTCCCGTTGGACCGGTTCACGCTGGTCAACGAGGACGTCCGGATCGACGCCACGCTGGACCCGCCGGAATTCCCCCAACCCGGCCTGTGCGTGCGCCGTTCGACGCTGGACGCGCTGCTGGTCGACGCGGCCGCTGCGGCCGGCGCCGACGTGCGCACCGGTTGCCGGGTGACCGGCCTGATCCGCGACACGGCGGGGCGCGTAACCGGGGTGGAAACCGGTGCCGGCCGGGTGAACGCCCGTCTGACCGTCGGCGCCGACGGGCGGCACTCCACCGTCGCGGCGTCGGTCGGTGCCGCGGAGTACCTGGTCACGCCGCCGGGCCGCATGCCGGCCTGGGGTTATTTCTCCGGGGTGGACGACGCCGAGCGCAGGCTGCGCATCGGCCGTAAGGGCGAGCTCGCGTTCCTCGCCAGCCCGACGGACGGCGGCCTGTACATGGCCGTGATCGCGGTCGACATGGCCGCGGCCGGTGGGTTCCACGCCGACCGAGATCTCAATTTCGCCGATGCCGTCGCTCAGTGGCCCGAGCTGGCAGACCTGCTTGCGGGGGCGCAGCGGGTCGGCCCGATTCGCGTGCTGACGGAGTGGCACGGCTACTTCCGCGCCGGCGCCGGCCCGGGCTGGGCGCTGGTCGGCGACGCCGGTCACTTCAAAGACTTCTCCGCCGCCCAGGGCATCTCCGACGCGCTGCGCCAGGCCCGGCGGCTCGCGGACTCGATCACCGCGGGCACCGACCTGGATGCCGAGCTGCGGCGCTGGTGGCGGTGGCGTGACCGGGACGCCTACGCGATGTACTGGCTGGCCCACGACATGGGCGTGCCCGGTGTCTCGACACCGCTGATCACGAGCGTGATGCGGCAGATCGCCGAGGACCCGGCGGCGACGCAGACGTTGCTTCGGGTCCTCAACCACGAGCTACCGCCGGCGAAGCTGTTCACCGTTCGCCTGTTGGGCGCGGCCGCATTTCGCGCGCTCGTCGCGCATCCGCGTCAGGTCCCCGCGACGGTCGCGGAGATCGCGCGAACGGTGTCCAGCGAACTCCGCCGCATGTCGGGTTATGGCACGTTTTCCGGCTGGAAACGTGTCTCAATCCGACACTCGCCCAGAGCGAAGCGAGCGGAACGACTCAGTCGAACTCTGGCCCCTCGGTGCGGGACCGCTTGAGCTCGAAGAAGTGCGGATAGCCCGCGAAGATCACCGACGCGTCCCAGAGCTTGCCGGCCTCCTCGCCGCGCGGGATCCGGGAGAGCACCGGGCCGAAGAACGCCACACCGTTGACGTGGATGGTCGGCGTACCGACGTCGTCGCCGACGGCGTCCATCCCGGCATGGTGACTCTTGCGCAGCGCCTCGTCGTAGTCGGTGCTGGTCGCGGCCGCGGCAAGCTCCGCGGGCAGGCCGGCATCGGCCAGCCCCAGCTTGACCACCTCGTCGAGGTCCTTGTTGCCCTCGTTGTGGATCCGGGTGCCCATCGCGGTGTACAGCGGCTCCAGCACCTTGGCGCCGTGCGACTGCTCGGCGGCGATGGCCACGCGCACCGGACCCCAAGCCTTCTGCATCATCTCGCGGTACTGCTCCGGCAGCCCTTCTCGGTTCTCGTTCAGCACCGCCAGGCTCATGACGTGGAAGTTCACCTCGATATCGCGGACCTTCTCGACCTCGAGAATCCAGCGCGAAGTGATCCAGCACCACGGACACAGCGGGTCGAACCAGAAGTCGGCGACAGATTTCTCGGCCATTGCAGTCCTATCGGTAGGGAGTCAAAGACGATCAGAACACCGTCAAGACACAACCGTAGTCCCGCAGAAACTCTTCCCGCAGACGGCAAAGTTCGCGGTTCAGCCGGGTGTCCCGCATCCCCCGCGTTGCCCACGTTTTGCGGTGTCGTCGATTACTCGGGTTGATAGCCCCGGATCGCCAGCCGATAGGTTGGACGCGTGGCTCTTCCAAATCTCACGCGGGATCAGGCCGTCGAACGCGCCGCCCTGATCACCGTCGACAACTACCAGATCAACCTCGACGTGACCGACGGCTCGGGCGCCCCGGGCTCCGGCACGTTCCGGTCCACCACCACCGTCGTATTCGACGCGCTGGCGGGTGCCGACACCGTCATCGACATCGCCGCCGACACCGTCCGCAGCGCCAGCCTCAACGGCCGCCAACTTGACGTCTCCGGGTACGACGAATCGACGGGTATCGCGCTCACCGGGCTGGCCAACCGCAACGTGGTGATCGTCGACGCCGACTGCCGCTACTCCAACACCGGCGAGGGCCTGCACCTCTTCGTCGACCCCGTGGACGGTGAGACGTACCTGTACTCGCAGTTCGAAACCGCCGACGCCAAGCGGATGTTCGCCTGCTTCGACCAGCCTGACCTCAAGGCCACCTTCGACGTGCGGGTCACCGCGCCCGCGCACTGGAAGGTGGTCTCCAACGGCGCCGCGGCCTCCGTCGAAGACGGGGTGCACACCTTCGCGACCACCCCGCGGATGAGCACCTACCTGGTGGCCCTGATCGCCGGGCCGTACGCGGTGTGGGAGGACACCTACACCGACGACCACGGCGACGTCCCGCTCGGCATCTACTGCCGGGCGTCGCTGGCCGATCACATGGACGCCGAGCGGTTGTTCACCGAGACCAAACAGGGATTCGGCTTTTACCACAAGAACTTCGGCCTGCCGTACGCGTTCGGCAAGTACGACCAGCTGTTCGTGCCGGAGTTCAACGCCGGCGCTATGGAGAACGCCGGCGCGGTCACGTTCCTGGAGGACTACGTCTTCCGTAGCAAGGTCACCCGGGCCTCCTACGAGCGGCGGGCCGAGACGGTGCTGCACGAGATGGCGCACATGTGGTTCGGCGACCTGGTCACCATGACGTGGTGGGACGACCTGTGGCTGAACGAGTCGTTCGCGACGTTCGCGTCGGTGCTGTGCCAGGCCGAGGCAACCGAATACACCGAGGCCTGGACGACGTTCGCGACCGTCGAGAAGTCCTGGGCCTACCGCCAGGACCAGCTGCCGTCGACGCACCCGATCGCCGCCGACATCCCCGACCTGGCCGCGGTCGAGGTGAACTTCGACGGCATCACCTACGCCAAGGGCGCCTCGGTGCTCAAGCAACTGGTCGCCTACGTGGGCCTGGAGCACTTCCTGGCCGGCCTGCGCGACTACTTCCGCACCCACGCCTACGGCAACGCCACGTTCGACGACCTGGTGGGCGCGCTGGAAAAGGCCTCCGGCCGCGACCTGTCCGACTGGGGCAGGCAGTGGCTGAAGACGACTGGACTCAACACGCTGCGGCCCGATTTCGACGTCGACGACGGCGGGAAGTTCACCCGCTTCGCGGTGGAGCAGAGCGGCGCCGCCCCGGGCGCCGGCGAGACCCGGGTGCACCGGCTGGCGGTCGGGATTTACGACGACGATCCCGGCGGGAACGGCAAGCTGGTCCGGGTGCACCGCGAGGAACTCGACGTGACCGGTGCAGTGACGGAAGTCCCTGCGCTGGTTGGTGTTCCGCGCGGCAAGCTGATCCTGGTCAACGACGAGGACCTGACGTACTGCTCGCTGCGGCTGGACGCCGCGTCGCTGCAGACCGCACTGGAGCGCATCGCCGACATCGCCGATCCCCTGCCGCGCACGCTGGTGTGGTCGGCCGCCTGGGAGATGACCCGCGACGCCGAACTGGCCGCGCGCGACTTCGTGGCACTCGTGTCGGGCGGTATCCACGCCGAAACCGAGGTCACCGTGGCCCAGCGGCTGCTACTGCAGGCCCAGACGGCGCTGGCTTCCTACGCCGAACCGGGCTGGGCCGCCGAGCACGGCTGGCCGCAGTTCGCCGACCGGCTGCTGGAATTGGCGCGGGCCGCGGAGCCCGGATCGGATCACCAGCTGGCCTACGTCAACGCGCTGTCCTCGTCGGTGCTCTCGCCGCGGCACGTGGAGACGCTGACGGCCCTGCTCGACACCGACCCCGCCGAGCTGGGCCTGGCCGGCGTCGAGGTCGACACCGACCTGCGCTGGCGCGTGGTGACCGCGCTGGCGACCGCGGGCGCCATCGACGCCGACGGGCCCGAGACGCCCTTCATCGACGCCGAGATGCAGCGCGACCCGACGGCCGCCGGCAAGCGGCACGGCGCGCAGGCGTCGGCCGCCCGGCCGCAGCTCGCCGTCAAGGAAGACGCATTCACCACGGTGGTCGAGGACGACACGCTGGCCAACGCCGCGGGGCGGGCGATCATCGCGGGCATCGTCGCGCCGGGCCAGGGCGAGCTGCTCAAGCCGTTCGCGCCGCGCTACTTCCAGGCGATACCGGGGGTGTGGGCGCGGCGGTCCAGCGAGGTCGCGCAGTCGGTGGTGGTCGGCCTGTACCCGTACTGGAACATCAGCGAGGACGGCGTGGCCGCCGCCGACGAGTTCCTGGCCGACCCCGAGGTTCCGCCTGCCCTGCGCCGGCTGGTACTGGAGGGCCAGGCGGCGGTCAAGCGCGCGCTGCGGGCCCGCACGCTGGACGCGGCTCAGGCCTAAACGAACCGGTCAGCGGGGTCTGACCACCGGCAGCAGGACGTCGTCGACCAGGCGCACGACGAGGTCGTCGTCGATCGGATCCCCGGTCACCAGCAGTCGGTGCCACAACACGCTTTGGCCGAGCTCACGGACGATGTCCAACGGGACATCGGCACGCACCTCGCCGCGGTCGATTCCGCGCTGCAACAGGCGCGCCATCTCGTCCTTGCGCCAGCCGATCACGTCGGCGCGGAATGCCTCGGTCAGTTCGGCGTCGGTCGCCATGGCCGCGATGATGGACCGCATGATCGACGCCTGCGGCCCGGTGAACAGGCCCACCCAGCCCCGCAGCACCGCGAGCATGTCGTCGCGGTAGTTGCCGGTGTCGGCGGCCGGGATCGCGGCCGTCGCGGTGCGCAGCAGAGTGGCCCGCAACAGCGCCGCGCTGTCCGGCCAGCGGCGGTACAGCACGGGCTTGCTGGTGCCGGCGGCCGCAGCGACGGCCTCCATGGTCACGCCCCCGGCGCCGCGCTCGCCCAGAATTCGCAGTGCCGCGGCGTGGATGGCGTCCTCCAAGTCGGTACCGTGCCGCCGCTGCGCCATGCGCCTCCCACCCACCCAGTAGAAACGGTTGCGTTTCTACGGCGCAGAGCATACGCTTCTGAACGTAAGAAACGTATCCGTATCTTGGAGGATGTGATGGCCCTGCCGGTGCTCTTCCCGCTGCGTCCCGTCGACTCGGCTGTGGTGCGCTACACCCGGGCCGCACATCTGCGCCGCCGCATCACGATCGACCACCGGCCTCTCGCCGGGGTGACACCGCAGATGCTGCTGGACTGGTTCACCCACCTGGACGGCACGATGGCCTACGGCGGCCAGACGGTGCCCCGCTACCTGGCCTGGCACCCGCTCGACCACATCCGCTGGGAGCTGGCCAGGCCCGCACCCGGCGGTGGTGCCGGCGAGGGGGCGCGCTTCCGCATCGTCGAGAAGTTCGGCGCGGACCCCGATTTCAGCGTCGACGTGGTCGACGGGGTCGAGAAGCTCGACGAGACGGGCATCCGGTTGGTGACCCGTGTCGCCGGCGCCATCGTCTTCCAGTTGGAGCACACCTGGTCGGCCGGCGCGGCGGGCACGCACTACGTCACCGTGCTGGATATCGGGGGGCGTTCGGCCCTACTGACCCCGGTGAATTACGTGCTGACCCGGCGGCTTCCCGACAACATGGCCCGCGCGTGGGTGCGCCACAACATCGAGGAGGTGGGGCAGTTGGAGTACTTGCTGCCCGAACTCGCGGCGGTAACCAGTCAGCGATAGCCGCCGTCGGACAAACCGGCCTCCTCTTCGATCCGGTTCGTCGTGCGAAAGATGCGCTCGCGCAGCAGTTCCCGGCCGTAGTCCCTGATCATGCCCGCATAACCCCGCGCGGCCCATTGCGCGCTGTGGCGCTCCTCGTGATGCAGCACGCGGGCCAGCGCGAGGCCGGTCTCGCACGGCCTGCCGTCGGCGTCGGAGTACCAGGCGTGCCCGGACTCGACGATCAGGCGCAGCATCCCGGCGGGGTCGGGGGCCTTCATGTTGACCATGAAGATCTCGCCCCACGCCGTGCCGCCCTGCTGGGTGAACAGTCGCTGAATCCAGTTGCCGCCCACGCCCATCAGCATGCCGTTGGGCGTGGTGACCAGGCGCCCGCCGTTGCGGCCGACGAACCCGACGTCCTGCCGGTAGCTCCATCCGTTGGCGCGCTGCCGGTCGGCGATGCGCTGCACCTCGCCGGCGCCGTACGGCGTCTCGGGGAAATCGTTAATGACCCCGGGCGCCTTGCCCGCCTCGCCGTAGCCGGTGCCCGCGTTCAGGACGTAGGTCGCCAGCACCGCGTCGCGCACGTCGTCGCCGCCGGTGCGCGGCGGGATCAGGAAGAACGACTTACCGGCGGGGTCCTTGATCTCCTCCATGTCCGCCAGCACCGCGAAGTTGTCGGCGCCGACGGCGTGCCGTTCGGCGATCTCGGCGATGACCGCCGGCGCCACGTCCTGACGTTCGGCGTTGGCCAACCACTGCTCGTATCGGTTCACCGCGCGAGGGGTCGCGCCGACACCTAGGCCGGGGAAATGCCCGCGCTGAGCACGCCGATCGCGCTGACCAGCCCGTCGACCAGCTCGCCCTGCTCGAACGCCGCGGACGCCGCAGCGACGCCCTGCGGGGCGGCCGACTCCGCGCCGCGACCACGCAGCGCCGAACCGTAGACCACCTCGATGACGCTCTGGTCGGGCGAGACAGCCAGCAACACCGCGTTGTCCGGCGTCGGGACCCTGGCCAGGATTTCGCGCGCCCGCGCGGCGGTGTCGCTGCCCAGGTCGCCCAGGTAGATGGCGAACCGCGCCTGCGATTGCCGCGAACCGTATTTCAGGGCGTCGTCGATCGCGACGAGGTCCTTGATCGGGAACGGGTATTGCGAGGACAGCTCGCCGGGCTCGGTGACACCGGACAGCCGACCGCTGCTGGTGATCGCCCAGCCCCTCGGGAGCGTGGAGTATTCGACCGTCGCGACCTCACCATGTGCCACTGGCGCCACCTCCCACTGTGAACTCCGAACCGTGGCCGTGTCCGTGCCCGCCGCCGACGGCTTCGTCGGTCGCGGCCCACAGGATCGGCGCATGCGTCCACGGTTCCGACAACTTGTACGTCGCGGGGTGGTTGCCCTTGCGCGACCAGATCAGTAGTGACAGCACGGCCACCAGCGCCAGCGGAATGCCGACGAAGATGAGGTGAATCTTCATTGCGTCCACGACGCAAACCGTATCCCACCGCGGGCCCTATCGCTGCGGTTGGACGGCAAATGCGTCAGGCGGCGCCTTCGCCGAGGTACCGGGCCCAGGCCGGGTCGAGTTCCTTGACCGTGGACAACAGCCGCCAGTGCTGCCCGGTGGGCGCCAACGGCGCCCGGCGCAGCGCCCAGCCGAGTTCGGTGAGCAGCTTGTCGCCCTTGCGGTGGTTGCAGGTCGAACAGCAGGCGACGCAGTTCTCCCAGGAGTGGTCTCCGCCGCGGCTGCGCGGCACTACGTGGTCGACGGTGTCGGCCTTGCCGCCGCAGTAGGCGCAGCAGAACCGGTCGCGGTGCATCAGCGCGGCCCGCGTCATCGGCACCCGCGCGCGGTACGGGACGCGCACATAGGACCGCAGCTGGATCACCGACGGCACCACGATCGACTGGGTGGCCGAGTGGATGACCGGACCGGCCGGGTCGTGGTGCACCACGTCAGCCTTGCCGCAGATCACCATGACGATCGCGCGTCGCATCGGCAGCGCGGTCAGCGGCTCGTAGGTCGAGTTCAGCAGCAGAACGCGCCGACGACTCCAGATCGACGCGCTCTCGGGGCGGGGGGTTTCGACGCTATGCAGGCAGGGCGCGGTCGGGGGCCCGGCTAACCCTGCCGCGGCACCGGGACTGCGGTGGCTGCGGCGTCTCTTGCCCTGCGCCATAGATCCTCCGCGGAACAGTCCACCATGATTCGACGCCGATCGCACCCTTATTGCAGGCGCGCGCCGTGTCGATCCGGTGAACAACCAACGCGGCAGATGCCCCACAATGGAGGAGATGGATCAGCCACAACAGTCCTTCTACGACGCTGTCGGCGGAGCCGAGACCTTCAACAAGATCGTTTCGCGGTTCTATGCGCAGGTCCCCGAAGACGAGATTCTGCGCGAGCTGTACCCGTTGGACGACCTCGCGGGCGCCGAAGAGCGGCTGCGCATGTTCCTCGAACAGTATTGGGGCGGGCCGCGCACCTACTCCGACCAGCGTGGCCATCCGCGGCTGCGGATGCGGCACGTCCCGTTCCGGATCTCGCCGATCGAGCGCGACGCCTGGCTGCGGTGCATGCACACCGCGGTGGCGTCGATCGACGCGCAGACCCTGGACGACGAGCATCGCCGCGAGTTGCTCGAGTACCTCGAGATGGCCGCCCACTCCCTCGTGAACGCGCCGTTCGGATGAGCGAACACTGGTGGCGCAACGCCGTGTTCTACCAGGTGTATCCGCGCTCGTTCGCCGACAGCGACGGCGACGGCGTCGGTGACCTCGATGGTTTGACGGCGCACCTGGATTACCTGAAACAGCTCGGTGTGGAGGCGATCTGGATCAACCCGGTGACCGTCTCGCCGATGGCCGACCACGGCTACGACGTCGCCGACCCCCGAGACATCGACCCGTTGTTCGGCGGGCTGGCCGCGTTCGAGCGGCTGATCGCCGCCGCACACGAGCGGGGCATCAGGGTCACCATGGACGTGGTGCCCAACCACACCAGCTCGGCGCACCCCTGGTTCGCCGCGGCGCTGGCCGCCGGCCCGGGCAGCGCGGCCCGGGAACGCTATTTCTTCCGCGACGGCGCGGGCCCCGACGGGTCGGCGCCGCCCAATAACTGGGAGTCGGTGTTCGGCGGGCCGGCCTGGACCCGCGTGGTCGAACCCGACGGCAACCCCGGCCAGTGGTACCTGCACCTCTTCGACACCGAGCAGCCGGACCTGGACTGGGAACACCCGGACGTCTTCGACGACTTCGAGAAGACGCTGCGGTTCTGGCTGGAGCGCGGCGTGGACGGCTTCCGCATCGACGTGGCGCACGGCATGGCCAAGCCGGAGGGTCTACCGGACTCGCCGGACCCCGACATCGAGATCCTGCGGCACACCGACGACGATCCCCGGTTCAACCACCCGAACGTGCACGCGATCCACCGCGACATCCGCGCCGTCGTCGACGACTATCCCGGCGCCGTGACCGTCGGCGAGGTGTGGGTTCACGACAACGCGCGGTGGGCGGAGTACCTGCGCCCCGACGAGCTGCACCTGGGCTTCAACTTCCGGCTGACCCGCACCGACTTCGACGCCGCCGAGATCCGCGACGCGGTGGACAACTCGCTGGCGGCCGTGGCGTTGCAGGGCGCCACGCCGACGTGGACGCTGTCCAACCACGACGTCGGCCGCGAGGTCAGCCGGTACGGCGACGGGGCGATCGGGCTGCGCCGGGCGCGGGCCATGGCGATGCTGATGCTCGCCCTGCCGGGCGCCGTGTTCATCTACAACGGCGAGGAACTGGGGTTGCCCGACGTCGAGCTGCCCGACGAGGTGCTGCAGGACCCGACGTGGGAACGCTCGGGGCACACCGAACGCGGTCGCGACCGGTGCCGGGTGCCGCTGCCGTGGTCGGGCGAGGATCCCCCGTTCGGCTTCTCGACGTCGGCCGACACCTGGCTGCCGATGCCGGCGGACTGGGCGCCGCTGACCGTGGACAAGCAGCTCGCCGATCCCGAGTCGACGTTGTCTTTCTTCCGGCGGGCGATCGAAATGCGCAGGGAACGCCCGGAATTCGCCGGCGGTTTGGAATGGCGTGACGCGCCGTCCGGTGTGTTGGTGTTCCGGCGGTCCGGCGGCCTGACGTGCGTCTTGAACGCCTCGACGCGCGCGGCGGCGCTCCCGCCGGGCGACGTGCTGCTGGCCAGCGCACCGCTTGCCGGGGGGAAATTGCCTGCGGACGCGGCGGCCTGGCTGGTTTAGGTGCGCGCGATATTGCGTCGACTGCTCTATACGTAGTTCATGGCGCCCTACGCATGGACCGTGATCGGAGCCGGACCCGCTGGAATCGCCGCGGTGGGACGGCTGCTCGATCACGGCATCCCGGACGACAGCATCGCCTGGATTGACCCTTATTTTGCCGCGGGAGACCTCGGCCGGAAATGGCGTTCGGTATCGAGCAACACCATTGCCGGGACTTTCCTGGATTACCTGAACGCTTCGTCGACGTTCCGATTCTCCGAGGCGCCCCCGTTGCCATTGGCCGAACTCGATCCGGACGAGACGTGCGCGCTGACTTTGGTGGCGGATCCGTTGCTGTGGATAACGCAACATCTGCGGGAACGCGTGCCGACATTTGCGACGAAAGCGACACGTCTTTATCTGCGGAACCGGCAGTGGCGCGTCGAAACCGAAAGCCAGGAAGTCCGGTCGGAAAATGTCATCCTCGCGGTCGGCGCCGTGCCCCGACGGCTCGACTATCCGCAGCTGAAGGAAATCCCGGTGGAGGTCGCCTTGGACCCGGAGCAGCTGGCCGAACAGCCGCTTTCGGGTTCGACGGTCGCGGTCTTCGGCTCGTCGCACTCGTCGATGATCGCCCTGCCGAACCTGTTGCGCCATCCCGTCGAGAAGGTCATCAACTTTTACCGCAGCCCGCTCAAATACGCCGTATACCTGGACGATTGGATCCTCTTCGACGACACGGGCCTGAAAGGCCGGGCGGCGCAGTGGGCCCGGGAAAACATCGACGGCGTTTACCCGGATCGGCTGGAAAGGTGTTGGGTTTCCGCGCCGGAATTTGACGAGAAATTGCACGAATGCGACCGGGTGGTCTATACCGTCGGTTTCGACCGCAGAAAGCTGCCCGAGACGCCACAATGGGGTCCGTTGGAATACAACCAGCAGAACGGAATAATTGCGCCCGGTTTATTCGGGCTGGGCATCGCATTCCCCGAATACGCCGAGGATCCATACGGCTACGGGCAGTACCGCGTCGGGCTCAAGAAATTCATGGATTACCTCAATTCGGTGCTGCCGTTGTGGCTGAAGTACGGCACGTGACGCGGGGGCGGCGCCCGCCGGCCTCGATTAACTCGCCCTGATCCGAAATCTCAGCGCAGCATCAACGCCGGCTGGCCGCGCCGCCGGTATACCGAGCCGAACCGGGCGTCGACCCGCAGCCACGTCGGCAGCGTCCGGACCCGGATGATTTCGCCTGCGTCGCTGGGTTCCTGTGGCAGGAAGCCCATGGCCGTCAGCGCGAACACGCAGCGCATCGGCAGCCCGACGCTGACGTCGGCCGAGCTGACCTGGATCACCTCCTGATCCAGCAGCGAAGCCGGCGGACCATGGGAGCTGCTGTGCTCCTTGGCAAGTCGCGCGCCGCTGGCCGCGAGGTCCAGCAATACGCTGGCCGGGACGTCGTCGAGGTGGGCAAAGCCGGCTTCCGGGGGCAGCGCGCCGCGCCAGGCCGAGTCCATCGGGAACCCCGGGTCGACATAGCCGGACGCGTCCGCGGCCGCCAGCCCGCGGGCCAGCGCGTCCGCGGCCACCGACAGGTCGGCGGGCCGCACCTTGCCGGCCACCACCCGGCTGGCCAGCACGTCGAAACCCGTCGCCACCCAGGCCGTGAGCAGCCCGGCGGATCTGGCGCGGATCCGGATGACCGCGGCGTCGTCGAGCCGCAGCGCGTGGTCGACGAACATGGCCAGATCCGCGCGGTGGGCCGCGTCACGCAGCCACAACCCGCGCTCGGCCGTCGGCGCCGTTCCCTCTAGTCCCTGAGCCACCGTTGCAGGTACTCCCGATGTTGCGGCGACAGGCGCACCAGGCGCTGCTCCTCGATGTGCACGGCGGCCAGTTGCGACTCGGCGATGACGGCCGGCTTGGACTGCGGGTCGACGTTGACCGAGCGCACCTCATAGCCCAGCGTGAAATCGACCGCCCGCAGCCGCTTGGTCCAGATCGTCACCTGCAGTGGCGAATCCACCAGTCGCAGCTGGTCCTTATAGGTGACCCGGACGTCGGCGATCAGCAGGCCGATGGTCGCGATGTCCGCGCCGAACGGCTCCCGCAGGAACGGGACGCGCGACTCTTCGAGGATGGTGACCATGGTCGCGTGGTTGACATGCTGGTACATGTCGATGTCCGACCAGCGCACCGGCACCGGCGCGACGAATCCCTTGCTCATCCAGAGGATCCCCGTCCGCTGGTGCGTGTCATCTGGCGGATCTGTCGCGCCGCCACCGACAGCGTCGCGAGATCCTTGGCGCCACTCTCGTAGATCTCGCTGAGCGTGCGGCGGGCCCGCTCCACCCGGGACACGCTGGTGTGCTCCCATTCGGCGATCTTCTCTTCGCCGCTCTCGTCCGGCTCCCCGGCGGCCAGCACGTCGAAACACAACGACCGCAGCGAGGCGTAGATGTCGTCGCGAATCGCCAAGCGCGCCAGCGCATGCCAGCGGTCGTTTCGGGGCAGCTCGGACACGGCCGTCAGCAGCCCGTCGGTGCCCAGCCGGTCCATCAGGGCGAAATAGGTGTCCGCGACTTCGGCGGGCTCGATCTCGGTGATGTCGGCGATGTCGATGATGTCGAGCAGGCTGTAGCGGTAGAGGCCCGCGGCGACCCGATAGGCCAGGTCGTCGGGCGCCCCCTGCGCCATGAATTCGGCGGCTTCCTTCTCGACGATGGCCTTGTCGTCACCGCGCAGCCATTGCGACATCTGCGGCGTCAGCGCCCTGACCTTCGCGGCGAACCGGTTGATCTCCGCGCCCACGGCCAGCGGCTGGGGGCGGTAGTTGAGCAGCCAGCGCCCGGCGCGGTCGATCAGCCGGCGGGTGTCCAGGGTCAGCCGGTCGGCCAGCGCGACGGGCAGGTCCGCCGCCAGGATCCGCCGCCAGATGTGGTTCACGCCGAAGATGGCGTCGGTGGCGACCCAGGTGCGCACCGCGTCGATTGAGGTGACGCCGACGTCCTCGCTGATCCGGAACGCGTAGCTGATGCCGGCGTTGTCCACCAAGTCGTTGATCAGCATGGTGGTGACGATCTCGCGACGCAGCTGGTGCGAGCGGATCTCCGGGGTGAACCGCTCACGCAGCGGCCTGGGGAAATATTGCGGCAGCCTGGACGCGATGACGTCCTGATCCGGCAGCTCGGTGCCCAGCACGTCCTCTTTGAGCGCCAGCTTGACGTGCGCCATCAACGTCGCGAGTTCCGGCGACGTGAGGCCCATGCCGGCCTCGGTCCGTCGGGCGATCTCCTTCTCCGACGGCAGGGCCTCGAGTTCGCGGTTCAGCCCGCGCTCGGCCGCCAGGTACCTGATCTGGTCGGCATGCACCGGGAGCAGGCTGGCCGCGTTGGCCCGGCTGGTACCCATGAGGTCGTTCTGGTCGACGTTGTCGGCAAGCACCAGCGTCGCGACCTCGTCGGTCATCGATTCCAGCAGCGCGGTGCGCTCGTCGGGCTTGACTTTGCCGGCGGTGACCAGCGAGTCGATCAGGATCTTGATGTTGACCTCGTGGTCGGAGCAGTCCACGCCCGCCGAGTTGTCCATCGCGTCGGTGTTGATCCGGCCGCCGGACAGGTCGAACTCGACGCGGCCCAACGCCGTGACACCCAGATTGCCGCCTTCGCCGATGACCCTGGCGCGCACCTGGTTTCCGTTGACCCGCACCGGGTCGTTGGCGCGGTCGCCGACGTCGGCGTCGGATTCGGTTTCGGCTTTGATGTAGGTGCCGATGCCGCCGTTGAACAGCAGGTCCACCGGCGCCTGCAGGATCGCGCGCATCAGGTTGGGCGGGGCCATCTCGGCGGCCTCGCCCTCGATGCCCAGCGCAGCGCGGACCTGCTCGCTGACGGGGATGGCCTTCTGCTCGCGGCTGTACACGCCGCCGCCCTCGCTGATCAGCGACTTGTCGTAGTCGTCCCAGCTGGAACGGGGCAGGTCGAACATCCGCTTGCGTTCGCGCCACGAAGAGGCGGCGTCGGGGTCCGGGTCGAGGAAGATGTGCCGGTGGTCGAACGCCGCGATCAGCCTGATGTGCTGGCTCAGCAGCATCCCGTTGCCGAACACGTCGCCGCTCATGTCGCCGACGCCGACGACGGTGAAATCCTCGGTCTGCGTGTCGTGGCCCATTTCGCGGAAGTGCCGTTTGACGGCCTCCCACGCACCCTTGGCGGTGATGCCCATGGCTTTGTGGTCGTAGCCGACCGATCCGCCGGACGCGAACGCGTCACCCAGCCAGAACCCATAGGACTTGGCGACGTCGTTGGCGATGTCGGAGAACGTCGCGGTGCCCTTGTCCGCGGCCACCACCAGGTAGGCGTCGTCACCGTCGCGGCGCACCACCTCCCGAGGCGGGCTGACGTTGCCTGTTGCCTTGTCGACGTTGTCGGTCACGTCGAGCAGCCCGGAGATGAACAGCTGGTAGCAGGCGACGCCCTCGCTGCGCTGCGCGTCGCGGTCGGTGGCGGCGTCGCCCGTCGGCAGCGGCGGACGCTTGAGCACGAAGCCGCCCTTGGCGCCGACGGGCACGATGACGGCGTTCTTCACCGCCTGCGCCTTGACCAGCCCGAGGATCTCGGTGCGGAAATCGTCGCGCCGGTCCGACCAGCGCAGGCCACCGCGCGCCACCGGGCCGAAGCGCAGGTGCACGCCCTCGACGCGGGGCGAGTACACGAAGATTTCAAACTTGGGCCGCGGCAGCGGCAGTTCGTCGATGAGCTGCGCGTTGAGTTTGAGCGACAGCACGTCGCGGCCGCGGGCCGAACCCTCGCGCGTGACAAAGTAATTCGTCCGCAGCGTGGCCTGCACCAGCGACGCGAAGGCCCGCAGGATCCGGTCGGTGTCCAGGCTCACCAGCGCGTCGATGTCCGCGGCGACGGCCGCCGCGGCGGCCTGCGCATCGCGGGTCGACGGGGCGTTTGACGGCCGGGGATCGAACAGCGCCTCGAACAGAATGACCAGAGATCGCGCGGTGGAGGCGTGCTCATTGAGCACCGACTCGATGTAGGACTGGCTGTACGGGAAGCCTGCCTGCCGAAGGTATTTCGCGTACGCGCGCAACAGCGCGACCTGCTGCCAGCTCAGCCCGGCCCGCATCACCAGTTCGTTGAACCGGTCGACTTCGACGCGGCCCTGCCAGATCGCGGTGACCGCTTCGGAGAAGCGCTCGGCCGTCGCGTCGCGCTCGGCTTCCGTCGTCGCGGCCGGGATGGTCGGATGCGGCGAGATGCGGAATTGGTAGATCCACACGGGCAGGCCGTCGCGCCGGGTGACCGTGAACGGGCGCTCCTCGAGCACGACGACGCCCATGCTCTGCAGCATCGGCAGCAGTTCGCTCAGCGATGCGCTGCGTCCGCCCAGAAACCACGTCAGCCGGGCCACGCCGTCTTCGCCGCGGTCGGCAAACACCAGCTTGACCGAGTTGTCGGCCAGGTCGTTGACGATTTCGATGTCTTTGATGGCGTCGGCCGGGCTGACGACCTGCTTGTAGGCCTCGGAGAACGCCGTCGCGTAGTGCTCGGCGTCAGCGTGGCCGACGGCGCCGACCGCCGCCGCGCCGATCAGCCGGTCCGACCAGGTCCGCGCCGCCTCACTGAGCAGCGCCTGGATCCGGATTCGGGTCCCTTCGGAGATGTCGACCGAGCCCGGTGCCGCATCTTCGGGCAGCCGCACCATGAAATGCATCAGGGCCCACGGCGATTCGCTGACCCGGGCGGTGAATTCCAGGCGGGTCCCACCGAACTCGCGGACCAGGATGTCTTCGATCTGTAGGCGCACCGCCGTGGTGTAGCGGTCGCGGGGCACGTAGACCAGGCAGGAAACGAAGAACTGCAGCCGGTCGGCGCGCAGGAACAGCAGCGCGCGCCGCTCCGAACCCAGGTCCACCACGGCCTTGGCCATCGTCAAGAGCCGTTCGGCGCTGAGCGTGAACAACTCCGAGCGTGGGACAGTCTGGATGACGTCGAGCAGCAACTGGCCGGGGTGGATCGGGTCGCTGGCGGCCATCGTCAGCGCCTTGCGGACCCGGCCCGCGATCATCGGGATTTCGAGGACGTCGGCATTCATCGCCGCCACGGTGAACAGGCCGACGAAGCGGTGCTCCAATATCTCGCCGTCGCCCAGGTTCTCGCGGACCGCGATCGCATAGGGGTAGGCCCCGTAGCGCAGATAGCTGCCGACGGCCGCCTGGGCCAGGACCAGCAGCTTGTTGTCGTCGGTGAGGCGGGGGCGGGTGCCCGAGCGCGCGCGCAGCACGCCCAGTCCGGTGGCGCCGTCGCCGATGACCAAAGCGCCCTCCACCCGGGTGTGCTGGTAACCGAGCAGCAGGAAATTCCCGTCGCCCAGCCAGCGCAGCAGTTCCGCGACGTCTTCACGGTCGGGAGCCGTGTAGTGCCCGTCGGCATTGTTTTCGATCTGGGCCGCGAGATCTTCCAGAGTGGCGATCATCGTGGACGCGTCGGCGGCGACGCGCTGCACGTCGGCCAAGACCTTGGGCAGCAGCCGCTCGACCTCGGCCAGGGTGTTGCTGTCCACCGACGGCGCAAGTTGAACGTCTATCCAGGCCTCGCCGACGTAAGGCGAGCTGCCCGCGGCCTTCGGCGCGACCCTCAGCAACTCGCCCGTCGGGCTGCGATGCACCTCGAACACCGGGGTCATGATCGAGGTGTAGGAGACCCCGAGCCGGTGCAGCAGCACCATGACCGAGTCCATCAACATGCCACCGTGGTCGGTGACGACCTGGAGCGCGGGCCCGAAGCCCGCTGGGTCGTCCGCGGGGTGGACGCAGACGCAGCTCTCGCCGTGCGGGCGCTGCTCGCCCACCCGATAGTGGGCGGACAGCATCGCCGGCGTCACCAGCGCGGCCGCATCCCGCGTGGAGGCTCGATCGGATTGTGCCGCGTCATCCTGCGGTCCCCGGAAGCTGTCGATGTAGGCCTTGGAGACCCAGTCGGGAATGTCGCTGCTGCGGGTGAACTCGGTCCACGCGATGTCCTGCTTGGCTCCGGGATCGATCGTCATTCCGATTGCTCCCTAACTCGCGACGGGTACCGGGTTCGTTAACGCAGATGTGACATTAGTCCCGAGTCAGCTTGCGGTGGGTCACTCTGTGCGGGCGCGCTGCATCCGCGCCCAGCCTTTCCACCTTGTTCTCCTCGTACGCGCCGAAGTTGCCCTCGAACCAGAACCACTTTGCTTCGTTGTCGTCGTCGCCCTCCCACGCCAGGATGTGCGTGCACGTGCGGTCCAGGAACCACCGGTCGTGGGAAATCACCACCGCACAGCCGGGGAAGTTCACCAGCGCGTTCTCCAGCGAGCTCAGCGTTTCCACGTCCAGGTCGTTGGTCGGCTCGTCCAGCAGGATCAGGTTGCCGCCCTGCTTGAGCGTCAGCGCCAGGTTCAGCCGGTTGCGTTCACCGCCCGACAACACGCCGGCCGGCTTTTGCTGATCGGGCCCCTTGAACCCGAATGCCGACACGTACGCGCGCGACGGCACCTCGGTCTGACCGACCTCGATGTAGTCCAGCCCGTCCGACACGACTTGCCACACGGTTTTCTTCGGGTCGATGCCGGCCCGGCTTTGATCCACGTAGCTCAGCTTGACGGTCTCGCCGACCTTGACCGTGCCGCTGTCCGGCTCCTCAAGCCCGACAATGGTTTTGAACAGCGTGGTCTTGCCAACCCCGTTCGGCCCGATGACGCCGACGATGCCGTTGCGGGGCAGCGTGAACGACAGGTCCTTGATCAGGGTCCGCCCTTCGAAACCCTTGTCGAGGTGTTCGACCTCGACAACCACGGAGCCCAGCCGCGGCCCGACCGGGATCTGGATCTCCTCGAAGTCGAGCTTGCGGGTCTTCTCCGCCTCGGCCGCCATCTCCTCGTAGCGCTGCAGGCGCGCCTTGTTCTTGGCCTGCCGGGCCTTGGCGCCGGACCGCACCCAGGCCAGCTCCTCTTGCAACCGCTTTTGCAGCTTGGCGTCCTTGCGGCCCTGCACCGCGATCCGCTCCGCCTTCTTCTCCAGGTAGGTCGAGTAGTTGCCCTCGTAGGGGTAGGCGCGGCCGCGGTCCAGTTCCAGAATCCATTCGGCGACGTTGTCCAGGAAATAACGGTCGTGGGTGACCGCCAGGATCGCGCCCGGGTACGAGGCAAGGTGCTGTTCGAGCCACTGCACGCTCTCGGCGTCCAGGTGGTTGGTCGGCTCGTCGAGCAGCAGCAGGTCGGGTTTGGACAGCAGCAGCTTGCACAGCGCCACCCGCCGCCGCTCACCGCCGGATAGGTTCGTCACCGGCTCGTCGGGCGGCGGACAGCGCAGCGCGTCCATGGCCTGCTCTAGCTGCGAGTCCAGATCCCACGCGTCGGCGTGGTCCAGATCCTCCTGCAGCCGGCCCATCTCCTCCATCAGCTCGTCGGAGTAGTCGGTGGCCATCAGCTCGGCGACCTCGTTGAAGCGGTCCAGCTTTACCTTGATCTCGCCGAGGCCCTCCTCGACGTTGCCGCGGACCGTCTTCTCCTCGTTCAGCGGCGGCTCCTGCTGCAGGATGCCGACGGAGGCGCCGGTGGCCAGGAAGGCGTCACCGTTGTTCGCCTTGTCCAAGCCGGCCATGATGCGAAGGACGCTCGACTTGCCGGCCCCATTGGGACCGACCACACCGATCTTGGCGCCGGGGAAGAAGCTCAAGGTGACGTCGTCCAGGATCACCTTGTCGCCGTGCGCCTTGCGGACCTTCTTCATCGTGTAGATGAACTCAGCCATGCCGCGGTCTTGCCTTTCTGGTCTCTCAGATCTATCTCGCGGACCATCCTATGCACCGCCCAGCCGTGGGCGGTCGCCCGAGACTCCCCCGCGAGCGGCTGATGGTTGCCGCCCGCGGGGGAATGCCTCACGCCGACAGCGCCAAGGCGACGCGCTCCGCTCCGATCTCGTCGGATTCGGCCGGTGGAAGCCCGGCGGCGTCGTCGTCTGCGGCGGCGGCGGGAGCAGCGCCCTGGTCGGTGTTCCGACCGGTGTAGCCGGGCTTCTCGACGCGCACGATCGCGCGCGAGACATCCGGCCCGACCGACGTTGCCCGCATCTCCAGCGACGACCTGCGGTTGCCGTCGCGGTCCTCGTATTCGCTGGTGTAGACGTGGCCCACCACGATCACCGGAGCGCCCTTGCCGAGCGCCGCACCCACCCCGGTGACCAGCTTGCCCCAGCAGTTGACGGTGATGAACAGCGAGTTCCCGGGTTCCCAGGTGCCGTCGGCGGTGCGGCGGCGTGAATTGCTGGCCACCCGAAACTTGATGACCTCCTGAGTGCCGACCGTCCGGCGCTGCAGGTCGTTGACGATGTGGCCGACGACGGTAAGCGGTGTTTCAAACATTGACTCGATTCCTCTCGTAGTAGCGCGTGCTCTGCGCCCATTCAGCGCCGGAGCACCGACAACCCGGCCCGGCCGCGGCGGCAGCGGCCGGAGCCTGTGGATGAAGCGGCAACTGTGGACAAGCGAGAGGCTGCGAATCGAGGGCCGGGTTTTCGCAGTGTGGTTACGCTCGCGAACCCCGACCCCGCCCGGCACCGCGCGAGCCGCGCGAGCCGCGCGCAGTGAGCCGCGAGCGTAACGCCACCGCGAAACGAGGACCGCAATCTCGCAGCCCCGTTACGCTCGCAAACCAAGACACCGCCGGAGCGAGGGCCGAAAAATCCGCGCCCCCGTTACGCCCGCGGATCGCCGGAGACTCCTGGCGCGTCGCGGCGGGCCAACTCGGCCAGCATCGCGTTGTAGGCCGCCAGGTCGGCGTCGTCGTCGCGGTCGGCGGCCCGATCCAACCGGCGCGCGGTCCGCTCGTCGCTGCGCGCCCACTGCACCAGCAGCGCGATCATCACGATCACCAGCGGCAATTCCCCTGCAGCCCAGGCGATTCCGCCACCCAACCGTTGGTCCCCCAGCAGATCGGTGTGCCAGCCCAGGCCCAGCGACCGGTAGTAGGCGCCGCCGAGCACTCGCCGCGTGCTCATCAACTCCACCCCGAAAAAGGCGTGCAGCGGCAGCGAGGCGAACACCACCGCCACCTTGGCCAGCGGCGGGATCGGCCGCGGCGTCGGGTCCACCCCGATCACGATCCAGTAGAACAGGTAGCCGCTCAGCAGAAAGTGCACGTTCATGGCCAGATGTCCGGCGTGACTGCTCACCGCGTCGTCGAAGATGCTGCCGAAGTACAGCCCGTAGAACCCAGCGACGAATAGCACGGTCGCGACCACCGGGTTGGTCAGGATCCGCGAGAGGCGGCTGTGCAGCGCCGCCAACAGCCATTCCCGCAGGCCCGGCGGATCATCCCGGCTCGCGGCCGGCAGCGCCCGCAACGCCAGGCTGACCGGGCCGCCCAGGACCAGCAGTATCGGGACGAGCATCGACAGACCCATGTGGGCCGCCATGTGCATGCTGAACATCGCCGGCATGTAGCGACCCACCCCGGACGACGTCACGAACAGCAACGTCGCGCAGCCGAGCAGCCACGCCACCACCCGGCCCGGCGGCCACCGGTCCCCGCGGCGTCGCAGGCGCAGCACCGCGGCCACATAGAGCACCGCCAAAACGATTGCCGCCGTGCCGAAGACGAGGTCGAAACGCCAGTCGAACAGCACCCGCCACACCGTCGGCGGACCGGCGAAGTCGTAGCCAATCTCCGCTTCGGGGATCGAGGGTATCCGCACGGGCGGCGGTGGTGGCGGCGTGCGCCCAAGCCCGACGGCGATGCCGAAGGTGAGGCCGAAGACCGCCGCCTCGACCAGCGCCAACCGGATCGACAACCCGCCGGCGATGGTTCGCCGCTGCCGCCAACCGATACCACCCAGCAGGCACAACGCCGCGATCTTGGCCACGACCAAACGTCCGTAACCGGTGCTCAGCAGATCCGACGGCAGCACCCGGACCAGGGCGTTGACGACACCGCTGAGCGCCATTGCGGCCCAGCACCACAGCGCGATCATCGAGAACCGCCGCGCCGCCAAGACGGCATGCTCAGAGCGCCGTAGCGCGGCCGCGAGCAGCGCCAAAAGGCCGCCGGCCCAGACACTTCCGGCGACGAGGTGGATTAGCAGGCTGTTGGTGGCCAGGTCATGCGAGCCGCCGGCCGACGAGTGACCGGTCAGCCCCAGCGGAATCAGCGTCAGCAACGAGCCGACCAGCAGCATCGGAGTCCAGGACCAGCGCAGCACCACCACGCTGGCCAGCGTCACGACAGCGGCCAGGACCGCGGTCCAGCGCCATGCCGAAGCGACGTTGACCACCCCGGCCACCGACCACAACGCCACCGGGTTCAGGTGCTCGGTGACCGGATGACCCGACACGTCGGAAATGGTCAGCGGGACCAGCAGCGCGGCGCACACCGCCCAGACGCCCGACGCCACGGTGCCCAGTCGCAGCGCGCGGTATCCGCCGGCATCCAGCACCCCGCTGCGCTGCGGCGGAGTCAGGAAGGCCGCGAACAGGAAAGCGCCCACGGCCGTCACCGCGGCGATCTCACCGGCCGCCCGGACGAACGGCAGGCCCAGCGTCGTCGTCGGGCCCGGATCCGGCAATCCCGTGGCGGTCAACGCATTCGCCAGGGACAGCGCCGCGATTCCGGCCGCCGTACCGCCCGCAAGCGTCGCGACGCCGGCCAGCAGCGGCCACATCAGCGCGCCGGGCGAGCGATGCGGGTCAGCGGCCGTCATGCCCCCTGGTCCTGCAAGCGCCCCTTGCGGGACTTGAATTCTCGGACGACGAACTGGTTGCGCGCGATCTTCCCGACGTGGCCGAAGTCGCGCAGGATGTCGCGCAATTCCCGGCGGAAGGCGTTGCGGCGTTCGGCGAGGTCGGGGGCGTCGTCGATCAGGTCCTGATCGGCGACGACCTGGCGCGCCGTGGCGAACAGCAGCGTCGACACCGGTTCACTGCTGCTTACCCGGCCCTGAGCGACGTATTGGCGTCCCACCCCGAGCGCCAGCTCGGTGAGTTCCTTCTGGCTGACGCCGGGGGGTGTGTCGCGCAGCACGTCCGCGACGATCTCGTATGCCTCGAAGAACACCCGCAGCATGGCGTCAGACATCAGCGGGCGCTTGGCGTAGAGAATCGCGTCGATCTCCTCGCCGCCGGCGGCGACCTGGGCCTCCCAATTGTCGTGCCACGCCATCTCTTCGGCGATGTTGGCGCGGAACGCCGCCGAGTCGGCGAAGTAGAAATCGAACTTCAACAGATCGCGCAGCCGCATCGCCTGGGACCAGAAGGCGGCCAGGCGGTCGCCCTCGACATGACGGGCGTGCGCCAGCGCGAGTTCGACGATCGAGGTCTCCAGGAAGGCGTGGATCACCGAGTTGCGGTAGAACGCGGCGGCGTGCTCGTCCTCGGGGGCGATGTACCACACCGGTTCCCGACCGCTGTCGACGCGAGTGACGGGATGGCCGTTGGATAGGGCATCCACCGCCGCGCGCACACCTTCGCGGGAGCGCAGCCGTAAAGCGCTGGTGGACACCGGGGTTTGCCGGCGTTCCAGGTAGTCGAGCGAGTCCTGCAGGGTATGGTGCAGCTGGTCGAGCGTCAGCGCCTGCCCTCGGGTGGTGAGCAGCAGCGCCGACACCAGTCCCGTCGCCGTGATCGGCGTGGCCTGCAGGATTCGCCAGGCGACTTCGAACGACATCTTCTGCATCGCAAGCCGTTTGGCGTCGCGGTCGGCGGCCAGCGGTCCGTTGGGCGGCCCGAGGTACTGCCGCATCGAGACTGCCTCGGGGAAGCGGACGTAGATCTTGCCGTAGTTGCGCTCGCCCTGCGCCTTGATGAAGTTGTAGAGCCAGCTGAAGCCCTCCGGCGTCTTCTCGGCGCCCTGGGCGTAGGCGGCGTACTCGGCGATTTCGTGCAGTTGGTCGAAGCAGATCGATACGCCCTGCAGCAGAATGTCTTCGCTGCGCCCGTCCAGGTAGGCGTCGGCGACATAGCTCATCAGACCGAGCTTGGGCGGCAACATCTTTCCGGTGCGCGAACGGGTGCCCTCGATGGACCAGCTCAGGTTGAACCGCTTCTCGACGATGTAGCCCACGTATTCCTTGAGCACGTATTTGTACAGCGGGTTGTCGCCGATGTTGCGACGGATGAAGATCGTCCCCGAGCGGCGCATCAGCGGTCCCATCACGCCGAACGACAGGTTGATGCCGCCGAACATGTGCACTGGCGGTAACCGGTTGTCCTGCATCGCAACCGGTACCACCGCGCCGTCGATGTAGGACCGGTGCGAGAACAGCAACACCGCCGGATGGGTCTCCAGCGCGGAGCGCATGGCCGCGACTTGATACTCGTCGTAGTCGAATTCGGGATCGAAGCCGCGGCTGAGGAGCCTGCCGAGCACCGAGATCACGTCGACCGACGCCTGGCTCCATCCGGTCGCGAGCTCGTCGAGCATCTTGCCGGCCTCTTCGACGGTGGCGCCGGGGATCTTTTTCAGGCCCGCCCGAAATCGTGAGGACGCCAACATCTCTGGCTTCACCAGGCGCGGCGACTTGTATTGCGGCCCCAGGATCCGGTATTCGGCACGCGCCAAGGCCAGGACGGCCCGACGGGTGACGAACTGCGCGAAGTCGCGCGCGTTCTCGCCGACCGTGGTGTCGCGCCACTGCTGGCGCAGTTCGGACACCTTCGCCGGCTCGCCGGCCAACACCAGCGCGCGCCGCGGGTCGGTGCGCAGGATGCGCCGTTGCTGACGCTGGCTGGGGTGGTATGGATCCCGGCCGGGCAGCAGCCCCGACACCTTGTCCAACTTGCTGCGATCCGCGGCGGGCAGCCAGACGACCCGTACCGGGACGATCGAGCGGTCCGCACCTGCGTCGGATTCGAGTTGTTCGACGAGCGCCGTCAGCGCCGCCGGAGCCGCATTGCGGGGCGGCAGCTTCAAGACGTCGAACTTGGTTTCGGGATTGCGATCCCGCTGCTGCGCAAGCCAATTCATAACCAGTTGCAGCTCGACCGGAGTGTCCATGGACGCCAGCACCAGTGAGTCCTGAGCGGTCAGGACGGCGCCGGCGTCCGCGGCCGGTTTGGTCATGTCTCGTCCGGACTGGGGAGCGGCGCCTCC
Source organism: Mycobacterium sp. NGS68 (assembly GCF_059812195.1). Classification (NCBI taxonomy): domain Bacteria; kingdom Bacillati; phylum Actinomycetota; class Actinomycetes; order Mycobacteriales; family Mycobacteriaceae; genus Mycobacterium; species Mycobacterium sp. NGS68. The sequence continues at coordinate 289,583 of NZ_JCALCE010000002.1, read as the reverse complement.
GCCGGAGCCTTCGCCGGAGTCTCCTTGGCGGCGGCCTTCTTCGCCGGAGCCTTCTTCGCCGGAGCCTTTTTCGCCGCAGCCTTCTTGGCGGCGGCCTTCTTCGCCGGAGCCTTCTTGGCGGCGGCCTTCTTGGCCGGCGCCTTCTTCGCAGCGGCGGGCGCCTTCTTCGGCGCGGTCTTCTTGTACAGCGCCGCCTCGGGCAGTCCGTCAACGGGCCAGTCGGCCAACGTATCCAGATACAGTTGGCGTACCTCGGCGATGTGCTCCGGCAGCTTCTCCAGGGTCCAGTCGTCGACCGGGATCGGCGGGAAAACTGCGACGTCGACCGTGCCCGGATTCATCGTGGTGGAGTTGCGCGACGCGATGATCTCCGCGTTGCGAATCACGATGGGAACGATGGGGATTCCCACCGCCATGGCCATCCGGAACGGCCCCTTCTTGAATGGGCCGACCTCGGTCGTATCAATCCGGGTGCCTTCGGGGGCGATGACGATCGACAGACCGTCGCGGGCGCGCTCTTCGACGGTGTGCAGCGTCTCCACCGCCGACGCCGGGTCGTCGCGGTCGATGAACACCCCGTCGAGCAACTTGCCGAGCGGGCCCATGATCGGGTCGTTCGCCAGCTCCTTCTTGCCCACACCGACCCAGTTGTCCTTGACCAGCGCTCCGGAGATGATCGGGTCGACCTGGTTGCGGTGGTTGAAGATAAAGACCGCCGGCCGCTGCGCGGTCAGGTTCTCCTTCCCGATCACGTTCAGCTGCACGCCCGCGGTAGCCAGCAGCAGTTGCGAGAAGTTGGAGGTAAAGAAGTTCACCCCCCGGCGCCGGCTGCCGGTCAGCACGCCGACGCCCACCGCGGCGGTCGCCACCGGAAACATCGAGCCCAGGCCGGCGAGGGTGCGGATCTGCCGCCGAATGCCCACTCCCCCACGGCTGTTGAACTTCAGGATCGGCCAGCCGCGGCGCTTGGCGACGGCGGCCATCTTGCCCTCGGGGTTGGTCGGGCGGGGATTGCCGACCAGGTACATCAGCGCGACGTCCTCGTCGCCGTCGGCGTAGAAGTAGCTGTCCTTGAGGTCGATGTCGTGCTCGGCCGCAAACCGTTGCACCGCAGCAGCTTTGCCGGGGCCCCACAGGATCGGCTTGAGGACACCGCCGGTGAGCATCCCGTCTTCGTTGGTCTCGAACGTGTTGGTCAGCAGGTTGTTGATACCCAGGAAGCGCGCCACCGGGTTGACCTGAATGGTCAGCGCCGACGAGCTGAGCACGACAGTGTGCCCCCGCGCCACATGCGCGCGCACCAACTCGCGCATTTCCGGGTAGATCCGCGACTCGATCCGCTGGGCGAACAGCCGCTCGCCGATCTCCTCCAGATCGTCGATCAGCCGCCCGGCCAGCGCCATCGACGCCTTGCCGATGAGGTCTTCAAATTCGATCCGCCCGAGCGTGTGGTTCAGCCCGGCCTGGACCATGCTGAGCAGCTCGCCCACACCCATGTCGCGGCGCCGCAGGCGTTCCTGCGTGAGGATGACGGCAGTGAAGCCGGCGACCAGCGTCCCGTCCAGGTCGAAGAACGCACCGACCTGCGGGCCGGGCGGGCTGGCCATGATCTCGGCGACCGACCCCGGCAGCCGCAGGTCCTTCGAGACCGTCGCGGTTTTGGGGTCTTGCGAGGCGCTCATGAGCCCGACACCGATCCGGAGACCGCGCCGGCCGGCTCGGCGGAGAACGATGCGGGCACCGCGCGCGGCGCGTCGTCGCCGGCCAGCGCGAGGATCTCGTCGAACCCGTCGAGCAGACACTGCGCGAACAGCGCCTCGTTTCTGATAGAGGCCCGGTCGTAGCGCACGGTGATGGTGCACCACCCGCCGCGGGAGATCAGAACCACCATCATGGCCACCCCGGGCAGCGGGCCGACTCCGTACTGGCGCAACACCTTTGCCCCGGCGATGTAGGTGTCGCCCGGGTAGACCGGAACGTTGCTGGCCTGCACGTCGGCGCCGACCACCGAGCCGGTGATGCCCTCGAGCACCGCCGTCGGCAGGACGCTCAGTACCGGCGCGATGGAGCCGATGATGTTCATCGCCGGCTCGTCGCGGCGTTGGGTCATCTGGGCGCGGACCTTCTTCATCCGGGCCACCGGGTCGATGGTGCCGATCGGGGCCGCCAGATTGACGCCGGTGAACTGGTTGCCGGCGGTCGCGTCGCCCTCGGCGCGCAGGTTCACGGGCACCGCCATCGGCAGCGTGTTGATCGGGACGCCAAGGGCCTCATGGTAGCGCCGCAGGGCGCCGCACAGGCCGGCCAGGTAGGCGTCGTTGATCGAGCCGCCGCCGGCCTTGGCGGCCTTGTGCAGGTCGGAAAGCGGGATGTCGATCGCTTCGGTGCGGCTGGCCAGGCTGCGCCGACGCAGCAGCGGCGACGGCTCCGCGGCCCGGTTCATCACGCGCACACCCGATGTCGCGTAGCCGACGATCCCCGACACCGTCGACACGGGGTCCAGAATCGCCCGCCCGGCCGCCGAGACCGCCCCGGACACCGCGCCCACGACACCCCCGACGATCGCGAGCGGCAGGTGGTTGAAGCCCTCGCGCATCAGGTCGTTAGGGGTCAGGTCCTGTGGCACCGGCTGCGGCGCCGTCGGCCTGGGCGGTGGGTCGCGCTCGAGATCATAGATCTGCGCGAACATCTCGACGCTGCCCACGCCGTCGGTCACGGCATGGCTGAGGTGCAGCAGCGTGGCGGCCCGTCCGTCGGCCAACCCCTCGACCAGGGTGGCGGTCCACAGCGGCCGTGAGATGTCCAGCGGCGACTGCAGGATCACCTCGGCGAGGTCGAATACCTGGCGCAGCGTGCCGGGTTCGGAGACGCGCACCCGACGCAGGTGGAAGTCCAGGTTGAAGTCGGGGTCCACCACCCAGCGCGGCGCGGCGGTCGGCAGCGTCGGCACCACGACCTTTTGCCGCAGCCGCAACACCTTTCGGGAGGCGTTTTCGAACCTGGCCGCAAACCGGTTCCAGTCCGGCGTGGTGTCCAGCAGTTCGAGCGCCATGATCCCCGACCGGGTGCGCGGGTTCGCCTCCCCGCGATGCAGCAGATAATCGACCGGCCCCAGTTCGTCGGTAAATTTCACGGTCTCGACGGACTCAGCCATGTTCACGACCCCACCGACGCGTCAACCCAGTCACCGCCGCTCAAGCCTCCTGCTTTCTGACCCGCCCTACCCGATTGCCCTCACAACGCTAGTCCGCTCGGCGCGCGGGTGAAAGCGGTGCCTATGTGCTGGTTTACTGAGCAGATGCTGGTTCGCAGAGTGGTCACCGGGCATGACGCCGACGGGAAGTCCGTGTTCGTCAGCGACGACGCGGTGGAACCGGTGCAGCCCCTCTTGCTGCCGAGTTCCGAGTTTCACCTGCTGTGGGGCGCGGACTCCACGCCGCAGTTTCCCGACGACGGTGCCCAGCCCCAGTGGCACAACTACTTTCCCCCGATCGGCGGCCTCCGGTTCGGGCTGTTCTCCATCCCGCCCCACTCCACTGCCGGCGGGGATACGGGCGTGGATCCGGCCGACGCCGTCGCCGACATGGAGTCGAAGTTGCCGGGCATGCTGCGCTACATGGATCCCACAGATCCCGGAATGCACACGACGGACACGATCGATTTCGAGGTGGTTCTCGACGGTGTCGTCGTGCTCGAACTCGATGACGGCGCCGAAGTCACCCTGCGTCCGGGCGACACCGTCGTGCAGAACGGCACGCGCCACCGGTGGCGCAATCCCGGGGACAGCGCGGCACGGTTGGCGGTGTTCATCTGCGGCGCGTCGCACTCGGGCGTGGCGCCCGCTTAGGTCCGCGCCGGCTCGGCTGGTTCACCCGCTGCGCCCGCTGCGCCCGCTGCGCCGGGTTCGCCCACATCGCCGGCCGCGCCGGCCGCGCCCTCAGGGCCAGAAATCGGCGATTTTTTTCTGCCCCTGGAGCACGTGGGCCAGCTCTGCCGAGAGTGAACTGACTGCGAAAAAGCCGCCGGGATTTCGCAGCAGATCCACACTCGGCGAAGAGCCTAAGGACGACCGGCAGCAGCTCCGCCGAAAGTGAAACCACGACGAAAACCCCGCCGCATTTCCGCAAGGATTCACGTTCGGCGAAGAGAGGCCGGCTGCGGCCACCGCCGGCGTCAGCTGGCCGGGTTGGCTGCCAGCGGCAGCGGATCCAGCATCGAGATGCCACGCCGCCCGTAGACGACGCCCAGGAAGTCCGAGACGGCCCTGGCGGCCAGCCTGGACCGGACCGTCGGCGTGATGTCGAAGGCGTGGTGCGCGTTGGCGAGTTCGGCGTAGGACACCGAGGCGCCGACGTCCCGCAGCGCCGCGCAGAAGGAGTGAGCCTGGCCCGTCGGGACCAGCTCGTCGCGCTCGCCGTGCAGCACGAAGAACGGCGGCGCGTCTGGGTGCACGTAGGAGATCGGCGACGCCGTGGTGAACCGTTCCGGCTCCTCGTCGTAGCGGGCGCCCATCACGAAGTGCTCGAGGAACGGCAACATCATCTCGTGCATGTTGTCGAAGTCGGTGAAGTCGTAGACGCCGTAGTACGGCGCCACCGCCTGCACCGTCGTGTCCGCCCTTTCGAAGCCGGGCTGGAACGTCGGGTCGTTGGCGGTGAGCGCGGCCAGCGAAGCCAGGTGCCCACCCGCGGATCCGCCGGTGATTGCGATGAAGTCCGGATCGCCGCCGTAGTCGCCGATGTTCTCGCGGACCCAGGCGATGGCCCGCTTCACGTCGATGATGTGCGCCGGGAACTTCGCGCGTGGGCTGCGGCTGTAGTTGATTGAGACGCAGACCCAGCCGAGTTCGACCATCCGGCTCATCAGCGTGTAGGCCTGCGGGCGCTTGCCGTTGACCGTCCACGCGCCGCCGGGCACCTGGATCAGCACCGGGGCGTGGTCACCGGGCCTCAGGTCGGAACGCCGCCAGATGTCGAGCAGGTTCTCGCGGCCGCGGGGGCCGTAGGAGATGTCGGAGGTGTGGGCCGCGTAGCGGCGATGCGGGCCCGACGGCAGCAGCCCGCGCCGCGCGCACCGGTCGGTGGCGGGATGGCAGACCAGCTCCCGAAAGTCCGGCCCGAACGAGTCCTCGAGGGCGGCGGTGAGAGCCTCGTCCGCCTTCTGCGCGGCCCACGTCGCGCCGACGCGGCCGATCGATCGGCCCGACACCCGGGACAGCGCATGGCCGGTGACGACATGCGGCGGAAATTCGGTGGCCACCCAGCCTGCGACCCACCCGACAGCGAACGGCGAGCCGCGCAGCAGTACGCCGCCGGCACGGAGCGTATCTCTGCCCGCGGCTGCCAGCTGGGCCCCGTGCCGCAGCGCGTCAGCACCGGCACGCGAGCACCGTGAAGTCACGTTCATGACCATGGTCAACGTCACCCCTCGACGTCAGGCACACGCATCGTTGCGGTTAACGACTGATTACCAGTCGATGTAGCACGTGTGTCGAGGCTCACACCATAACCGATAACTGCGGCAGCGGAAGGCTTTTGGGGCGCGTTGCGGTCACCGAAATCGATCAAGTTGGCCCGTTGGATAGACTGACCTGCGCATTGCCTCCGTAGCTCAGGTGGATAGAGCAAGGGCCTTCTAATCCCTAGGTCGCACGTTCGAGTCGTGCCGGGGGCACTGGGAACCGCCCTGCGGCGGTTGCTACCCAGCGGTTCCTGACGGCATCCGTGCGGGCAGAACCCCGGCGCGGACCAGGTCGTCGTAGATTCGCTGCTGCTCCGCGTCCAGATCGGAATACAGCATGTCGTAGGCAGCCTGTTCCCCGGCGAGCACGGCGTGGGGATCCCAGTCGTCACCTATGGCGTCCAGCACCGCGCTGCGCCGACGCGCCTCGTCGAGGGTCAGGTCATAGGCGAAGTCAAGGTTGGCCACTGCGCTCCCAGCCATCAGGTATCCGAACGAATGGTTAGGATGCCTAATTGACGCTGATCAGCGCTATGACCCAGCTCACTTTGGCGGTTGAGGTTCGTCACAATCGGCCGCGCCGCCAGCGCCCCACCTGCGCTATGCGTGGTTGGCGATCCGGCAATGCGTGAGATTGGGCTCGCAGATAAGGCCAGGTGGCGGCGGTGGCGGCGGCGGAGGCGGGGTCTCGCCCTCGAAAATCAGCCTCGCGACGTTGCCCTGGCCCGGGTAGACGTACCAGTACGTGTGGCAGACACTCGCGTCCCACCGCACAGGGTCAACTTGGAGGTTGCCCGTCTGCACTGGCGGGTCGCCCGGACACCAGTGACACGGACCCGCCGGGTGTTCCGGCGGGCAACCGGGCCACGCGCCGTTCAGCGGCGGCGGCGAGGGCTGCGCGTGGGCGGTTCCTACCGCCAGACCGCCGACCGCGGCAACGGCGACAGCGCCCGAAAGCAACGCCCGGGCAATGATTCGCCCAAGGTTAGGAGGGGTGTTCATGAGCTGCGACGTTAGGCCCGCGTGCTTGCGGAATTCTTGCGTCCCGACTCAGCGTGAAAGCGCAAGCTCACCATCGAATTCGACGCCGCCAGACTCGGCTTCCAGAAGGAGTTCGCCGATCCGGCCGTGCCGCCAGCCGCCGTCGCCGAGCAGCTCCAACTCGCGCTCGTGGTGCTGCTCGACGGTCGAGCGGTGACTCACGCTGACCACGATGCACTCCGGCAACTGGGTGCGCAGCAGGTGATACAGCACGAACTCGAGGCCCTCGTCGAGCGCTGAGGTGGACTCGTCGAGGAACACCGCCTTGGGTTTGGTCAGCAGGATGCGCGCGAAGGCAACCCGCTGCTGCTCGCCGGGTGAGAGGACCGTGGACCAATCGGCGACCTCGTCGAGCCGGTCCCGCAGGTGCGGCAGCGCCACCTGGGCCAGGACCTGAAGTACCCGCTCGTCCCCGCAGTCGTCGGGCTTGACGGGGTAGCACACCGCGGTGCGCAGGTCGCCGAGCGGCAGATACGGCAGTTGGGAGATGAACAGGGTCTCGTTCTCGCCGACGGGCCGACGGCACACCCCTGTGGTGGCGGGCCACAAGCCGGCCAGGCTGCGCAGCAGCGTCGTCTTCCCGCCACCCGACCGGCCCGTGATCATCAGCGCCTCGCCCGGCTCCAGCCGCAGATCGAGCCGCTCGATCAGCAACTCACCGCTCGGTGTGCGCACCTCGACGCCGTCCAGCTGCACGGAGCCGTCGGTGCTGGGCGCGGTGGCCAGCTCGGGCAGCTCGCGGGCGCGCTCGTTGGCCTCGACCAGCCCGTACAAGCGCAGGACCGCTGAGCGATAGGTGGCGAACTCGTCGTAGGCCCGGCGGAAAAACGACAGCCCGGTTTGGATCCTGTCGAAAGCGATGGACGACTGGTACACGTCGCCCAGCGTGAGGGCGCCGGCGAACAGCCGTGGCGCCTGCACCACGTACGGCAGCGGGTGAATAGCCTTCGTCACCGCATAGTTCCAGCCGACAAATCCGAGCGTCCGCGCAAGGTAGCGCCGGTAGTTGGCGATGATCGCCGAAAACCTACTGTCGAGCTGCGCGCGTTCGGCCTGCTCGCCGCGGTAGAACCCGACCGCTTCCGCCGAGTCGCGCAGGCGCACCAGCGCGTACCGGAACGCGGCATTGTGGGACTCGTTGCGGAAGCTCAGCCGGATCAGCGGGCGGCCGATCCGGGCGGCGATCACGGTGGCCACCAGCACGTAGAGGATCACGATCCAAAACAGCGCCCGGGGTATCACCAGCCCGAATACGTTCAGCGGCCCCGACAGTCGCCACAGGATCATGGCGAAGGCGCCCGCCGCGCCCACTGATTCCACCGCCCCGAAGAGCAACGTGCTGGTCGAGTGGTACGACGGGATGTTGGGGCCGATGCCCACGCCGGTGGTGAAGATGTCGACGTCCTGCTGGATGCGCTGATCGACGTTGTCCACCGCACTTTGGGTGAACCGCGTCCGGCAGTAGGCGCGTCCCGCAAGCCAGTCCGTGGTGAGTCGCTCGGTCAGCCACACGCGCCAGGCGATGATGAAGCGCTGAGTCAGCCAGGTGTCTAACACCATCCGCACGACCAGGATGGCCGCCAGGAGGAAGAACACCATGATCGCGGCCCAGAAGCCATGTACCCCCGACTTACGCGCCACCGGGTTGTGGGCGCCGGGACCCAGCGCCACCTGAAGCGCCGAGAACCAGTCGTGGCCGGCGTAGCTGGTCAGCACCTCGATGCGCACCAACACCAGCACCGACAGCAGGATCAGGGCGAACATGCCCCAGACCCGCACACTGGCCGGGCCGGTGAAGTAGTCGCCGGTGATCCGCCAGAATTGCCGTCCGCAGGTGGTGTAGCGGATCGCCAAGAAGCCGAGCACGGCCAGGCATACCGCGCAGATCGCCCAGCCGTGCAGGATCCACGTTGCGGACGCGACAAGTTCATTGCCCCAGTTGATTGACGGCTTAAACGTTTCCAACGCTCAGGCTTTCTGTTCGGGGCACCTTGGCAGCACCGTGTTACGAACAGACTGTCGACCACGCCTGGCGGACTTCTAAAAGGATTCTTGGCAGCTGCTGTCAACGGCCGGACGTCAGGTAGTGGGCCACCATCGCGGCCCGCAGCTGCGCGGCGTCAATTCCGTTCTGGTGCAGCGGAATCGACGCCGCCACGAACTGGTCCGGCCGGACCAGATAGACGCGGTCAGACCTGAGCCGAACACGGTGATCGATGCCGAATGAGCGCGGCCCGTCGATCCAGTCGGGCGCATCGGGCCGAGCGACATCGCCCGCGCCGTACGTGTGGAACTGCCACATCATGTCCCGCAGCGACAGCTGATTGTCCCCCACCGGCGGCAGGCGCAGGCCCACGGCAGGGTCGTCGGCCCAGGCGGGCTTGGATGCCTGTTTGTCGACGAAGTGGTAGCGGATGCGGTACTGCCCCAGGTAGCCGCCGAGGCGCGGTCCAAGCCGCGAATTCATCACCTTGGGAGCGACTCTGGCCATGACCGAACTGAACCGTCGGCGGAACAGGGCGGTGGCGCGGCTTCGACGCCCGATGACGCCGAACGCGCGGTCGGTCACTTTCACCAAATGCAAAGCGACAGGCCGACGCTCACGCTCGTAGCGATGCAGCGCCGCGGAATTCAGGCGCTGGTGACTGACGTCGGCAAGCAGCATCGCGAGGTTGTGGGCGTCCTGCAGGCCGGTGTTCATGCCCTGGCCCCCGACGGGTGAGTGCACGTGTCCGGCGTCGCCGGCGAGGAAGACGGACCCGACGCGGAACCGGGAGGCCACCCGGTGATGGACCCGGTAGGTGGAGAACCAGTCGACCGGGCCGAAGGTGAGGCCCAGATCGCTGCTCGCCGACGTCAGTGCCTCGTCCTGGGTGATCTGGTCATGCGCGGCCAACGCGACAAGCCGGGTGTGACCGTCGGGTCCAAGGGGGAAGGCGACGGCGAAGGTTTTGTCGCCGAATCGCATGGCCATCGACCCTTCCGGGACGCCACGCACGTCACGAATATCGGCAACCCAGAACGTCGCGTCATCGGTGACGCCCTCGAACCGCACGTCCACGATGCGACGCACCGTCGAGGCGGCGCCGTCCGCCCCGATACACCACCGGGCTCGCACCCTGCTCAATCCGTCGGGACCTTCCAGCAGCGCGACGACGCGGCCGTCGGATTCGCACGTGTGGTCGATCAAATCGACCAGCCGGTGGTTCCAGCGCAGGTCGGCGTTGCACATCGAGAGCGTCTCGCTGAGCAGTTGCTCGTTGCGGCTCTGTTCGAAAATCTGAATTCCGGGAAACCGCGTCGCGCCCTGCTGAAGGGCCGCGATACCGATTCCGTCCAGGCCCGCGGCCCGACCGATTTGCATGCTCGCGGCGGGATAGGCGCCGTCGACGACCTGCTCGGCAAGTCCGAGCTGATCGTAGATTTCCATGGTCCGCGCCTGGACAGCCAAGGCACGCGACTCCCGGGTCGGTCTGCCCTTGCGGTCGACGATCACCGCGGGCACCCCGCGCCGCGCCAGGATCAGCGCGGCCATCAATCCCGTCGGTCCCGCTCCGACGATCAGAACCTCGGTATCGGTCACCGGAAGGTCCTCGACGCGAACTTCAGTCGCACTCACGAGTCGACCCTCTCCCATCTCCGGTTACACGCCAAGAATCCGTCAAGGATGCGTCAAGCCCAGCACGCGAATCTTTCTTCAGTCAACAACGACCAACCCACCAAAACCCAACACACACAGGAGCAACCACCATGAAGAACATCATCCGCACCGCCGTCGGCTCGACCCTCATCGCCGGAGCGCTGGGCGCGTCCGCCCTCGGACTTGCCACCGCCGCGAACGCCTCCCCGACCGACAACGCCCCCAAGGCCGTGTACTGCCAGGTCTACCGCAACGGCGTGCCCGTCTACTGGTACTGGGGTCCCTGCCGCTAGGCCCCCGCCCAACCACGACACAGTGGACCCAGCCCACACCGGGCTGGGTCCACTTCGCGTTACCCGGCCAGTTCGTGCGCGACGGCGTCGAACGCGCGCAGCGTGTCCGCCAGCATCCGCGGATGGGGAGAGGCCGACTGGGTGGACAGCTTGGCGGCGACGACCTCCGCGGCGCGGTTGATGTAGATCATCTGACCGCACATGCCCAGGCACAGCAGCACGTTGTTGCCCGGACAGGGAAACCACATCTGGTTGCGGTACATGCCGCCGGGCATTTGCGTGTCGTCGGGGCTGGCGGCGAACGCCCGACGCGAGTCGGCGTCGCCGTCGAGGGTGTCGGCGATCCACGCCTCCGAAATCACCTGTTGATCGGTCAACGACACGCCGTCACGCAGGAACAGCGACCCGAACCGGAGCATGTCGGTCAGGCAGGCGGTGATGCCGCCGTCGAACAGCCCGGCGCCGACGGGGTCGACGCCGATGGTGGCGTCACACCGCGCGCCGAGGCGGCTCCACAGCAGCTCCGACATCAGTTCCGGCATCCGCTGACCGCCGGCCACCTCGCAGATCCAGCCGAGCACATCGGTTTCACACGAGCGATATTCGAACGGGCCGCCGTGCGCGGACTTCTGCCGCAGGGTCAGCAGGAAGTCGTACAGCGTGGACGGGCCGTGCGGATCGCTCTTCGGCGCCCACCCCATCGCCTGGTCGAGGCGATGGATCTCCGCCGCAGGGTCGCTGTAATCCTCCGAGAACGCGATACCCGACCGCATGTCCAGCAGCTGGCGGACCGTCGCACCGGCATAGCCGCTGTGCGCCAAGGCGGGAACGAACGCCGTGACGGGTGCGTCGAGCTCGATCGCGCCCGCCCCGTGCAGCGCGCCGACGACCGCCGCCACCAGCGACTTGCTCACCGAGAACAGCAAATGCCGGGTCTGGGACCTCATGCCGCCCAGGTACTGCTCGGCCACCAGCGATGCGCGGTGCGCGACGGCCCACCCGTCGGTCGCCGTGGTGGCCATCACCGTCCCGACGGTGACCCGCACCCCGTCCACGCTGGCCACCGGGATCTCGGCGACCGCGGCAGCCACGGCAGGCAACGCCGCAACGGTTCCGGTCCCGCGTGAGATCACTGCGGTCGGGACGAAGTCGTCGACGTGCTGGAACGACCAGTGCGAATAGGGCTCCGTCAGCCAGTTGTTCAGCGAGATACCGGCCGGAACGCCGCTCACGCCCGTGCGACGAGCCGTGAGACGATCGGCGCGGCCGGCGTCAGCGGCGTCGAGACGAACTTCGCCTTCATCCCCTTGACCCAGCGCTTGCAACGGTCGCTGAGCTGATAGTCGTCGGTCTGCAGGTGAGAGCGGGTGACGAGCACGCCGAGCTGGGCGCCCTCGGAACGTAGGTCGCCGGGCGCCGCGACCCGCATGTAGAAGGCCTCGGACCCGTCGAGCAGCGTGGCCCAGTCGTTGGCGGAACGCGCATAAGAGACCCGGCCGTCGTCGTCGATGCGCCACACACCGGTGCGTGGCGTCGCGGTGAAGATCTCGAGATCCGGCGAGGTCTCGGTGATGATCACCTGGCCCCAGACCTCGTCCTCGCCGTAGCCGCGCTCCCAGCGCGCATTGATGTCGTCGATGTCGAGTTCGTACTCCACATCCATGTACTCGAGCAGGTGGAAGAGGAACAGCGGCATGTCGGCGTAGGCCTCGGTGGTCAGGTTGGTCATCGGGCTGGCGCCGGACAGGCGCGGATTGACCTCGCCGAGATAGAGCTGGTCGGAGTCGAGGTCATGCAGCAGGTCCACCTCGAAGTAGCCGCGGTAGCCCTCGCGGCGCATGACGTCGCCGAGTTTCCCCACCATTTCCCGCGCGGCGTGCGTCTGTGCGGGCGGCAGCACCTCACGCCAGATGTCATTGCCACACCAGCTGCCCCGGCTCGGCGTCAGCTCCGAATAACCGACCAGGCTCGTCATCGCGGGGCCTATCACGGTGCCGTGGCGGGTCACCGCACCCTCGAGGCACACCTCGACGTTGCGGATGCGCTTCATGACCTTGAGTTCTTGCGACGCCAGGTCACTCGCGTGCTGGTCCCAGTCGCGCTGACCGTGCACGAAGAACGTCCCGCTGCCGGCGGCGCCGTACGCGATCGAGATGACGAGGTCATCGCCCAGTCCGGCGCCGTGTGCGAGCGCCTGCAATTCGTCGTAGGAGCCGGCCCGCCCGATCACGTGCGGCACGCTCGGTATGCCCGCCTCGTTGGCCAGCCGCGTCATGACGATCTTGGAGCCCAGGCGCTGGCGCAGCTCGAACGGCGGGTGCATGACCTCGAGACCCGCTTGCCGCGCCAGGGACTGCATTTCCTCGTTGAGCATCACGAAGCAGGCCTTGCCGCCGGCGCCTTTGCCCGCAATGAACTCCAGCGTCTCGGGATCGGACAGGAGGTGGCTGCACACCTCGTCCATGGAGTCGAAATCGCGGCGGTCGCGCCGGCGGGGCACGAACACGCGCGAGTGCGTGCCTTCGAACGAGTCGAAGTACGTCAGGTAGAAGAAGTTCCGGATCCAGCGGTCAACGCCGAGCAGGTTGAACGGGGTCGGCGAGATGAAGTACAGCGGCACCTTGTTGGTGTGGAAAAACGCGCGTATGTCCGAGAGTCCGTTCAGCACACTGCCACCCATCCCCTAAGTCTGCACTAGCTCGCCGGATCCCCGTCGCAGTGCGTGTGGTCGGCCAGGACCTTGCCGCCATGCGCGTTGGCCGACGCCGTGGCTTCGGCCTCCCCGCGCGACGGGCCCCAGCCGCCGATGTATTTGCTGCCCGCCGCGTTAAGCGCGAGCGCGATGCACCCGCCCTGCCCGCTGGCCAGCAGCCGACAGTCGCTGATGGACTTGCGACACGCCCCCATCGCCGCTTGCTGGGCCGCATCTTCGGTGGTGTTGCCTGACGAGAACTTGATCCGCCCCGTCGAGTCCGAGATCGCCATCGCAATCCAGTTGTCGTCGGCATGCGCCGTGGGTGCCGCCGCGACCACCACTGCGAATGCGATCGCCACCGCCGCGTGTTTCATCATGAGCAAACCCGGTCCCCCGCTCTTGCGCTGCACCGCGGTGGCGCAGGTAGACGCACAGGAGCCCATCTTCGCCCGTCGCGGCCCGCGGCGCGACCGCTGCCGCTGGGCGGTGACTCAGGCGGGAACCATCTCTCGCGCGGGTACGTACGCGGCCGAGTTCGACAGCTGCAGGGCGGGGTCGACGACGTCCCCGTTGCGCAGCAACTGCACGTCGCCGGAATAGCCCATCGACGTCTGCCACGGCTGACCCGCTCCCTGGCGGGGCAACCGGTCGGCCACGCGCTGAACGTAGCCGGCCGAGAAGTCAAGCAGCGGACGGGTTTCCATGCCGGGGTCACCGATGACCGGGCGCGCCGTGTCGTGGCCGTTGGCGTCCATGTGGCTCAGCAGCCGGCAGAAGTGCTCGCACAGCAGGCCGACTTTGAGTGTCCACGAGGAGTTGGTGTAGCCGAACACGTAGGCGAAGTTCGGGATGTCGGACAGCATCATCCCCTTGTAGGCGACATGGTCGGACAGGTTGATCGCCTCGCCGTCCACGGTGAGCGACATCCCGCCGAACAGCTGGATGTTCAGCCCCGTCGCGGTGACGATGATGTCCGCGTCCAGTTCGCGGCCGGACTCGAGCAGGATCCCGGTCTCGGTGAACGTCGCGATCCGGTCGGTGACGACCGACGCGCTGCCGTTGCCGATCGCCTTGAACAGGTCGGAGTCGGGCACCGCGCACAGCCGCTGGTCCCACGGGTTGTAGGCCGGGCTGAAGTGCTCGTCGACGGGGTAGTTCTCGGGCAGCTGCTTGGCATTGACGTATCGGATGATCTTCTTAGCCAGTGTCGGGTGATTCTGGCAGAACTGGTACACCGCACGCTGTTTGACGATGTTCTTGCGGCGGGCCAGCGCGTAGCCCAGCTTGGCGCCGAGCAGTCGCTGCGCGGTGTTGGCGAAGGCGTCCTTGGACGGCACCGGCATGATGTAGGTCGGTGAGCGCTGCAGCATGGTGACGTGCCCGGCGCGCTGGGCCATGGTCGGCAGCAGGGTCACGGCGGTGGCACCGCTGCCGATGATGACCACCTTCTTGCCGGTGTAGTCCAGGTCCTCGGGCCAGTGCTGCGGGTGCACGATCTGCCCGGCGAAGCGCTCGCGGCCCTCGAAGTGCGGTGTGTAGCCCTCGTCGTAGCGGTAGTAACCGCCGGCACAGAACAGCCAGTTGGCGCTCATCTGCGCTCGCTCACCGGCGCGTTCGATGTCGACGACCCAGCGCGCGTCGGCGCTCGACCAGGCGGCGCCGAGCACCTTGTGGTGGAACCGGACCTTGCGGTCGATGCCGTTCTCGGCGGCCGTCTCACGCAGGTAGGCCAGGATCTTGTCGGCGGTGGCAATGGCGTCCTCGTCGCGCCACGGCTTGAACTCGTAGCCGAACGTGTGCAGGTCGGAGTCCGAGCGAATTCCGGGGTAGCGGAACAGGTCCCAGGTGCCGCCGGTGGCGTCGCGCGCCTCCAGAATGGCGTAGCTGCGGCCGGGGTGCTCGCGCTGCAGGTAGTACGCGGCGCCGATGCCGGAGATGCCGGCGCCGACGATGAGTACGTCGACGTGCTCGATGTTGCTGTTCGACTGGGACATGATCCGGGCTCCTGACGCTGGTGGAATGCGCTGTTGGAGTAATCGTCGCGATTCCGGCCGCCCCAACCAAGGGCAAATGATCCCAGTCGTTCCCATCCCGTGGTGCAATTTGCACCAATAACTTACGGTGACTAAATGTCGTGGAAACGTCCGTCGGAGCCGGTCAGGGAGTTGATCCGGCAGTGCGCGCAGATCACCGTCAACCCGCGCGCGGAGTGGCTCGAAGAACTCGATGCGGAGGTGCTTGCGACCAGCCCGGCGCTCGCCGGGGATCCCGAGCTCGCCGCCGCCGTCAGCCGCAGCAACCGGGCCAACATGTACTTCTGGGGTGCGGCCAACGTGCGCGACCCCGGGGCGCCCGTGCCGCCGAACACCGGCCCCGAGCCGATGATTATCGCGCGCGAGGTGGCGCGCCGTGGTCTCACCGCCTACATCCTCGACGGCTATCGCGTCGGCCAGGGCGTGGCGTGGCGCCGGTTGATGGAGATCGCGTTCGAGTTGACCTCGGATCCCGCCGAGTTGCGGGAGATGCTCGACGTGTGCTCGCGCTCGATCAGCGCCTTCATCGATGCCACGCTGGCCGGTATCGCCGCGCAGATCGAGCAGGAGCGCGACGAACTCACCCGCGGCAGCCACGCCGAGCGACGCGAGACCGTCGCGCTGATCCTCGACGGCGCCCCCATCGCCCGTAAGCGGGCCGAAGCCCGACTCGGCTACGCCCTGACCGGCCCGCACAGCGCGGCGGTGATCTGGAGCGACGACCCTGCCGGGGATATGGCCCGGCTTGACGCCGCCGCCGAGGCGCTCGGGCGCGCCGCCGCGGCGCGGCCGCTGACCATCTTCGCCAGCACCGCCACCCGCTGGGTGTGGACCTCCACGACGTCGATAGACACTGCCGCGTTGGGGGATTCGGTCGAGCACATGCCCGATATCCGGATCGCGATCGGACCATCGGCCGACGGCATCGACGGCTTCCGGCGCAGCCATTTCGACGCCATCACCACCCAACAGATGATGGCGCGCCTGAATTCACCGCAGCGGGTGGCGCGTTTCGCCGACGTCGAATTGGTCGCTCTGCTGACCGCCGACACCGACCGAGCGGCCGATTTCGTGCACCACACGCTCGGCGGCCTGGAGACGGCGGGAAGCGAATTACAGGAGTTCGTACGGATATTCGTCAACGAGCAGTGCAACGCCTCGCGCGCGGCGGCGCGGCTCTACACCCATCGCAACACGCTGCTGCGACGGCTGGCGCGCGCGGACGAACTGTTGCCGCGCCCCTTGGCGGAAAGCACCGTCAACGTGGCCGTCGCCCTGGATGTGCTGCGCTGGCGCGGCAAGAGTCTCTAGTGGCCCTCGCTGTCGCCGCCGTCGTCGTCGCGGGGGCGGGGCTGGGCGAGCAGGGCCACGGCGATTCCGATCGGCCCGAGGAACAGCAACGTACACCAGAAGAAGCTCCAGGACCTGTCTGCCGGGGCCACGATGAGCGCCGCGAACGCGGCGATCACCCAGATGCCGGCGAATATGACGGCGAATATCAGGGCGTATGCCGACAGGGTAGCGATCAGCTGGTATCCCGCGTGTGGGTCGTTGGTCATGCGCGCGATCATTGCAGCGCGCCGAATCCCGACATCGGGCCCCCAGGGCGCGCGGGTTACTTTTGGCGAGCCGCAAAGCCTTTGGGCGCTTTGCGGTAGCCCATCGCGGCGGGGTTGATTTCGGCGAAGAACGGGTCGGCGTTCAGCTGAGTCCACTCGGCGCCGGCCAGGGCCGCCGACGGCAGCTCCGGCGCGGCGACGCGGGTGGGGCCGCCGAAGAGGGTCATTTCGTGAACTCGAGGCATGGCGTCAGCGTCCACCGCAGGCGTTGACGAATTCTTGGAGGATTCTTGAAACCGGCTGCCGCACCGGCACTCACAGCAACATCACGTTCGCGTCTCGATTCGCCAAGGATCTTTTAAGAATGCGTTGAGGGTGGCTCGCGAAGCTTTAGCCATCAGCCACCAACCTGAACCCAGGAGTACACAATGATCACCAACCGCATCCGCACCGTCGTCCGCACCGCCGTCGGCTCGACCCTCATCGCCGGAGCGCTCGGCGCGTCCGCGATCGGACTGTCCAGCGTCGCCAGCGCCTCCCCGACCGACAACGCCCCCAAGGCCGTCTACTGCCAGGTCTACCGCAACGGCGTGCCCGTCTACTGGTACTGGGGCCCCTGCCGCTAGCCCCGAATCAAAAGGACCCAGCCCAGGCTGGGTCCTTTTCCATGTGCGGACCCGATCGGGGGGCAATTTTTGGCGCGGCGGTGCGATGATGGCAACGTGGCTGACGGGACATCACCTGCGCAGACGGCCGCGGTCGACGCGCCGACGGCGGGGCCGAAGTCGGGAGCGGCTCGCCGGTCCGCCGCCGCGCGCGCAACCCTCGGCAAGGTGGTAAGCGCGATCGGGTCGGCGGTGGCCGCGGTGGTTGGGGCCATCGTGAAGGCGGCACCGCACGCGGCCGCGCTGGCGAAGAAGTGGTTCATCCGGCTCACCGAGTTCCGCCCTTCTCCCCTGACGACCCTGGCCATGCTCGGCGGGGCCGCCGCGTTGAGCGTCGTTGGCGGCCTTGCTTTTCCGCATAACGTGATGGGACAGGCGTGCGCGATCGCCCTCGTGCCGGGGCTGTCGATCGCCATTGGCATCCTGGCGAATCGCTGGTACGTCAACGAGGTGCCCGCCCGTCGGGCCGCGGACTACCCGACGTCGCACCTGACGAGGTCCGTTCGCTTCGTCGACGATCGGCTTTCCGCGGCGCAAACGCACCTGCAGAACGGCGACGCCTTCGGCGCCCTCATCGAGGTCGTGCGGGCCAAGACCGCGACCGAACTCGGCACCGAGCCGACACACCGGGGCGACCCAGCGGCCACCCCGGCGCCGAGGGCCGGTGAGCACAATGACGGCAGCGTCGCTCGCGTCGAGGACCGCAACACGCTGATCATCAACCGCGGAGCCGACCACGGCGTACGCACCGACATGGTGTTCGCGGTGATGGCCGAGGGCGGCGACACGCTCATCGACCCCGAGACCGGCGAAGCGATCGGCGACCTGCCGATCGAGAAGCTGCGCGTCAAGGTGTTCAACGTGCAGGCCAGATACTCGTGGGCGGAGGTTGAATATTCGACGCCGAGCCTGACGAGCGTCGCCGACCAGGAGGTCCCGCATCAGGAACTGGCCGAACGGGCCGATCTGGCCAAGGTCACGGTCGACATCGGCGACAAGATCCGGCACGTAGCCTGACCCCGCCGCGTCGGGACCGCGGCCAGTGGCAGGAATAGTAACTTTCTTGCATAATTCGCCGCATGATCGGAATCGACGTACTGGTGCTTGAGGGAGCCAGCGCGAGCGCTGTCGGCACCTCGATCGACGTCGTGTCCGCGGCGAATCGCATCCTCGGGACGCCCAGCTTCGACCTGCGCTTCGTCTCCTGTGAGAGTCGAGTTACCTTGCGGGGCGGGCTGATCGCGCCGGCGCAACCGCTGGCGCACGCGAGGCCGCGTGACGTCGTGGTGACGCCGGGACTGGGCGCGGCCACCGCGGCCGAGATCGCGACCCGGCTAGGCGCCACCGACGTCGCCGAGGCCGGCGCTTGGCTGATGCGCGCGAACTCCCGCGGCGCCGACATCGCCGCATCCTGCACAGCCGTGTTCGTGCTCGCCGCCGCCGGCCTGCTGGACCGGCGCCGCTGTGTCACCACGTGGTGGCTGGGCGCGGAGCTGGCGCAGGCGGCGCCGACGGCCCAGGTCGTCATCGACGACATGGTGGTGCGGGACGGGCCGATCTGGACAGCCGGCAGCGCGTTCGCCCACATCGACCTGATGCTGGCGGTCATGCGCCACCTCGGTGGGGCGGCGTTGACCGACGAACTGGCCAGTCGCCTCGTCGTCGATCAGCGCACGTCACAGGCGAGCTTTCTGATTCCCTCGCACCTCGCGGCTCGCGACGACACCGTGGCCGCGCTGGAATCATTTGTGCGCAACCGCCTTGATCAGCCGCACACGCTGGAATCGCTGGCTGACCACTGCGGAGTCAGCCCGCGGACGCTCGCCCGCCGAACCGGTAATGCCGTCGGCCTCAGCCCTCTGCAGCTCGTACAGCGGGTGCGTCTCGAACGCTCGCTGCATCTGCTGCGAACCACGAAGATGTCGTTGGAAGAGATCGCCGCCGCCGTCGGGCTGGGTGACCCGGCGACGCTGCACCGGCTGGTGAAGAAGCACACCGGACGATCGCCCGGGGCACTGCGGCCGGGCGCCGCGGCCAAAACCGCCTGACGGCACCTACGGCTGGTTCTCGGTGCGTCCGCCCTGCTCTTCCACGTCGGTGTCGGACGGGTATTGCCACACCAGTTCGCGGCTTCCGACGCCCTTCGGGTCGCAGGCCATCGTGCGCCCGATCGCATCCTGCGCGGTGGCGTGTTCAACCGTGCACGTCTGTCCCCGCACCGGGGCGTTGTAGTAAAGAAAGCCGATCCCCAGCGCGACCACCCCCATCGCAAACAGGGACACGATCGCCAAGCGACGGCGAATGGCCTTGTTGCTGAGGGTCTTCGTTTCTGCACTGGTCATAGGTTGTTGTCCTCGTCACGTCGACGTCCGGCGGGCGCTCTTTTGTGATCTTTCGTGAGCTGCCCAGAGCATCCGCACGATGCCTTGGAGGATTCTCGAGAAATCCTTGGCGCCGCGGTGCGCCAAGCGAATTGCCTTATAGCCTAACGATGCTGCCGCCGGCTCGCAGAGCCGGTGATCGATGACACACGTGCGGCGCGAGTGTCGGCCGCGCCACGGTGGCCGTTAGGACTCGCCCGCCCGGCGCAGCATCATTGCGGCGTGCTTGAGCACGGGCGAGTCGACCATCTGACCCTCGAACGCGAAGACCCCGCGTTCGGTCCGCGCCGCCGCCAACACCCGCCGTGCCCAGTCCAGCTTCTCCTCGCCGGGTCGATACGCCTTACGCACGACCGGGATCTGGCTCGGGTGAATGCACACCGTCGCGTCGAAACCCACCGCGACGGCGTCGTCGGCCTCGGCCCGTAGGCCGTCGAGATCCCGGATGTCCAGGTGCACGGCGTCCAGCGCCATCCGCCCAAACGCCGACGCGGCGAGCAGGACCGCCGAGCGGGCGTGGCGGGCGACATCGCGATAGGTGCCGTCGGCGTGGCGACTGGAGCTGCCGCCCAGGGTGGCGACGAGATCCTCGGCGCCCCACATCATTGCCACGGTGTCGGGCTCCGCGGCGATGTCCGCGGCGAACACCACCCCGCGCGGGGTTTCCAGCAGGGCGATGACGTGGCGCGGCGCCAGCGCGGAGATCTGCCCGGCCGACTCGGTTTTCGACAACATCACCGTGTCGTACGGGGTTTGGGCCAGCGCCTCCAAGTCGCGCGCATACTCGTCGGTGTCGGCCGCGTTGATCCGCACGACGGTTCGCTCGGGGTTCAGCAGCGTGCCCCGCAAGGCTTCGCGCGCGGCGGGCTTGTCCGCCGCGGCCACCCCGTCTTCGAGGTCGAGGATGACCACATCGGCTGCGGCCGAGGCCTTTTCGAACCGTTCGGGGCGGTCGGCCGGGCAGAACAGCCAGCCTGGGCCGGCGTCACGCAAGCTCATCGCCACGCTCCTCGCCCGGCCGTTTCTGCACCAGCGTCGTGCGGACCGCCCGGGCAACCACGTCACCGTGCTGGTTGCGCCCAGTGTGCTCGAGGGTGACGATGCCGTCGCGTGGCCGGCTCTTCGACTCGCGCTTGCCGGTGCACACGGTCTCCGCGTAAAGGGTGTCGCCGTGAAAGACCGGCTTGGGGAACGACACCTCCGAGAAGCCGAGGTTGGCCACGATGGTGCCCAGCGTCAGTTGCGCCACCGACAGCCCGACCAGCGTCGAGAGCGTGAACATCGAATTCACCAGCCGCTCGCCCCGAAAGCCCGGCTGCTCGGCGGCCCACGCCGCATCCAGGTGCAGCGACTGGGTGTTCATCGTCAGGGTGGTGAACAGCACGTTGTCGGCCTCGGTGACCGTGCGGCCGGGCCGGTGCAGATAGGTGGTGCCGATCTCGAACTCCTCGAACCACAAGCCCCGCTGGACAATTGACTTGCTCATGACAGCCCAAGCGAACGCGCGATCAGCATCAGCTGCACCTCGGTCGTGCCCTCGCCGATCTCGAGGATCTTGCTGTCGCGGTAGTGGCGCGCCACCGGATACTCGTTCATGAAGCCGTAGCCGCCGTGGATCTGGGTGGCGTCGCGGGCGTTGTCCATCGCCGCCTCCGACGAGATCATCTTCGCGATCGCCGCATCCTTCTTGAACGGCTTGCCCGCCAACATCTTTGCGGCTGCCTCGTAGTAGGCGGTGCGGGCAACGTGCGCACGCGCCTCCATCCGCGCGATCTTGAAGCTGATGCCCTGATAGGAGCTGATCGGCCTGCCGAACGACTCACGCTCCTTGGCGTACTTCACGCTTTCGTCGACGCAGCCCTGTGCCACCCCGGTCGCCAGCGCGGCGATAGCGATGCGGCCCTCGTCGAGGATTGACAGGAAGTTCGCGTAGCCGCTGCCACGCGCGCCCAGTAGGTTTTCTTCGGGGACGCGCGCGTCGGTGAAGCTCAGCGCGTGGGTGTCGGAGGCGTTCCAGCCGACCTTGTTGTATGCCGGTTCGACCGTGAATCCCGTTGTGCCGCTGGGCACGATGATCGCCGAGATCTCCTTCTTGCCGTCCGCTTCCATGCCCAGGGTGCCGGTGACCGCGGTGACGGTCACCAACGACGTGATGTCCGTACCTGAGTTGGTGATGAATTGCTTGCTGCCGTTGACGACCCATTCACCGTCGTCCAGGCGGGCGGTGGTGCGGGTGCCCCCGGCGTCCGAACCGGCTCCCGGCTCGGTAAGCCCGAAGCCGGCGAGCGCCCGACCGGCCACGAGGTCCGGCAGCCATTTCTGCTTCTGCTCCTCGGTCCCGAAGCGGTAGATCGGCATCGCTCCGAGGCCGGTCGCGGCCTCCAGCGTGATCGCCACCGATTGGTCGACCTTGCCGAGTTCTTCGAGCGCTAGCGCCAGCGCGAAGTAGTCGCCGCCCATGCCGCCGTACTCCTCCGGAAACGGCAGACCGAACAGGCCCATCTCCCCCATCTTGGCCACGACCTCGTACGGGAAGCTGTGCTCCTCATCGTGTTTGGCCGAGACGGGGGCGACCACGCTGCGCGCGAAGTCGGCCACCGTATCGCGAAGGTCTTCGTATTCCTTGGATAGTGTCCCCCCGCTGATTGTCGTCGTCATAATCCCTTATCCCTTGATCCTGGCCAGTACCTGCTCGACCTTCACCTGGTCGCCCACCGATACCAGCACCTCTACTTCTCCCGAAATCGGTGCGGCCAGCGAGTGTTCCATCTTCATCGCCTCGACGACCACCACCACGTCACCTTCGGTCACCGCCGCGTCGGAATCCACCTGCACGGCGATCACGCTGCCGGGCATGGGACTGATGATTTCGGCCGGCCGCTCCCCCGCCTCGCGGTGAATCTTGCTTTCTTCGGCTTCGCGGATGTGCCAGGTGCCCCGCTCGTCGGCGACCCACAAGTGCCGGTCGGCCTCGGCCCAGCGGTACTCACGGCGCACGCCGCCCAACGTCACGCTCATGAGAGCACCCTCGAGTCGCGCACTCGCGGCGTGGATTTCGCCGTCACCGACCTGAACCCGGGCCGCCTCCGGCAGGCCCCACACCGACACCGTCTCGGTGCGCTGCGGGGTCTGCATCGCAGTGCGCACCGGCGCGGTGATACCGCCGACGCGCCAGCCGGCCGGCGCGGCCCACAATGAGCCCGTCCCACGTCGAGCAGCAAGCGCCAGCATGCTTTGCACGTACAGCCCGCCGGCGGCGAACACGTCGTCGGGCGCGGGCAGCGGCGCGAAGTCGGCCAGCCGCTCGTCCAGCAGCGCGGTGTCCAGGTCGCCGGCGCGGACCCGCTCGTCAGCGAGCAGAAACCGCAGGAACTCCACGTTGGTCTGCACCCCCAGGACGGCGGTGCGCGACAGCGCCTGGTCGAGCCGGGCCAGCGCCTGGTCGCGGTCGTCACCGTGCGCGATCACCTTGCTCAGCATCGGGTCGTAGTCGCTGCCGATCACGGTTCCGGCCAGCAGCGACGAGTCCACTCGGACGCCGGCACCGAACGGCTCGACCACCGCGAGCACCCGGCCGCCGGTCGGCAGGAAGCCCCGCGCCGGGTCCTCCGCGTACACCCGGGCCTCGATCGCGTGGCCGTCGAGTTCGATGTCGTCCTGCGCGAACGGCAGCTTCTCGCCGGCGGCCACCCGCAGCTGCCACTCGACGAGGTCCAGCCCCGTGATGGCCTCGGTGACCGGATGTTCCACCTGCAGGCGGGTGTTCATCTCCATGAAGAAGAACTCGTCCGGGCGCTCGGCGGACACGATGAACTCCACCGTGCCGGCGCCGACGTAGTCCACGCTGCGGGCGGTGTTGCAGGCCGCCGCCCCGATCCGCGCGCGGGTCTGCGGGTCCAGCAGCGGCGACGGCGCCTCCTCGATCACCTTCTGATGACGCCGCTGCAGGCTGCACTCGCGCTCACCGAGATGCACCACGTTGCCGTGCGTATCGGCAAGCACCTGCACCTCGATGTGCCTGGGCCGCAACACGAACCGCTCGAGGAACAGCGTGTCGTCGCCGAACGACGACGCCGCCTCGCGTCGGGCGCTCACCAGCGCCTCGCGCAGCCGGGCGGGCTCGGCCACCATCCGCATGCCCTTGCCGCCGCCGCCCGCGGACGGTTTCACCAGCACCGGGTACCCGACCTCGTCGGCCGCGGCGACGAGGTCGTCGTCGGTCAGGCCGGGCTTGGCGATCCCCGGCACCACGGGGACGTCGAAGGCGGCGACCGCATTCTTGGCGGTGATCTTGTCGCCCATCACCTCGATCGCCCGGGCCGGCGGCCCCAGGAACACCACCCCGGCGCGGTCACAGGCCGCGGCGAAATCCGCGTTCTCGGACAGGAATCCGTAGCCCGGGTGGATCGCCTGGGCGCCGCTGCGCGCCGCGGCGTCGAGCACGCGATCGATGTCGAGGTAGCTTTCCCGCGCCGGCGCGGGACCCAGCCGCACCGCGGTGTCGGCTTCCAGCACATGCCGGGCCCCCGCGTCGGCGTCGCTGTAGACCGCGACCGACCGGATACCCAGGCGGTGCAGGGTCCGGATCACCCGGACCGCGATCTCGCCGCGGTTGGCCACTAATACCGTGTCGAACATTCTTGTCACATCCGGAAGACGCCGTAGGAGACCGGTTCCAGCGGGGCGTGGGCGCACACCGAAAGGGCAAGCCCGACACACGTTCTGGTATCGGCGGGGTCGATGATGCCGTCGTCCCACAGGCGGGCCGTCGAATAGTAGGGGTTGCCCTGGTCCTCGTACTGCCCCCGGATTGGCGCCTTGAACGCCTCCTCCTCGTCGGACGTCCAGGGCTTGCCTGCGGCGCTCAACTGCTCGCCGCGCACGGTCGCGAGCACCGACGCGGCCTGCTCGCCGCCCATCACCGAGATCCGCGCGTTCGGCCACATCCACAGGAAGCGGGGCGAATACGCGCGGCCACACATCGAATAGTTGCCGGCGCCGTAGGATCCGCCGATCACCACGGTCAGCTTGGGCACGCGCGCGCAGGCCACCGCGGTCACCATCTTGGCGCCGTGTTTGGCGATGCCGCCGGCCTCGTAGTCGCGGCCGACCATGAAGCCCGCGATGTTCTGCAGGAACAGCAGCGGGATCCTGCGCTTGTCGCACAGCTCGATGAAATGTGCACCCTTCAGCGCGGATTCGCTGAACAGGACGCCGTTGTTGGCGATGATCCCGACGGGATGTCCATGGATGCGCGCGAAGGCGGTCACCAGCGTCTTGCCGTAATTGGCCTTGAATTCGCTGAATTCGCCGCCGTCGACGAGCCGCACGATCACCTCGTGCACGTCGTAGGGCACCCGCGGGTCCGGGGGAACAACGTCGTAGAGCTCGGTTTGTGCGTACATCGGGTCGACGGAACGGATCACGTCCCACTGGGCCGGTTCGCGCGGCCCGAAGGTGGCCCCGATCGAGCGCACGATCCGCAGCGCGTGCTCGTCGTCGTCGGCCAGGTGGTCGGTGACGCCGGAGACCCGCGAGTGCAGGTCGCCGCCGCCGAGTTCCTCAGCGGTGACGACCTCGCCGGTCGCGGCCTTCACCAGCGGCGGACCGCCCAGGAAGATGGTGCCCTGCTCGCGGACGATGACGGCCTCGTCGCTCATCGCCGGCACGTAGGCGCCGCCGGCCGTGCACGAGCCGAGCACGGCCGCCACCTGCGGAATACCTCTGGCGCTCATGGTCGCCTGGTTATAGAAGATCCGCCCGAAGTGCTCGCGGTCCGGGAAGACTTCGTCCTGGCGGGGCAGGAAGGCGCCGCCCGAGTCGACGAGGTAGATGCATGGGAGCCGGTTCTGCAGCGCGACTTCCTGTGCGCGCAGGTGCTTCTTGACCGTCATCGGGTAGTAGGTGCCGCCCTTGACCGTCGCGTCGTTGGCGACGATCACGCATTCGTGCCCGGAGACCCGGCCGATACCGGTGATGATGCCGGCGCCCGGCGACTCGTCGCCGTACATGCCGTTGGCGGCCAGCGGGGACAGCTCCAGGAACGGGGTGCCCGGGTCGAGCAGGCGGTCCACCCGCTCGCGGGGCAGCAGCTTGCCGCGGCTGACGTGACGTTCGCGGGCCTTCTCGCTACCGCCGAGCGCGGCCGCGCCCAGTTTGTCGTTGAGTTCGGCGACCAGGCGGCGGTGCTCGTCGGCGTACGCCGGCGCGGCCGCCACGGCCGTCACGGGGCCACCAGACCCGAGACCACAAGCGGCGGTTGGGTCTTGGCGAGGACTTCCTCGACGGACACGTCGGGCGCCGTCTCGACCAGGTGCAGGCCGTCGTCGCGGACGTCGATGACCGCGAGCTCGGTGACGATCCGGTTCACGCAGCCCACGCCGGTCAGCGGCAGCGTGCACCGTTCGAGGATTTTCGGGCTGCCGTCCTTGGCGGCGTGCTCCATCATCACGATCACCCTGCGGGCGCCGTGCACCAGGTCCATCGCGCCGCCCATACCCTTGACCATCTTGCCGGGGATCATCCAATTGGCCAGGTCACCGGTGACCGAAACCTGCATGGCCCCAAGCACCGCCACGTCCAGATGTCCGCCGCGGATGATGCCGAACGACGTCGACGAACCGAAGTACGCCGCACCCGGTTGCGTAGTGACCGTCTCCTTGCCCGCGTTGATCAGGTCGGCGTCGAGGTCCTCGCGCCGCGGGTAGGGACCCACGCCGAGGATCCCGTTCTCCGAATGCAATACGACGTGCACGCCGTCGGGAAGGTGGTTGGGGATCAGCGTGGGCATGCCGATGCCGAGGTTGACGTACTGGCCGTCCTCGAAGTCCGCGGCCACCCGCGCCGCCATGCCTTCTCTCGTCCAGCTCACAGTGCACCCCACGGCTCGGCGCCTAACGTGAAGCTGGCGTCACGTTCGACGAAAGCAAGGTTGTTCACCGCACCGTCTCCTTCTCGATCCGCTTGGGGGCATCGGGCACGTGCACCACGCGCTGCACGAACACGCCGGGGGTGTGCACGGTGGCGGGGTCGATCTCGCCGGGCTCCACAAGGTGTTCGACCTGGGCGATCGTGATCCGTCCCGCCGGGGCGCACTCGGGGTTGAAGTTGCCGGCGGCGTGGCGGTACACCAGGTTGCCGTGCCGGTCGCCCTTCCAGGCATGCACCAGCGCGAAGTCGGTCCGGATCCCGCGCTCGAGAACATAGGTGACACCGTCGAACTCGCGGGTCTCCTTGGGCGGCGACATCACGGCCACCGCGCCCGACGCGTCGTAGCGCCACGGCAGGCCGCCGTCGGCGATCTGCGTGCCGACCCCGGCCGGCGTGTAGAAGGCCGGGATGCCCATGCCGCCGGCGCGCAGTCGCTCCGCCAGGGTGCCCTGCGGTGTCAGCTCGACTTCCAGCTCACCGGACAGGAACTGCCGGGCAAACTCCTTGTTCTCTCCCACGTAAGACGAGACTGTGCGGCGAATCCGCTTGTGCGCCAAGAGCACACCCAGCCCGATGCCGTCGACGCCGCAATTGTTGGACACCGTCTCGAGGTCGGTGACGCCGCTGTCTGCGAGCGCCGCGATCAGCACCTCGGGAATGCCGCACAGGCCGAAGCCGCCGACCGCCAGGGACGACCCGTCGGTTATGTCCGCCACCGCCTCCGCAGCGGTAGCCACCACCTTGTCCATTACCGCAGAGCCTCCAATTTCAGTTAATCTTCATTAACTGGCAGCTGAGAATACCATCGCCCGCTCGGCGCGTCCAGGTATCCCGATGCCATGCGGGCGCTCACTGCCGGCCGCGCAGGTACTCGATTGCCTGTTCGCGGATCTCCACTTTGCGAACCTTGCCGGTGACGGTCATCGGGAATTCGTCGACGACCCACAGGTACCGCGGGATCTTGAAGTGGGCGATCTGGTCCGCGCAGAACTCGCGTAATCCCCGCACGCTCAAGGCCGTCGCGCCGTCGCGCAGTTTGACCACCGCCATCAGCTCCTCGCCGTAGCGCGCGTCGGGCACGCCGACGACCTGCGCATCGACGATGTCGGGATGGGTGTAGAGGAACTCCTCGATCTCGCGCGGAGAGATGTTTTCGCCGCCGCGGATGACGATGTCCTTGATCCGGCCCAGGATCTGCACATACCCGCAGTCGTCTAGCGCGGCGAGGTCTCCCGTGTGCATCCAGCCGTCGGAGTCGATGACCTCGGCCGTCTTCGCCGGATCGTTCCAGTAACCGGCCATCACTGAATAGCCCCTGGTACAGAACTCTCCGGCCACGCCGCGCGGGACCGTCTCGCCGGTAGGAGGGTCGACCACCTTGATCTCGAGGTGGGGACCGACTCGGCCGACCGTGCCGACGCGCCGCTGCAGCGAGTCGTCGGAGCGGGTCTGAGTGGATACCGGACTCGTTTCGGTCATGCCGTAGCAGATCGAGATCCCCGCCATGTGCATGCGCTCGATCACCTTGCGCATCACCTCGACCGGGCACGACGAGCCGGCCATGATCCCGGTGCGCAGGCTGTCCAGCCGGTAGTCGGCGAAGTCCGGCAGGGCGAGCTCGGCGATGAACATCGTCGGGACGCCGTAGAGGCTGGTGCACCGCTCGGCCTCGACGGCACGCAGCGTGGCGGCGGGATCGAAGCCGGGAGCGGGGATCACCATGCAGGCGCCGTGACTGGTGGCCGCGAGGTTGCCCATGACCATGCCGAAGCAGTGATAAAAGGGAACGGGGATGCAGATGCGATCCTCTGCGGTGTACTCGAGTAGCTCGCCTACCAGGTAGCCGTTGTTGAGGATGTTGCGGTGGCTCAACGTGGCGCCCTTGGGCGATCCCGTTGTGCCGGAGGTGTATTGGATGTTGACGGGATCACGGTTATCCAGTGTCGCGGCTATGCGATTCAGCGCGGCCGGGTCGGCCTCCGTTGCGGCCAGTTCGGCCCAGCGGTCGCTTTCCATCAACACGACCTCGTTAAGGTCCGGACAGCGAGGAGCGACCTCGGCCAGCATCGCGGCGTAATCGGTGGTCTTGAAGCTCGGTGCGGCAACCACCATCGCCACCGCGGATTGCGTTAGCGCATACTTCAATTCGCGCGTTCGGTAGGCGGGGTTGATATTCACCAGGATCGCGCCGATCTCGGCGGTTGCGTACTGGACGAGCACCCACTCCCAACGGTTCGGCGACCAGAGGCCGACCCGATCTCCGGTACGGATGCCCGCCCGCAATAGCCCCGTCGCCAACCGGCGCACATCGTCCAGCAATTCGGCGTAGGTCCACCGGCGCCCGGCCCAGACGTCGACGAGTGCGTCGCGCTGGCCGAATGTCGTTGCGGTATCGGCGAAGTTGGCGCCAATCGTCGTCTCGAGCAGCGGAGGGCTACTCGGGCCCCGCTCGTAGGACAGCGGCTCCACGGCTCCTCCGCCTCGCACTTAGAAGGGCAACGAACTTGAGTTAATCACCCATAACTCGTGCTACGTTAGTGACGATTAACCGAAGTGTCTAGGACGAGTTGGACGGAGGGCCGTCGTGACAACGTCCGCCGCGTCTGGCCGGAACGGCCCCGCCGAGGCTCCGAATCGCCGCAGCCAGTTGAAGTCCGACCGGCGCCAACAGCTGTTGGCCGCGGCCGAAAGACTGTTCGCTGAACGCGGATTCCTCGCAGTGCGGCTCGAAGACATCGGTGCGGCGGCCGGAGTCAGCGGGCCGGCCATTTACCGACACTTCCCCAACAAGGAGTCGCTGCTGGTCGAGCTGCTCGTCGGGATCAGCGCCCGGCTCCTCGCCGGCGCCCGCGAGGTGACGGCCGGCGCCGACGACGCCGCCGCGGCGCTGGATGGCCTGATCGACTTCCATCTCGACTTCGCGCTCGGCGAACCGAACCTCATCCGGATCCAGGACCGCGACCTCGCGCACCTGCCCGCGCCCGCCCAGCGGCAGGTACGCAAGGCCCAGCGGCAGTACGTGGAGATCTGGGTGGGCGCGCTGCACGAATTGAACCCCGCGCTGGCCGAGGCCGACGCTCGGCTGATGGCCCACGCGGCGTTCGGCTTGCTGAACTCGACGCCGCACAGCATGAAATCGGCGGACGCGAAGCCCGCGCGGGCGCTGCGCTCGCGTGCCGTGATGCGGGCGATGACGGTCGCGGCGCTCACCACCGGCGACCGCTAGGCCTGCCCGCGGGTAGCTCGCCACCCCGCGCGGTTTAGGTACCCTGCAAGTCATGAGGTGGACATGACCGATCCACGTCGACCTGAGTCCACTCAAGCGGGGTCTGCAGCCGACGACCCCCAGGATCAGCCTTACGTCGACCCCGCGTATGCCGAGCAAGCGCCGTATGGACAGGCCTACGGCGGCTCGGCCTCGCCATGGGCGCCGAACGCCGACGGCACCCACTCCACCCTGGAACTGCCTGCCTACTGGCAGGAAGAGCAGGCGCTGTCAGCCGGACATCCGGGCGCCGAGCCGCCTCCCCCGCCGCCGGATGGGCCGAAGTCACCGCGCTGGCTGTGGTTCGCCGCGGGCACGGCCGTGACGGTGGTCGTCGGCCTGTTGATCGCGTTGGTCATCGCGAACGGGGCCGACAAGACCGAGACCGCCGTCCCGCCGCTGCCCGCCATGCCCGAGTCGACTTCGGCCACCCCGTCCTGGACGCCGACGCCCTCAACCTCGCGCCGGCCCCGGCCCGCGCTACCGCCCACCGGCACCAACTCACCCACCGTGACCACCGACCCCGCGTCACTGCAAAGCGTCGTCTACAACGTGACCGGTGACGGCCGTGCGATCAGCATCACCTATATGGACACCGGCGACATGATGCAGACCGAGTTCAACGTGGCGCTGCCGTGGAGCAAGGAGGTCCGGCTGTCGAAATCACCCAACCACCTGCCGATCGTCACGATCATCAATATCGGCCACAATGTCACCTGCTCGCTCACCGTCGCCGGCGTCCAGGTGCGTCAGCGTGAGGGCGTCGGCCTGACGATCTGCAACGCCCCACCGAGCTAGACCTGGTTGACGACGGCGACGTCACGACGTGGCGGCACCCGGACGCTCAGCATCGCCAGCAGGCCCGCGATCAGCACCAGCGAGACGCCGCCCAGGCCGGCGCGCACGGCACCGAACACGTCGACGAACACGGAGAACAGCCAGGGCGCCAGGAACGCCACGGCGCGACCCGTCATCGTGTACAGGCCGAAGGCCACCCCTTCCTTGCCCTCGTCGGCCATGTGCAGGAGCAGGGCCCTCGACGACGACTGCGCCGGTCCGATGAACAGGCACAGCGCCAGTCCGGCGATCCAGAAGGCGACCGGACCCGACAACACCATCAGGGTGAGCGCCACACCGATGATCGCCACCAGTGACCCGACGATGACGGGTTTGGACCCGATTCGATGGTCGACGTAGCCGCCGAGCACGGCGCCCGTCGCCGCGACCACGCACGCCGCCACCCCGAACACCAGCACATCCGCCTTTGAGATGCCGTACACCTTGACGCCCAGGACGGGACCGAAGGCAAAGATCCCTGCCAGCCCGTCGCGGAAGAGCGCGCTGGCGACCAGGAAGAAGATCAGGTTGTGGTCACGCCGCCACTCGGCCCTGACCTCGCGCCACAGCTTGCGGTAACCGCCCAACGCGCTCGTCGGCTGGGACACCTCGCCCGCGTCGGGTAACCGGTGGGCGACCAACAGCAACGGCAATGCCCAGATCGCCAGCCAGGCCGCGGCCAGCAGCATTGCCGCGCGCACGTAGAGGCCATCGTGCACGGACACATGCAGCAACCCCCGCTCGTCGCCCTTCCCGGCGATGAATCCGACGTAGATCAGCAGCAACAGCAGGACGGTGCCGAGAAAGCCCGCCGCCGCACCGAAGCCCGAGATCCGGCCCGCCGTCTGCGGCGTCGAGAGCTGCCGCAGCATCGCGTTGTACGGCACGCTGGCCAGGTCGCCGCAGGCCGCCGTGCCTGCCAGCAACACCAGCCCGGCCCAGAAGTAGCCGGGCTGATCGCGGATCAGGTACATCGCGCTGGCCAACACCACCGCCATGGCGGTCAACACGCTCAGCGCCACCCGACGGCGGTGCGGTGATTCCACCCACACCCCGACCGCCGGCGCCAGTACCGCGATCGTCAACCCGGCGATGGCAGCCGCGCGGCCGAGCCAGCTTTCCGGCGTGGTGCTGCCGGAGATGCCCTCCCCGACCGTCTCGGTCACGTAGACGCTGAACACGAAGGTCGCCACGACCGCATTCAGGCCGGTCGATCCGCAGTCCCACATCGCCCACGCCGCTACTCGAGAGCGCACAATCGTGCGCGGAGCCGATTCCGGCTGACTCATGCCCGGCACTCTATTGGTTGGGCAGACGACCCGCTGCGCCCGGCTTCGCCGCGCTTGCGATCGCTGCGGATTGGTCGGGCAGACGACCCGCTGCGCCCGGCTTCGCCGCGCTTGCGATCGCTGCGGATTGGTCGGGCAGACGACCCGCTGCGCCCGGCTTCGCCGCGCTTGCGCATCGACTCTGCGTCCACGGCGCGAAAAACCGACGAAATCACGCCGCCGGCGCGGAGTCGGCGCCGCCCGTTCAGACTCGGCCGCCGGGTGCCCCCGACCTGTCGCGCTGAGGAGGGCAAAACTCCACATCGTTCCTGGCAGGGGCCGGAGGAGACCGATGTGGCGGCTGTGACCAGCGGCGCCGAACCGACGTCGACCGGGCACTGTCTACGATTGGCGCATGCCGATACCTGCGCCCAGTACGGATGCGCGCGCCGTTGTCACCGGAGCTTCGCAAAATATCGGCGAAGCGCTGGCCACCGAACTCGCCGCACGCGGGCACAGCCTGATCATCACGGCGCGACGCGAGGAACTGCTCACCTCCCTGGCCGCGCGGCTGATCGACAAGTACCGCGTCGCCGTGGACGTGCGTCCCGCCGACCTCGCCGACCCGCATGAGCGTGCCAAGCTGTGCGACGAGCTCGCCGGCCGCCCCATCTCGATCCTCTGCGCCAACGCGGGTACCGCCACCTTCGGTCCAGTCGCGAGCCTCGACCCGGCCGGTGAGAAGGCCCAGGTGCAACTGAATGCCGTAGCGGTGCATGACCTTACGCTGGCGGTGCTGCCCGGCATGATCGAGCGCAAGGCCGGTGGCATCCTGATTTCCGGTTCGGCGGCGGGCAATTCACCGATTCCCTACAACGCCACCTACGCCGCGACGAAGGCGTTCGCGAACACCTTCAGCGAGTCGCTGCGCGGCGAGCTGAAGGGATCCGGCGTGCATGTCACGCTCCTGGCACCCGGGCCAGTGCGCACCGATCTGCCCGACGACGCCGAACGATCACTGGTCGAAAAGCTGGTGCCGGACTTCCTGTGGATCTCGACCGAACATACCGCGCAGGTGTCGCTGGACGCGTTGGCGCGCAACAAGATGCGCGTCGTTCCCGGACTGACGTCGAAGGCGATGTCGGTGGCCAGCGGGTACGCCCCACGGGCGATCGTCGCGCCGATCGTGGGCACCTTCTACAAGAAGCTCGGCGGGTAACTCACTTCCGGCGGCGGCGCCCGGTGCCCAAGAGATCGCGGGTGATCTCGCGCACGCTGGTGTTGATGGCACTCTTGACGGTCGGGTTCTTCAGTACCTCTTGCCACCAGGCCGGGTCCTTCTTCCCGGCGGGCGCCGGCATCGGCGGAACGTCGGAGTCGCCCGGCAGCGGTGCAGAGTCGCCACCCTGCTCCGACGACGGCGGTCCGGCAGCCATCTTGGCCCGCAGCATCTCGTACGCCGAATCCCGGTCGATGCTCTCGCCGTACTTGCCGTGCAGCGGGCTGGCCTGGGCCGCCGCGCCGACGGCGTCGGTGCCGATCGCGGCCATCAGCGACCGAGGCACCCGCATCCGGGTCCACGCGACCGGCGTCGGCGCCCCCTTCTCCGACAGCACCGTGACCACGGCCTCGCCGATGCCCAACGACGTCAGCGCCGACTCCAGGTCGTAGACATCGGTTTTCGGATAGGTGCGCACCGTCTTGCTCAGCGCCTTCTGGTCGTCGGGGGTGAACGCCCGCAACGCGTGCTGAACCCGGGCGCCCAGCTGGGACAGCACGTCATTGGGCAGATCGGTGGGCAGCTGGGTGCAGAAGAACACCCCGACGCCCTTGGAACGGATCAGCTTGACGGTCTGCTCGACCTGTTCGAGGAATGCCTTGGACGCGTCGGCGAACAGCAGGTGCGCCTCGTCGAAGAAGAACACCAGCTTGGGCTTGTCCACGTCGCCCACCTCCGGCAGGTGCTGGAACAGGTCGGCCAGCACCCACATCAGGAAGGTGGAGAACATCACCGGTCGCAACGTCTGGCCGCTGAACTCGAGCAGCGTGATGATGCCGCGGCCTTGGTTGTCGACGCGCAGCAGGTCGTGCGGGTCGAGCTCGGGCTCGCCGAAGAAGGTGTCGGCGCCCTCGGCTTCCAGGTTGACCAACGTCCGCAGGATCACTCCGGCGGTCGTAGCCGACACTCCGCCAAGGTTTTTCAGCTCGGCCTTGCCCTCGTCACTGGTCAGGTGGCTGATGACCTCGCGTAGATCCTTGAGGTCCAGCAGCGGAAGGCCGCGCTGGTCGGCCCAGTGGAAGATCAGGCCCAGCGTCGATTCCTGAGTGGTATTGAGCCCCAACACCTTTGACAGCAGGATCGGACCGAAGCTGGAGATGGTCGCCCGTACCGGCACGCCGACACCGTCGGTGCCCAGCGACAGGTACTCCACCGGAAAATCCGTCGGCGTCCAATCGTCCCCGGTGTCCTTGGCGCGCGCGGCGGTCTTGTCGTTGGCCTCCCCCGGGCGGGCCAGGCCGGACAGGTCGCCTTTCACGTCGGCCATCAGCACCGCCACACCGGCGGCGCTGAGCTGCTCGGCGATCAGCTGCAGCGTCTTTGTCTTGCCCGTTCCGGTCGCCCCCGCCACCAGCCCGTGCCTGTTGATGGTGGCAAGCGGGATGCGGATCTGGGCGCCCGGATCGGCCTGGCCGTCCACGACGACGGTGCCTAGCTCCAGGGCCTGCCCCGATACGGCGTATCCGGCCGCGATCCGTTCCGCTGGGGTCCCCGACGATTCGGTGCTCATCGTGCCGCCTCCCTCTTCCCGAGTTGTCCCATCAAGAACGGCAAAACATCACCCTACTTCGTAGGGGGACGCAGGGGCACGGGCCGGAGTGGGCCTACTGTTGAGCGCTGTGCGCGACGAAATGGTGTGGATCGACTGCGAGATGACCGGTTTGGACCTGGGCAACGACAAGCTGATCGAGATCGCGGCGCTGGTCACCGACGCGGACCTGAACATTCTGGGCGACGGGATCGATGTGGTGATTCACGCCGAGGACGCCGCGCTGACCTCGATGATCGACGTAGTCGCCGAGATGCACTCGCGCTCGGGGCTGATCCACGAGGTCAGGGCATCGACCGTCGACCTGGCGACAGCCGAGACGATGGTGCTCGATTACATCGGCGAGCACGTCAAGCAGCCCAAGACGGCGCCGCTGGCGGGCAATTCGATCGCCACCGACCGGTCGTTCATCGCCCGAGACATGCCCAAACTGGACTCGTTCCTGCACTACCGGATGATCGACGTCAGCTCCATCAAGGAGCTCTGCCGGCGTTGGTACCCGCGCATCTACTTCGGCCAGCCGGCCAAGGGTCTCGCGCACCGCGCCCTCGCCGACATTCACGAGTCCATCCGCGAACTGCAGTTCTACCGGCGCACCGCGTTCGTGCCCCCTCCGGGGCCGTCTACCAGCGAAATCGCGATGGTGGCGGCTGAAATTCAGGGCGGCGCGCACGCGCTGGACACAAACGATTCGGCCGACGAGGCACCGAACGGCTAGTATCGACGTCGCCGCGCCTACGCCCGGCCATGGTGGCTGTAGTTCAGCTGGTAGAGCACCAGGTTGTGATCCTGGATGTCGCGGGTTCGAGCCCCGTCAGCCACCCCAACTGCGCGAGCAGACGCGGAGCACCCACACGCCCAGCGTGTCGGGTGCTTTTGCGTCTCTGCGGTAGCAAGCCGCTAGCCGGCGGCCCACTGTTTCGCGCGCTCGAGTTCGTCGAGGCCGAATAGGGCGAACTCGCCGGGGATCATCCACGCCAGGGCATGCAGCGTGTGTCTGACCCATTCCTTGTCCGAAACCACGGCGATTCGCTTGAATGCCGAATGATGGCGGAATACGCCCAAGCCGAGCTTCACGTCTTCGGCCAGTCCACCCGGCCCGAACCCCTCGTAGTCGGGCGCGATGACCTCGACGATCCTGATCTCCTCGCCGGATGTCATGAGCTTCTCGATGGCGGGCTTGATCTCGCGTAGCTCGTCACCGGCAAGGCGACCGGACACTCGAATCCCGACCACCCCGTCTGGCACGTCAGGCAACAGGTCGATCATGGGCTTACTCCTCTTGGCGTATAGGCGTCAGCTTAATGCCGGGCTACGGTGAATCCGGGGTCGCCAGCGATCAAAGGAGACCGATATGGCAGGCAAGTTCGAACTCTACAAAGATTCGCAGGGAGAGTTCCGGTTCCGGCTGAAGGCTCCCAACGGGGAGATCATCGCGACCGGGCAGGGCTACTCCTCCAAGGCTGCGGCCGAGAAAGGCATCGAGTCTGTGCGGACCAACGCCGCGGGCGCGACGCTGGACGACCAGACCGGCAGTTAGCATCCGGGCTTTGCTAGTTGAACCCCGCGAGGGTGATACGTAGCGCCTCCTCCATCTGCACATAGAGCGGCGGGACGGGGTCGCTCGTCCCGGTCAGCCAGCGGTCAAGCACGAATTTGACTGTGGCCATTGCTGTATGGACCAACAGCGCAGGCCGGATGTCGGCTGCGGGATCGACGCCCATCCGGTTGGCCACGTGCTCGATGAACCTGTGCTGGTCGTCATCGCTTACCAGCGATGATTTGCTCAACAGGTGCGGCGCAGTCAAGACCGCTTGGTGCCAGGTGTCGAGATTGAGCTGGCTCGCGTCGCGGGCGGAGATGATGAAGATCTCAATCAACGCGTCGACGGCCGATTCGCTCGCCGGTCGGGCGCTGTACGCCGTGACGAGTTCGCTGATCGCCTTGCGCACCGGATCGACCAGCAGGCCCTCCTTGGTGGGCGCATACCGGAAGTAGGTACTGATCGAGATTCCGGCCGCCGCGGCGATGTCTTCGGTCGTCACGGTGGCAAACCCGCGCTCGGCGAAAAGCTGGTGCGCGGCGCGCTGGATCTCGGAAAGCAGCTCAGCGCGGCGTCGGTCTCGCAGCGAACCGCTGTTTGCTGAGGCCATGTCGTCATTCCCGTCAATCTGACATCTCGACGCAATCGTGCCATGCCGTGACGCTCGCAGGTGAGTGACTCTACACTATTGAAAGTGGCTATCAACTAGGCTAGCGTGTTACCGCGTACCCTATGAGCTGCGCAATCGCGGATCCTGATGACGCTATCTTAACCAAGATAGCCTCTTAAGGCACCCATCCCTCTTTGCTCGGCCCTCAGGACCTAGTGGTGGGGAGAGCGCCGATGACGGCGGCTGCTGGTGCGCATGACTAGTGGAATTAGTTTGCTATGTCAACTCTGGGTGGCTCCTTGACCGCGCAGCAGGTCAGCGCGGAAGACGGCCTGGGAGCCATTCGGGATTGGTCCGTCGGATACGTCAGGCGTCACCCGGGCGCTTCGCTGACGACGGTCGGCGAGCAATTCGTCATGGGTGTACGCACCGTTCAATACTTCTTCGTCGACCTGTTCACGGGCCGATTCCAGTGGCAGGAGTTCGTTCGGCAGGGCGCCTTCATGGCCGGCACCGCGGTGTTGCCGACGATCCTGGTGTCCCTGCCGATCAGCGTCACCCTGTCGATCCAGTTCGCGCTGCTGGCCGGCCAGGTCGGCGCCACTTCGCTGGCCGGCGCGGCCAGCGGGCTCGCGGTCATCCGTCAGGGCGCCTCGCTGGTGGCCGCGGTGCTGATGGCGTCCGCCGTCGGATCGGCGATCACGGCCGACCTGGGTTCGCGAACCATGCGTGAAGAAACCGACGCCATGGAAGTGATGGGTGTGTCGGTGATCCGCCGCCTGGTGGTGCCGCGATTCGCGGCCGCAATCATGATCGGCGTTGCGCTCACCGGAGTCGTGTGCTTCGTCGGCTTCTTCGCGAGCTACATGTTCAACGTGTACTTCCAGAACGGCGCGCCGGGCAGCTTCGTCGCGACCTTCGCGTCGTTCGCGACCACCGACGACATGATCCTGGCGCTGGGCAAGGCGATCATCTTCGGCGCCATCGTGGCGGTGGTGTCGGCGCAGAAGGGCTTGTCCACCGTCGGTGGCCCGACGGGGGTGGCCAACTCTGTTAACGCGGCCGTCGTCGAAGCGATATTGCTACTGATGATCGTCAACGTCGCCATCAGCCAGCTCTACATCATGCTGGTGCCCAGGCAGGGACTGTAGCGATGACGACGGCGGCGCGCTATTTGCCCTTCTCCCCCATCACGACCCGGGCCGTGCGGGTGGCGCGCCGCGGTGCCGTGCCGATCCGGCGGCTCGGTCATCTGCTGGTGTTCTTCGTCCGCGCGCTGGCCGGGATCCCGATCGCGGTCCGCCAGTACCGCACGGAATTCCTGCGGTTGCTGTCGAATATCACCTGGGGCAACGGCTCGATCGTGGTCGGGGGCGGGATCGCAGGTGTGGCCGTGGTGTTGGGTATGACGGTCGGCGCATTGGTCGGCATCGAGGGCTACAACTTCCTCGACCTGCTCGGTCTGGGTCCGGCCACCGGGTTCGTCTCGTCGTTGGTCAACACCCGCGAACTGGCCCCGCTGATGGCCTCGATGGCGTTCGCGATGCAGGGCGGCTGCCGGTTCACCGCGCAGTTGGGTTCGATGCGGATCGCCGAGGAGATCGATGCGCTGGATTCGATTGCGATCCGGCCGATTCCGTATCTGGTGACCACTCGGCTCATCGCCTCGGTGATTGCGATGGTCCCGCTCTACGCCGCGTGCCTGGCCATCGGCTATTTGACCACGCAGGTGGTGGTGCAGATCAGCAGCGGCGGCTCCACCGGGTCATACCTGCACTACTTCTCGCTGATGCTGGCCGGTCAGGACATCGTTTATTCGCTATTCAAGGCGATCATCTTCGTCTGGATCGCCTCAACGATCCAGTGCTACTACGGGTTCTACGCAAGCGGCGGCCCAGAGGGCGTGGGGGTGGCCGCAGGACACGGCATGCGGGCCAGCATCACGGTCGTGATCATGGTGAACATGCTGCTCACCATGGCGTTGTGGGGAGTGGACGCCGGCGCAAGGTTCGGTGGCTAGGTGATGCGCTGATGCCCAACTCATTCGAGACCGACGGGCGTGGTGCCTCGGACCGGCAACTGCTCGGCATCGGGGCGGCGGTCATGGTGGTGCTGGTCGTGCTCACCGGGGGGCTGTTGCTCAAATCGACCGGCCGACTGGACAACTACGTGCGGGTGGTGGCCGACCTGGTCAACGTGGGCGACGGCCTGCCGCAGAAGTCCGACGTCAAATACCACGGGGTGCTCGTGGGCATGGTCGACGACGTGGTGCCGGCAACCCACGGAAAGCCCAACTACGTCCACATCAACCTCAAAACCGAATACGCCAAGTCGATTCCGGCTTCGGTGACCGCCCGCGTGGTGCCCAGCAACGTGTTCGCGGTGTCCTCCGTCCAGCTGGTGGGTGCCGGCCCTGGGCGAATCATCGGCCCGGGCGCGCACATTCCCGAAGACACCCGGTTGCCGACCGTGCTGTTCCAGACCACCGTGAGCAAACTGCGTGACCTGCTGGCCGCCGCGGGGCGCGGACGGGAAGACAGGTCCGTCGGCATTCTCGCCGCGCTGGCGGCCGCGACCGACAATCGGCGCTCCAAGCTGTTGACGAGCGCGGCCCAGCTCAATCGTGCACTGGATCAACTCAACTCGCTCGTCAGCACCGACGCGGGACCGTCGACCGTCTCAGCCCTGCTCGACGCCACCCACGGGTTGCGGGCAACCGCACCCGATCTGCTCGACGCGTTGCATCAGGCCGTCGAGCCGATGCGGACGTTCGCCGAGACCCGTGCGCAGCTGTCCACGCTGCTCTCCGGCGGTCAGGACACGCTGGGCACCGTCCACGGCTCGTTCAGCAACCACATGGATCAGCTCATCCGGATATCGAGCGACCTCACGCCCACCTTGGGCGTGCTGGCCATGAAGTCGAACAACTTCGTGCCCGCCATCGTCAAACTGGACAACCTGGCCAGCAAGTTCATGCAGGAAGTCTGGATACCCGAACTCGGGGTCGGCAACATGCGCGCCAGGATCGCGTTCACCCAGACCTATCCCTACACCCGCGCCGACTGCCCGCACTACGGCGAACTGAAGGGCCCCAGCTGCTACACCGCACCGCTGTACCCGAACAAGCCGTCCCTGCCCGAACAGCTGCTGCCGCAGAACTATCAGCCGCCCAAATCGCTGGCACCGCCGCCGGGAACGGTCGTCGGGCCGGATGGAAACCTCATCGCCGTGGGCCCGCCCCTGATCAACGGGCCGCCCAACCTGAACGATCCGAATCCGCCACTGCCCATGTTCATTCCGCCGCTGCCACCCGTGCCGGAAAGCTCCAACCCCGACAATCCGACCGGACCGCCCGCGCATACACCGTTCCCACCGGCACCGCTGCTGAGGCCGCCGGCTGCGGGATCGGTCCCCGGCTCCTACACGCATCCGTCGTCGTTCGGCGGCAACGTCGGCCCGGTCGGTAGTCAGTACGAGCGGGACGTGTTGAGCGCGATCGCCGGACGACCGGCCAGTCCCGCGACCGAACTGTTGTTGGGTCCGGTCGCCCGCGGAACGACGGTGTCGATCGTGCCCCAGGGCGGAGGGGCGAAGTGAGAAATTTTCGCGGCCCGCTCATCGGTCTGACGCTCTTCATGGTCGTCGCGCTGACGCTCACCTGGCTGGTCTATGTCAGCCTGCGCCGCGACGTTTCGGGCACGACGGCGCCCTACACCGCGATGTTCACCGACGTCTACGGCCTGCGCGACGGCGACGACGTCCGCATGGCGGGGGTGCGGGTGGGTCGGGTCGAAAAGGTCGAACTCGACGGCAAACTCGCGAAGGTCTCGTTTGTCGTACAGCAGGGACAGCACCTGTACGGCAACACCGTCGCATCGGTCACCTACCAGAACATCGTCGGTCAGCGGTACCTCGGCCTGTCCCTCGGTAACGAAGGCAGCCAGAGCCTGTTAGCGCCGGGCAGCGTCATCCCGCTGGAGCGCACCGACCCGTCCTTCGATGTCACCGCCCTGCTCAACGGCTACGAGCCGCTGTTCAGCCTGCTGAACCCGCGCGATGCCGACAACCTCACCAAGGGCGTCATCGAGTCCCTGCAGGGCGACACCTCCTCGCTTGCCACGCTTATCAGCCAAACATCAACGATCACGGAAACTTTCGCCGGCAGAGATCAAGCGCTGGGCAATGTGATCACCAACCTCAATACGGTGATCACCAACCTCGCCAACCAGAACCAGAATCTCGACGGCGTCATCGAGCAAACCCGTGGCGTGGTAGCGGCGCTGAACCAGCGACGGCCCGAACTGGTGGCGTCGATGGGGTCGCTGTCCCGGGTGATGATCCAGCTGTCCAAGGCCGCCCGCGAAGATTATCCGGCGCTTCGCGAATTCATCGACCGCCGACCCGGTGTCGCTCGGCACATCCTCGATGTGGAACCCCAGGTGGCCTTCTTCGGCGACAACGTTCCGTTGCTGTTGAAAGGGCTCGCACGCGTTGGCAACTCGGGCTCGTACGGCAATGCTTACCTGTGCGACGTGAACGTATTCGGCTTCTTCCCAGGTCTCAACGACGTCGTGCCCATCATCGTCAACGCCGCCACCCCTGGCAACAAGGCGAAGTACACGGCGAGATGCAGGAATACGGGCGATGGCTGAGTCATCCAGGTGGGAACGCCTGAAGCAGCGCCCGCTGGAGAGCTACAACAAAACGTGGCTCGGAACGATCGCGGTCGCGGTGGTTGCGGTGTTGATCGGATGCCTGTTGGTCGCCCACATGGTCGGCGCCGGTTACAAGCACTACACGGCGGAGTTCCTGCAGGCCGCGTCGCTCAAGGCGGGAAACCCGATCACGGTGGCCGGCATCGCGGTCGGTGAGGTCACCAGCATCAAGCTCGCCGGCGACCACGTCGAGGCGGGTTTGAAGATCCGCGACAATGTGGCGCTGGGCAAGAATTCCAAGGCGTCGATCAGGGTCACCACCATCCTCGGTTCGCGCTATCTCGCCCTCGAGCCCGAGGGTCCGGGATCCCTGCCCAACGGCACCTTCGATCTGGCGCACACCCAGGTCCCCTACGACCTGCAGGCCGCATTGCAAGACGCGACAACCACTTTCGAACAGGTCGACTCCGACCGGTTCGCCCAGTCACTGACCGTGCTGGGTCAGCAGATCAAGAGGCTGCCCGGAGTCGTCCCGCAGGCCATGGCAAACGTCGACTCGCTGTCGTCGATCATCGCCAGCCGCCGCGACCAGCTGGGCCAGTTGCTCAGGGGCGCCGAACAAGTCACCAACACGCTGCACAGCCAACAGGCCGG
This sequence comes from Mycobacterium sp. NGS68, assembly GCF_059812195.1. NCBI lineage: Bacteria > Bacillati > Actinomycetota > Actinomycetes > Mycobacteriales > Mycobacteriaceae > Mycobacterium > Mycobacterium sp. NGS68. The sequence goes on along the minus strand of NZ_JCALCE010000002.1, from coordinate 247,226 downwards.
CCTGGGAACTCTGATCAACCAGGCGCAGGATCTGCTGGGCCAATTCGTCGCGCGGCGTGCCGTTTTCCACGCCATGATGCAGTCGCTGACCAATCTCGTCGACACCATGAGCCAGATCGTGGTCAACGACCGCTCGGGTCTGGACACGCTGCTCAGCGACATGCGCGAGTTCACCGGCATGATGGCGTCACACGACGACCTGCTGCGCAACCTGATGCAAGTCAGTGTGGTCTTCTTCCGCGAAGCCGCCAACCTCACCGGCGACGCCAACGCGGTCAGCTTCAACGCCCCCAACGGCCTGCTCATCGACTCCTGGATGTGCGCATTGAGCGGCCGGGCAAAGCAATTCGGGATGATCCAGTACTTCAAGGACTGCAAATGAGTGGCATCCACGAGAGGCTCGGCGCCAAGGCGGTTGCCATCACCGCCGCTGTGGCGTCGGTGCTCGCCGCGGTCGGCATCGGCTGGTGGGTGATGGGCCGCGGCGAAGATCCGATGACATTGACGGCCCAGTTCGACAGCGCCTCTGGCTTATACGAGGGCAACGTGGTGGCGGTCCTGGGCATGCCGGTCGGCAAGATCACCAAGATCACCGCCCGGGGCGCTTACGTCGAGGTTCAGTTCACCGTCGACCGCAACGTCAAGATTCCGGCGAATGCGCAGGCCGTCACCGTATCGACCTCGATACTCACGGACCGCCAGATTGAGCTCACGCCGCCCTACCGTGGCGGGGCGGCCATGCAGAACCACGACACCATCGGCCTGACGCGCACTAGGACACCCGTCGAATTCAGCCGCGTGCTGGCCGTTCTCGATAGGGTGACCAAATCCCTGGAGGGCGACGGGCGCGGCGGCGGCCCCATCGCCGACGTCCTCAACGGTGGCGCCGAGGTGGTCAACGGCAACGGCGCGAAGATCAAGAAGGCCCTGGGCGAGCTATCCAAAGCGCTGCAGTTGAGCGGCGACGGCGGTGCCCATTCCCGCGAACAGATCACCACGATCATCAAGAACGTCAGCTCACTGTTCGAGGCGGCCGCAGCAAACGACGCCAAGCTACGCGAATTCGCCTCCACCATCCACCAACTCAGCGTCATCCTGGGCGACGAGAATCTGGGCGGCGGCAGCACCGGGCGCAAGCTCGACGAACTGGTGCAACGCGCCGGCAACCTGATCGAGGCCAATCGCGACAAGATCAAGAACACCGCGCTCGGCGGCAACAAGCTGCTGAGGTCGGTGAATGAGCAGCGGCGCGACCTCGCCGAGCTACTCGACCTGGCCCCGTTGGTGGCCGACAACGCCTACAACATGATCGATCGCGAAAACGGCGCGGTGCGAGCGCATTTCCTCACCGACCGGCTGATCTTCGACAACCAGCTGACCAAGGAGGTCTGCAACCTGATGGGTCTGCGGCAACTGGGCTGCAGCACCGGAACGATGCAGGATTTCGGACCCGATTTCGGGCTGACCTACGTACTCGACGGCTTAGCGGCGATGGGCCAGAAATGATGCGCAGACCCTACAAGGCAGCCGTCGCTGTGGCGGCAACAGCGGTCCTGTGCTCCGGTTGCGGCACGAATGGTCTTGCCAGCCTCCCCCTCCCGGCCCCGGAGATGGGTTCGGGCGGATTCCTGTTGACGGCGATCTTCGCCAACGCGCTGAACCTGCCGATGAACGCGAAGGTCAAACTCTCCGGCGCCGATGTGGGTCAGGTCGAATCGATGGAGGCCCGCAACTACACCGCGGTCACCACATTGCGGATCCGCGACGGAGTCGTCTTGCCGCGCGGCAGCAGCGCTGAATTGCGCACCGCCACACCGCTGGGCGACGTGTTCGTGGCATTGCGCCCGCCGGCCGACGCTGGTGAGAACGCGCCGCTGCTGAAGAACGGCGACACCATCGGGCTGGACTCCACGGCCGCGGCCGCGACCGTCGAATCGGTGCTGAGCTCGGCGGCGATCCTGGTCAACGGCGGCGCGGTGCGCAATTTCACCAACATCATCAACGGTTTCGGCAGGGCCACCGGCGACGAGGGACAGGCGTTCGGACAGCTGATCGGCAAGTCCAACGAACTGCTGGGCAAGATGAACGCCCGGTCGAGGCAGATATCGGACGCGCTGACCGAGTTGTCGCGGCTGAGCCAGCAGCTCGACGCCAAGAACCAGGCCATCACCGATCTGATGGCGGCGGCCAACCCCGCCACCAATGCGTTGTCCGCCAACACAACCCAACTTGCCAACCTGGTGGTGCAGGTCGGCGCCACCAGCCGGATGCTGGCCAGGTTCCCGTCGCTGGGAGGAACTGACACCAGCGGTCGCAGCATCATTCGTGACCTGAACACCATCGCCGGCGCCGCCAACGACGTCGCGGTGAGCCCGGACACAAGTTGGGTGGCCGTCAACCGGCTGCTGCCTCCGCTGATCAAATCCACTGCGGGCAACTCGATTTCCGTGCACGTCGGTGTCGACCAGCTGATATTGGGATCGATACCCGACATCGGGTTCCCCGGTGACCGCGGAATGCACGGGCCGCGCCGCTACACCTGGAACGAGCTGGTCGGATCGCTGAAGTACACGCTGTTCCGCCTGCAGGAGCGGGTGGTCGGGCGGGGTCCGGAGTCGCCGCAATTGCCGGTGATGCCGGACCCGAACGTCCCGGGCGGCGTCATCATCGGTGCGCCCACCACACCGCCCGGTCCCCCTCCTGCCGCCCCGGGACCGACGCCATGATCCGCCCGGTCGCCAACGGAGTCGTCCGCGCGGTGCGCGCCGCGCACCGGCGCCAGGTCTGGCTGTCGGTGGCCGGACTCGTGCTCACCCTGGTCGTCGCGGTGGCATACCTGCTGATCGGCGCGCTGCGGGTGACGCCGTTCGCGTCGTCGTTCCGGGTGACCGTGCAGCTCCCGGAATCCGGTGGCCTGCTGCCCAATCAGGACGTCGCGTTACGCGGCGTGCGCATCGGGCGCGTGGAGTCGTTGCAGATCACCGACCGGGGCGTCAATGCCATCGCCAGCATCTCGTCGAACGCAAAGGTTCCCGCCAACAGCACGGCCCACGTGTCCGCGCTCTCCCCAGCCGGGGAGCAGTACATCAATTTCGAGGCCGAGTCCGACGCCGGGCCCTATCTGCGCGACGGCAGCTTCATCGGGCTGGATCGCACGGGCGTGCCGATTAGCTTGGCGCAGTTGCTCGGCGACGCCGATGGGCTGCTGGCGCAGGTCGATCCGCACAAGGTCGAACTGATCAAGAAAGAACTGAGCATGACCAAGGAGGGGCCGCGCAAGTTGGCCGCGATCGTCGATGGCGGCACGATGCTGCTGTCGACCCTTGACTCGGTGCTACCCCAAACCACCAGCATCCTCAGGACGAGCCGGGTGGTGCTAACGCTGGCCGCCGACAAGAACGCCGGGTTGGCCGCGGCCACCGTGGATCTCAACAAAACCCTGGCCGGTGTGTCCCGGATGCGCGGCGGCTACCGGGATCTGACCGAACAGGCACCGGGCACGCTTTCGGCCGTCGACAATTTGTTCGCCGACAATTCCGAGACCATGGTGCAGTTGCTGGGCAGCCTGGCCACCATGTCGCAGCTGCTCTACTTGCGGGTACCTGCGCTCAATGCGCTGTTTCCCACTCACCGCGGGTCGGTGCTGGATGCGGTCGCCAGTGCCTTTCACGACCATGGCGTGTGGGCGACCGCCGAACTCTACCCGCGTTACGCGTGCAGCTACGGAACTCCAATGCATCCCCCCTCGTCGGCGGACTACTACGAGCCGTTCATGTACACCTACTGCCGCGACGATGACCCCGGAGTCTTGATCCGGGGCGCCAAGAACGCGCCGCGCCCCGGCGGCGACGACACCGCCGGTCCCCCGCCGGGCGCCGACCTGGGCCGCCGTACCGATCCAACCCCGCGCGGCCGCTTCACGATCCCCACCCCGTATGGCGGCCCGGCCCTGCCAATCGAACCGCCGCACTGAGACCTATCCCTTTAGCGCAAGGAGATGACCATGACCACCACGACCGAGAAGGTCCTCGACGCGGAACTTGACGAGCCCGACACGGAGCTCGCCGAGGCCGACGTCGACGATGCCGACCTCGAGGCCGACGAAGACGAAGACGATAAGCCGCTGCTGCGGGGGCGCGGCAAAACCAAGCGCGACAAGGTAAAGGCCGGAGGCGGCAATGCCAGGCGCCGGCTCGGGTCGTTGGTCGGGCATCTGCGTCGCAACGCCATCCTGGTGCTGCTCATTGCCTCACTTGCGGTTTCGGGATTCCTCGGGTGGCAGCAGTGGCGACAGCATCAGCTGGACCAGGCCGGCGAGCAGGCGCGACAGGCGGCCATTGCCTACGCGGGCGTGCTGACGAGCATCGACTCCAACAACGTCGACCAGAACTTCCGGGCGGTGCTCGACGGAGCGACGGGCGAGTTCAAGGACATGTACACCCAGTCCAGCGTGCAGCTTCGGCAGTTGCTGATCGACAACAAGGCCACCGCGCACGGGGTCGTGGTGGATTCGGCGATTCAAACCCAGTCGACGGGCAAGGTTGTCGTGCTGCTGTTCATCGACCAGACCGTCACCAACGTGGCGGTGCCCGATCCGCGCATCGACCGCAGCCGCATCAAAGTGACCATGGACAAGGTCGACGGCCGTTGGCGGGCAAGCAAAGTCCAGCTTCTCTGAGCGCTCGGAGCATCTCATGTCGATAAAAAGACCGAAGTCGATCAGCAGATTCACCGCCACAGCGATCCTTGTCGTGACGGCCGGACTGGCTCAGGTATCCGACACCGCCCTCGCGCACGCAACCGCGCCGTCGTTCTGCGGTGAACTCGGCGGCAACTGGGACGGCCAGTACTGCCACACGTCGGTCACCTCCGAACGCAACGCCGTCCGCGACATCAAAGTCGCCGTGCCCGGCGAACTCGTCGACAACCCCACAGCGGGCCCCGTGGTGCGCGACTACCTGCGCACCCTGGTCAACAACTGGCGAAACGCCAACGGGCTCATGGCCGCCGACAGCTTCGGTGAGGAGAACTACGAGATCTTCCACCACGGGAACCTGCTCAGCGCCGTGTTCCACGAGGACTACCACGCCGACGGGCCGCCACCCAACAACGCCTACCGCACCTTCACGTTCGACATGGCCGGCGGCAGGCGCGTTCAGCTGGCTGATCTGACCAACGGCAACCCCCTGGCCGTCATACCGCCGCTGGCCCAGCCGTTCGTCGAAACCGCGCTCAATCAGGCTCCGCCACCGCACGATCCGGGAACCTACCCGTTCCTCGTCGACCGCTGGACGCCCGACAAAATGTACTCCGGCGCATATCGGGCATGGGCGATCACTCCGGACGAGTTGATCATCTACATGCCCGACTATCCAGTGGCTCATGACGAGCCGATCGACTTCACGCCCGGGGCCAGGCAATGGTCCATGGACGGCGGGACCGTGCAGGCGCACATCCCGCTCTCGGCCCTGGCCTCGGTGCTGCGCGTCTAGGCTGGCCGAACTACGCGCCGGGGTCGCGTCGGCGCCGCAGTTGCCCCTTCGGCCGGCGCACCCGCCGTGCCGGGTCTTGCTCTGTGCCGCTGGCGATTTCGTCGCGCAACTGGGCAATGTTTGAGATCTCCGCGTACAGGGCGCGGATCGAGTAATTGAGAACGGCGAAGGAGGACCGCAGGTTCGGGTCCGCGGCGATGCCGACCTCCTGGGAACGCTGCCGCGACCACAGCGCCTCGTCCAGGCGGGCCCGCGTGGCCGCCAGGTGCTGGTCGAGCGCCTCGAGAACCGGCTCGGGTTCACCGTCACGGGCCAACCACGTCCGCAAAATCACCGGGTGTTTGACGACGACCTGCTCGGAGTGGGGCAGCACCTGGACCCAGCGTCGCAGCGTCGTCAGCCCCTCCGGCGTCGTCTCGTACACGGTGATCGTGCGCTTGCCCGATTCGACCGTGGCCTCGGCGACCAGACCGCGTTCGAGCAGCCGGGCGAGCTCCCGCCGAACGTGGCTGACCGACGGCGACCAGTAGAAGTAACCGACCGACAGCTCGGCGCGCAGTTTGATCTCGCCGGCGGTGAGTTGCTCGTCGTTGGTCGCGAGGATTCCCAGCACCAGATACGCGGTGACGGGCAGGCCGTGCAGGGCCCTGCGGTTGCTCACGGCAGCCGTTTTCAGGCGACCGTGAAGTAGGGCAGGACCAGATCGCCGCCCGCCGAGTGGAATTCGACCCGCACCGGCAGCCCGACCCGCAACTCGGCGGGCACGATGCCGACGATGTTGGTCAACATCTGGTACCCCTCGTGCAGCGTGACGATGGCCGGAGCGTACGGCGCGCTGAAGGCGGTGGTGACGGGCCGGTGCACGACGGTCCAGCTGTAGATCTCGCCGCGTCCCCGGCCGGTCTGCCATTGCAGCCTCTCCGATACGCAGTAGCGGCAAGTGTCCACCGGCGGGAAGTTAGCCTCGCCGCATTCCGCGCAGCGCTGATAGCGCAGCTGCGCCTCGCGGCACCCGTCCCAGAACGGGGCGCTGGTCGGCGTGCTGCTGTGCGGCAGCGGACCCGACTGTGGTTGCAGCAGATCGGAACTCATCGCGGCTGATCTCCCAGAAGTAGGACGGTGGTGAACAGGGCTCCGGCCCCCCCATTGCTACACAGCGCAACATGGGCGTTCCGAACCTGCAGTGGACCGGCCGTGCCCCGCAGTTGCTGCACCGCCCGAATCGCGCGCTGCATCATCTGCGGGTTCTGGCCGGCGTGACTGAACGACATCGTGCCGCCGTCGGTCGTGACCGGGTGGCTGCCGTTCGGGGCGATGTGCCCGTCGGCGACGAAGGGGCCGCCCTCGCCGTCGGGGCAGAACCTGAACGCCTCAATTTGACGAATGATCTCGAAGGAGAACGGATCGTAGAGTTCGAGCACGTCGACCGCGTCCCGATCCAGGCCCGCCTGGGCAAAGGCCAGATCCGCGGCCCGCCGTCCGACATACCCGTTGGCGTCGTCGGTGCGCCGGCCGGTGAGGTCCCAGGCGGGCGGGTGCTTGTAGGACGGTCCGTGAAAGTCCGCGCCGGCGCCCAGGACGTACACCGGCGCGGCGGCGAAGTCCCCCCGATTGACGTCGGCTAGCACCAGCGCGCATCCGCCCTCCGAGGTCATGGCGCAGTCCAGCAGATGGAAGGGATCGGCAATCATGCGGGAATCCGTGATGTCGTCGGGAGTAAACGGTCCGCGTTGGTAGTAGACGGCTTCCGGGTTGGCAGAGCCGTTGTTGCGGATGGTGGCCGCCACGATCGAGAGTTGTTCCCGCGTCGTCCCGTAGACCTCCATGTGGCGCCGCGCGATCAATGCGAACTCGGCGGCGGTGAACATGCCCCAGGGCACCACGAACTCGTTCTCCGGGCGCGTCCAGGGGGCGGTCGCGGCGTGGTCGCGATAGTCGCCGGCCTGCGCCGAAACCAGCACCACGACTTCGGCCATGCCGCTCTCGATCGCCGTGGCCGCCTCCGTCACCATCCCCAACCCGAAGTTGACGCCCTGCCAGGCGGGGCCGATGCGCAGGTCGTAGATCAACGCGGTGGAATCGGCTCCCGCGCTGATGCCGTCGACGTCGTCGAGGCCCAGCCCGGCATCCTCGAGCGCGCCCTGCACCGCTTCGATCGTCAGCCGGTGGGTGGTGGCGCCGTCGAGACGGCGCGCCTGGCGGGTGTTGTACACCCCGACGATCGCTGCGGTGCGCTTGGTCGCGGTCACGGTGGCCTTTCGGATTGGATCGTACTGTGGGAGTTCAGTTCTCGTCGGCCACGACACCGAGGTAGATGCCCAGGACGTCGAAGGACTGACCGTCGCGGACTATCGTGCCGATCTTCTTGCTGCGTGCATCGGAGGTTTCGCGGTCCGGCTGCACGATGTCGAAGCGCACGTCGATGGGCCGGGCCGTAGCAGGGTCGGTGATCTCGATGTGGACTGCCACCGCATGCTCGCCCGCGTCCCACTCGACGCCGGTGATCCGGTGCCGTGACGTCAGTTCCATCACCGTCGACTCATGCCGCAGCAGGAATCGGATGGGCGCGCACAATTCACCGGGTCGCGGTGGAATGCACAGGGTGACTGTCACGCCCGCCTCACAACCCGGCCGGCCGCGTGCCGATCACGCCAGAGTGTTCCAGCGCAGCAAGCCGATCCTCGGAGAGGCCGAGCAGATCGGTCAGGATCTCGCGATTGTGCTCACCGAGCAGCGGAGCCGCTGTGCGCACCCAGTTGCGCGGCCGGCCGACGATCGTGAACGGCAAGCCCAGGCACCTGAACGTGCCGGCGACAGGATGCTCGACCGTCTCCCAGAAGCCCCGCGCCACCAGTTGCCCGTCGTCGAGCAGGTCCGCCTGTTTTGTCACCTCGGCCGCGGCCACTCCGCAAACCCGCAGTGCGGCAACCGCTTCCGCCGGGATGCGGTGCGCGGCCCAGTTGGCGACGAACTTGTCGACATGGTCGGCGTGGCGTCTGCGTGCCGCGTGGGTCCCCAGAGCCGGGTCGGTGGCCAACTCCGGCGCTTCGATGGCCGCGCAGAACGCGGGCCAGGCGTGGTCGAAGACCGCGACGGCCACCCACGCGTCCTCGCCCCGGCACCGGTACACGCCCTGCGGGCTGGCGCCGGGCCCGCGGTTGCCGTCGCGTTGCAGCCCGATGCCGTGCTGCGAATACTCCAGCACCATTTCGGCGGCCACGTTCAGCACGGATTCCACCATCGTGGCCTCGACCTGCATGCCCGTGTCGGTGCGGTCCCGCACCACCAGCGCGGCCACCGCGGCGAACGCGGCGTGCAACCCCGCGATCGGGTCGCAGACGCCGCGCGGCAGGATCGGGTCCCCGTCGGCGTGACCGGTCATCCAGGCCATCCCGGTCGCCTGTTCCATCGTCTGCGCGAAGCCGACGCGGTCGCGCCAGGGCCCGTCCAGGCCGAACGCGGGCATCCGGACCATGACGGCGCGCGGGTTGGCCGATCGCACCGCGTCCCACTTAAGTCCGAAGTTGGCCATGACCCGAGGCGAGAAGTTTTCGATGAGCAGGTCGCTGCGCGCGATCAGTTCGCGCAGCAGCTCCCGGCCCTCGGGCTCGCTGAGCTCGAGCGTCAGGCCGCGCTTGTTGCTGTTGCTGCACAGGAACGTCGGACCCCATTCCCACCAGCGGTCCCAGCTCGGCGGTGCGCCGGCGAATCGCATGCCGTCCGGCCGGCGCACACCCTCGATCTTGACGACATCGGCACCCAGCCCGGCCAGCACCTCGGTGGCCAACGGACCGGCCCAGAATGCGGTGCAGTCCGCCACCCGAACACCCTGCAGGGGAAGTTGTTTCGGGGCGGGATCGCCATCCGATGACGGGGATGCCAGCGCCGGCCAGCGGACCGCGCCGGTGTCCGCACCGAGCGCGGGCGGCAGTCCGCCGCCGCGGGTGGCCAGCCCGGTACTGCGATACGGCACCCGGGGCTGCAGCACCCCGCGCTCCGACGGCACGAACACGCCGCGTGACACGAAGTGGTCGATCGCCGTCACCGTCTCCGGAGTCGCGATGGGCGCCACCGGGATTCGCAGCGCCACCGCGATCTCGATGATCTCGGCGGTGGACTTCTGCCGTGCCCACCGATGCACCATGTCGAGGAACTCGTCGCGACGCCTGGCGCGGCCCGCCCAGGAGGCGAGGTCGGCGTCGTCGAGCAGGTCAGGACGCTCGATCAGCACCAGGAAGTCCTGGAACTGTTGGGCGGTGATGGTGCAGAATCCCACCAGCCCGTCCGCGGTGGGCACGATCGACGGCAGCTCCAATGTCCTTGGCGACATTGCCGAGTCGTCGGGAAGGACGCTGGCGGTCATCGCCGCGAGCCCGCCGAAGCCGATCACCATGGCCTCGTAGACGGAGAAGTCGATCACCGATCCCGTGCCCGTCCGCTGCGTATCGCGCACGCTGGCGGCGGCGACCGTGGCGGCGAACACCCCGGCCAGCCATTCGCCGATGCGCCCACCCGCCTGGACGGGTTCGGTGCCGGGCCACCCGCGGCCCCAAGTCGAGCCGCACATCGCCTGCAGGATGAACTCGTTGACGTCGATGCCGGCATCAACATAAGGACCGGTGGTCCCGAACGGTGTCACCGCCACGACTACGGCCGCGGGTGCGTTCCGGGTCAGTTCGGACAACGCGGGTCCGGTCGTCAGGTCCGTCAGGATCAGGTGGGCGCCGGCGACGAGTTCGGCAGGAGCGCAGCCCCTTTCGGCGACGACGGATTTCTTGCCCTGCGCAAGGTAAGCGAACAGCGCGCCGGCGCCGCCGGCGTTGCCGTCGTTGTCGTAGGCCCGCCAGCGCCGCATCGGATCGCCCCCGGGTGCCTCGACCTTGACCACGTCGGCACCGGCGTCGGCAAAGAGCTTGGCGCAGTAGGACACCGCGATCCCGGTCGAGAATTCCAGCACCCGCCAATCGGCAAAGGGCAACTGTGCCAGCACATCCAAGGCCACGATCAGTCGCCGAGGGTGGTCACGCGGCCCGCGATTCCCGCAGGCTCCGCCGTGAGTTGCGACTGCAACGCCATCTGAGTCATGCGGGTCCAGGCATCGCGGTCCCGTTGACTCGCCTGGTGACCGACGTGGGTGACCACGTCGACGTCGAGTGCCTGTGACCGCAGATAACCGGCCCGGGCATGGTCCTTCGGGATGTGCTTGAAGGGGTCGAACGAGTAAGCGGCCATGGCATTTTCGTGGGTGATCTTGCGGATCAACGCGTCGTCGAGGTGTCCCATGGTCTCGACAACGTCTTCGGGCGCGAACGGCCAGTTGCTGTCGGAGTGCGGGAAGTCCGACTCCCAGCACAGGTGGTCCTCGTTGAACCAGTCCATGTTCTGAACGCCGACCTTGTCGCTGATGAAGCAGGTGTAGAAGTGCCGCCGGAAGACGTCCGACGGTCCGTCGTAGCCCTTCGGGAACTTGGCCAGCGTCCAGCCGGAATGCCGGTTGAACACGTGCTCGGCACGCCACACGAAGTAAGGCATCCAACCGACGTCGCCCTCGGTCAGCGAAAACCTCAGTTCGGGGAAGTCGCCCCAGAATTCGGCCCAGATCAGCTCGACGAACGTGAACATGCTCATCATCGACGACGCCGTCATCATCACGCTGGCCGGGGCGTCCATCGAGACCATGGGTGAGCGTGACGAGGACCCGACGTGGGTGCACAGCACGGTCTTGTTCTCGCAGACCGCCTCGAACAGCGGGTACCAGTACTTGGTATGGATGCTGGGCATGTTCAGCGCCTCGGGGTTCTCCGAGAATGTCACGGCGTGGCAGCCCTTGTCCGCCAACCTCTTTACTTCCTTCGCCGCTTCCTGGACGTCGAACAGCGGCAGGATGCCGCACGGGATGAAGCGGCCGGGGTAGGCACCGCACCACTCGTCGACGTGCCAGTCGTTGTAGGCCTTGATCATCACCAGGTTGACGTCACGGTCCGGCCCCTGATTGAGAACCTGGCCCGAAAAGCCGGTGAAATTGGGGAAGTTCAGGCCGGCGAGCTGCCCGCCGGCGTTCATGTCGCGGATTCGCTCGTCGACGTTGAAGCAGCCCGGCCGCATCTCGTCGTAGCGGGACGCGTCGACGTTGTACATCTCGCGCGGCTTGCCGGCCACGGCGTTGAGGCCCATGTTGCGCCCGCGGACCTGACCGTAGTACCACTGCTGAATCCCGTCGGGTTCGATCACCACCCGCGGCGCCAGCTGCTTGTACTTCGCCGGAACGTGGGCCTCGAACATGTCGGCCGGTTCGGCGATGTGATCGTCCACGCTGATCAGAATCACGTCATCCGTGTGCATGGTGCCTCCTAGGCGGGTCACGCCCCCGCGACCCGCCAAACCGAGGGATTTGTCAGACTATTAGATATCGATCTAGATCACGAGGTCAACCACTGCTGGGCGCCCTCGGCGTACGGGGCGTGTCTGAGAAATATCCCTGGCCGGCTTGGCCGCGGGCGCGGCCGTGGCGAACGCGAGACTTAAACCAGTACGCCGTTACCCGGCGTGTCGTCGCAGACGTTCAAGTGTCGCGGGCTTCGACGATCGCGCTGCTAGACCCGTGGGGAGCGGGTGGACCGGCGAGTGCGGGCGGCCCCGAAAAGTGCGGCAAATGCCGCAATTGTCTGGTAGTTGCGTCCGCCCGCGCGCGTACGCTCAACTTCTCAGGAAAAGCCCACGTCAGACCCGCAAGTTGCGAACCCTCGCGGACGAGCGACCAACGCACGCTGGGTGTGACTAATAGTCGGACCATGCGCGATGTGGCGACCCGCCCGCGTCAGGTCTCGGCGTTGCCGGCTTTCCACTGCGGCCAGGGGATGTTCCAGTCGCCCAGGCCTTCAGTCCCGGGCAGGGTGCCGCCCACGGTGTTGATGACCTCGACGATGTCGCCGCGCTTGCTGTGGTCGTAGAACCACTCGGCGTTGCTCGGGCTGACATTCAGGCACCCGTGGCTGGTGTTGGAGTGCCCCTGGGCACCCACCGACCACGGCGCGGAGTGCACGAAGATGCCGCTGTAGGAAATCTGGGTGGCCCAGTCGACGTCGGTGCGATATCCGTTGGGCGAGTTGACCGGCACGCCGTAGGTCGAGGAGTCCATGATGATGTGCTTGAACCGCCCGCCGACCAGGTAGACGCCGTTGTTCGTCGGCGTACTGTCCTTGCCCATCGAGGTCGGCATGGTCTTGACGACTTCGCCGTTGACGCGCACGGTAATCATCTTCGTGTTGTCGTCGGCCGTGGCGATCATCTCGTCGCCGACGGTGAAGTGCGTCTTTACGTTGTCCTCGCCGAACATGCCATCACCCATGTCGACGCCGTAGGTGTTGACCGCCACGTCGATCGTGGTGCCCGGCTTCCAGTAATGCTCTGGACGCCAACGAACTTCGCGGTTGTTCAGCCAGTAGAACGCCCCCTCCACGGGGGGATTGGTGGTGATGTTGATGGCCTTCTGGGCCGCCATGCGGTTCGCGATGTTCTCGTCGAAGCGGATCGCCACCGTCTGGCCGATGCCGACGACCTCGCCCTCGCTCGGGCTGACATAGGGCATCGTCAGGTGCGCGGGTGAACTGGTCGCGAAGGTCATCTGCCGGGTTGCCGCGCCGCCCAGGCCCAGCGCCTTCACACTCAACGTGTAGTGCCGGTTGTAACCGAGCTGATCGGTGGTGGCCCAGTGCAGTCCGTCGGGGCTGAGCTGGCCGTTGATCGACTTGCCGTTGTCGTTGACCATCGTCACCGAGGCCAACACGCCGTCGGCGACGCTGACGGTCACGGGCGAGTCCACGGTGACACCGACGGCGCCGTCGGCAACCGAGGCGGTGAGCTTCGGGACCAGCAGATCGGCGAACGGCGTGCCCTTGTCCGTGATGGCCTTCACCGGGGCGGGCCCGCTGCTACCGTTGCAGGCGGCGCCGAACACAGCTACCAAGATCATCGCTACTACCAGCGATAATCGCGGTCTGCGCAAAGGCGTCATCAAGCTACCTTTCAGAAATTGGGCTTACGCTGGTCCCCGGTGACCCCGAATAACTTGGTTTTATTCTAATGGGTTACGAGAGCTTGCCGAACCAACACAGCCCGGAACCGCTCCACTGCGCGAAGTTCGGCCATTCAGCCGGCTTTCGGCCCCTTCTGTCGCGGATCGCGACGGCGTCGACGCCGCGACCGGCTGCGACATCTGCAGCGTGGGCATCGACGCCGTCAACGGCCCGGCCCGGAAACCAACTGGCTCAACACAAACCCGCCCCAGCCCTACCAGCGGGCAGACGTATGGCTCGGGGGCCCGGCTCACCGCCCACCGAATATCCTCGCGCAGCGGGGGTTTGGCATTTTCAGCTCCGATGGCGTTGCATCGGTCACGGTTCTCGGCCCGTTGCGGGGGGATCCCGGGATTTCACTCCCCGGTAGAACGCCTGTTATCCTCGCGTACGCGGTCTCGGCCGTCTAACGCGCCGTTAGCTCAGTTGGTAGAGCAGCTGACTCTTAATCAGCGGGTCCGGGGTTCGAAACCCTGACGGCGCACCAAGCCCATCGAAGTCATTCGCAGGGCGCTATTGCCGGTCGGGCGTAACGATCCGTCGCGCGGCCTCCACCGCCGCCGCGCGCCGCGCGGCCACGATCGCCGGGTCGGTGGTGACAGCGTCCGGGTGGAGCGACTGCGCCCAGGCCAGGGCGACGCCGAACAGGAGCACCAGCAGGTCCAGCGGCTGCCACGCCGGGTCGACGTATCCGGCGGACTGAGCGGCCTCGATGGTGCGGACGTCCCGGGCCGCCGCCGATTCCGGATCGTCGACGGGCGGCGGACTCAGGGCGAGACCTTCCAGATTCGCCCAGGTGATCATGCGCAAATGCTCGGGCCGCCGGCAGGCCAGGTCGTAGATGTCGCCCACGAACTCCGGGACGGCGTCGGGGCGCAGGGTGACCGCGGCGAAGAACTCGGCGGCGTCGGCGGCCACGACGCTGCGAAACAGGCTCTCCTTATCGCCGAAGTGGGCGTAGAGGCGTTCCTTGCTGGCGTTGGCCACCTTGGCGATCCGGTCGATGCGCGCGCCGGCCAGTCCGTACTGGGCGAACTCCTCGCGTGCCGCGCCGAGGATCGTCTCCCGCAGTTCATTGGTGCTACGCACAGCAGAATCATACCCCATACGAACTAGTTCGTTTGGTATTGTGGTCGCGTGACCATTCCCATTGACCTCGACGCCGTGCAGAACCACCCGCCCCGAGTGCAGAAGTTGCGCGCTGCGCTGGAGCGCGTTCACGACGGCATCGCGCCGCTGATCGACTTCTCCCGCCCCTACGTCAGCGGCCTGGAGTTGCTGCCCGCCGACGGCCGGTTCCTGTTGGTGGGCAACCATACTCAGTTCGTCGGCGGCGAGGTGTTGCTGATCCCGCACTTCGTGCGCCGCGCGATCGGCACCCGGGTACGGCCGCTGGCTGATCGCAGGTTCGCGCGGCAGCGGGGATTCGGCCGCGACCTGATCGCCGCGTACGGCGGCGTCATCGGCGCCCCGGAGACCGCCCGCGAACTGATGCGACACGACGAGACCATCCTGGTGTTCCCCGGCGGCGGCCGCGAGATCGCCAAGTTCAAGGGCGAGGAATACACCCTGAACTGGTATGGCCGGTCCGGATTCGCCCGCATCGCCGTCGAGAACGCGTATCCGATCATCCCCGTCGGGCTGGTCGGCGGCGACGACGTCTACAAGAGCCTGGTCACCCGCGACAGCACGCTGGGTCGGCTCAGCCTGGCCGTCAGCACGAAGTTCAGCGGAAGCGCGGATATGGCCATGCCGTTGATGCGCGGGATCGGGCCCACGCTCATCCCCCGGCCGCAGCGGATGTATCTGCGCTTCGGCAGGCCCATCGCCACCGCGAAGCCGAAACGGGTGGCGGCGGACAAGTGGGTGGCGTCGGTGCGCGACGACACGCAGCACGCCCTGGAAGCGATCCTGCGCGACCTGCTGGCCGTGCGCGCCGACGACCCGTTCCGTGAGCTGAACCCGTTGGCCCGGGCCGGCGCCGCCGCGGTCGCCTGAAGCGGCCAGCGCCGGCCGCGCCTGCTGCTTCGCCGAGCGTGGCGCCCTACCCCGCGCGGGCCCCGGATAGCGCCCGGCGCGCGACAAGGTCCAGCACGTAGCCGATGACGCCGATCACCACGATCACGGCGACCACCTGGCCATAGGCCAACTGGTCGCGAGCGTTGAGGATCTGATAGCCCAGACCCGAACGCACGCCCAGCATTTCGGCGGGGACGAGCACCACCCACGCGATGCCCAGGGCGACGCGCAGACCGGTCTGCAGGTGGCCCCGGATCGCGGGCAGCACCACGACGGTGAGCTGCTCGAACCGGCTGGCCCCGAACGATTTCGCCACCTGCAGAAACCCGGGATCGATGGAGTGCACGCCGGCGGCGGTGTTGATCAGGATCGGCCACACCGCTGCCGCGGCGATCAGGAAGATCACCGGCTCGTTGCCGATCCCGAACAGCGCCACAGAGATCGGCGCCCAGGACAGCGGCGAGATCATCCGCAGGAACTGGACCACGGGGCGGGTGGCGCGATCGGCGGTGTCGTTCAACCCGATCAGCAGCCCGGCAGGAATCCCGATGACCGCGCCGACGAGCAACCCGACCAGCAGCCGCCACAGACTGACCCCGGCGTCGGGCAGCAGCACGCCGCGGTTGTAGAGATCGACCAGCGACTTGGCGGTCCGCAGCGGCGTCGTCTCGCGCAGCAGCGACTGCGGGGCGGCCAGCACGGCAGTCGCCAGCCACCACAGCGCGACGGCGGAGCCGATCGCGACGACGGGTGGCCACCAGCGGCCGATCACCGAGGTGGCCTGGGACTCTGCGGTTATCGAGGTGGTGGTCATCGCGGCTGCACCTGTTCAGTTCGGGTCAGATCGGCTGGGATGCCGAAGGTTTCGGGTCCGCCGTGCGCGAGCAGCGCGGCCCGCACGAACGTGTCGTCGACCAGTTCGGAGTGCACGGTCGCGGCATCGAGCCCGTCCAGGAAGCGCCGATCGCCGTCGACGACGGTGTCGTGCATGGCCTCCACGAGCCGTCGGGTGAAGCTCGGGAACGGGAACGGCTGATACCCCAATCGCTGCGGCTGCCAGTCGGGGTGCAGGAACCGGTAGTCCTGCGGGCGGTAGGTCAGCGCGGTCTTGATGGCGGGCAGGGGTTGCGGCAGATACGCCCCGGTCGACAACGCCGCCGCGGCGGCCGGCCGGTCGCCGTTGATGCGTTGCTGCGCACCGACGATCGAGTTGACCAGCGAGGCGGCCGCCTGGGGCCGGTGCTCGATGAGGTCGTCGTGGGCCAGCACCACGCAGCAGGCGTGGTCGCGCCACACGTCGCCCAGGAACGTGTGGATGCGACCGATCTTGCGCACCTGGGCCATCGCGTTGAACGGGTCGGCGACCACGTAGCCGCTGATCGAGCGGTTGGCCAACGCGGGCACCATGTCCGAGGGGCTCATGACGATCAGTTCGACCGTCCGCGCGCTGCGCGAGGCGCTGCGGCGGACCACCGGCACCAGGTCGTGGGCGCGCAGCAGCTGCTGGAGAATGATGTTGTGGATCGACCACCAGAACGGTATCGCCACCTGCGTTCCGGCCAGCTGTCCGAGATCGGTGACGTGCGGCGCGACGGTCAATGCCGAACCGTTGGTGTGGTTCCAGCTCAATACCCGGACCGGGCTGCGCAGCAGGAAACGCAACTGGATCGCGGTCGGCATCAGCATGTGCACCGCGTCGACCTGTCGGGTGACGAACGCCTCCGCCAGCGATGCCCAGCTGCGGAACAGCACCGGCCGTGCGGAAGTCACCACCCCCGGCTGGTAGAGGCCGGCCGCGTGGGCGATCAGCAGTGGCGCCGCGTCGGTGATCGGCAGGTAGCCGATGCGGAGCTGCCCGCTGGTGTTGGTCCGGTCGACGCTCGCGGCGTGCGCGAGGTCGGCGACCCCGGCCAGCCCTCCCGCCGCGGCCAGCGCGGCCGTGCCCGCCAGTAGCGTCCGGCGGGATACCCGGCCGCCCGTCACTGCTCGACCAGGCGGTAATGGTCCAGGATCTCCTGTCGCAGCTGCTCGTTGCCGCTGCGCACGCCGGCGGCGACGGTCGGTTGCCACTCGCGGCGGATGCTGCCGTCGGGACCCAGCAGCACGACTCGGCTGGCCAGCAACAGGGCCTCGTCCACGTCGTGGGTGACCAGGACGACGGTGATCCCGAGTTCGGCCGCCAGCCCGCCCAGCCAGAGCTGCAGGTCGGCGCGGATGGCGGGGTCCAGCGCGCTGAACGGCTCGTCCAGCAGCAACAGCCGCGGCCGGGTGGCGACCGCGCGGATGATCGCGACGCGCTGCGCCTGCCCGCCGGACAGCTGGTCGGGATAGCGGTCGGCCACCCGTTCCAGGTCGAATCGCCGCAGCAACTCCTCGGCGTACTCGCGCTCAAACGACGCCTTGTGCGCCGCGAATCGGCCGGCGATCGTCACGTTCTCACCCGCGGTCAGCCACGGGAACAGCAGGGCCTGTTGGAACACCACGCCGGTGTGTGGCCGGGCTGAGCCGCTGGCGCCGTTCGCGGCCTCGGGCCATTCGACGGAGCCCTGCGTCAGCTTCTCCAGCCCGGCGATGACCCGCAGCAGCGTGGATTTGCCGCTGCCGCTGCGCCCCAGGATGGCCAGGAAGTCGCTGTCCTCGACGGTCAGGTCGATACCGCTCAGGGCGTGGCTGTCGGCATCAAAGCGCTTGTGGCCATCGACTATTCGTACGGTGGCAGTTCCCACGTTCGCGTTCCTTCCCGAATGCCGACTCGTCGTGCTGTGTCCCTTGACGCGGGCACGCCACAGGAGACACGCTGTCACCGCGCGCGGCCGATTGTCCAAGAACACGCGCGCCGACGGCTGCAGAGTCGGCTGCACCCATTCGGTCGCCCGCTATCCCCGCCGACATACCCGCGCGACCCGGCCGCTCGATGGGCGAGCGCCCCGGTCACCGTGTAAACGCTGAACATTCACGTTCAGCCGGGCCTCCGCTGAGGTGCCGTATCCCCCGGGCCGGCGCGCCGCGGCAACCCACCCGGGGGTCGCCAAGCGAAATCCGATCCCACTGATCGGAACCGCGCGCGGACGTCCCGCTCAGTCGACAGTGGCCTGTTGCGCCGACCCCGCGACAGGTATTTTTTCCTCACCAGCAGCTGCCGTCAGGCGAAGGAGCCGCCATGGGGTTCATCCAGCCCAATCTGCCCGTCGTCGACATGGCCGAATGGCGCAAGGGCACGCGCGCCGAACGCGTGGTGCCGATGATGCGGCACATCGCCGAGAACGGCTTCGGCACCCCCCTGGTGATGCACGTGATGTACGGCGTCAAGATCGTGCTTTACATCCTCGGGGCGTGGCTGTGCGCGTGGTCGACGACGGGGATCGGCGGCTTCACCGAAATCGGCGCGTGGTGGACGGAGCCGATCGTGTTCCAGAAGGCCGTGCTGTACACGATGCTGTTCGAAGTCGTCGGCCTCGGTTGCTGTTTCGGACCGCTGGCCGGGCGCTACTTCCCCCCGATCGGCTCACCGCTGTACTGGCTGCGGCCCGGCACCATCCGGCTGCCGCCCTGGCCCGGCCGGGTGCCGCTGACCAAGGGCACCAACAGAACTCCTTTCGAGGCGCTGCTCTACGCCGCCCTGTTGGTGTTGCTCGTCATCGCGTTGGCGTCCGACGGCACTGGCCCAATTTCGGCCCTGGGCACCACGATCGGCGTGCTGCCGCGGTGGCAGACCGTAGCGATCCTCGCCGTGCTCGCCGTGCTCGCCCTGCGCGACAAGATCATCTTCCTGGCCGCCCGCGGCGAGGTGTATGTGCCGCTGGCCCTGGCGTTCCTGTTCGCCGGACCCGACATCATCGTCGGGGCGAAGCTGGTCTTCATGGTCATCTGGATGGGCGCGGCGACCTCAAAGCTCAACCGGCACTTTCCGTTCGTCATCTCGACGATGCTGGCGAACAACCCGTTCATCCCGTCGGGCGTCCTTAAGCGCTCGCTATTCAAGCGGTATCCGGATGACTTGCGGCCCAGCGCATTATCGGGTTTCATCGCGCACTTCTCCACCGCGGTGGAGGGGCTGGTGCCGCTGGCGCTGTTCTTCTCCCACGGCGGTTGGGTGACGGCGATCGCGGCGTTCGTGATGGTCGTCTTCCACCTCAACATCCTGCTGGCGTTCCCGATGGGGGTACCGCTGGAGTGGAACGTCTTCATGATCTTCGGGGTGCTGTGGCTGTTCGTCGCGCACGCGCCGGTCGGGTTGTCGGCCCTCACCGACCCGGCGCCCGTCGCAATCCTGTTCGCGGTCGTCGCCGGCACCGTCGTCGTCGGAAACCTGTTCCCGCGCAAGGTTTCCTTCCTGCCCGGCATGCGGTACTACGCCGGCAACTGGGACACCACGGTGTGGTGCGTCAAGCCGTCGGCCGACGAGAAGATCCGCGTCGGCGCCCGCGCCCTCGGCCCCATGCAGCACCTGCAGCTCGAGCGGTTGTACAAGACCAAGGAAGAGACCCTCGTGCCGATCCACCTGGCCTACGCGTTCCGCGGGATGAACACTCACGGCCGCGCGCTCTACACCCTGGTGCACCGCGCGATGGCCGGCTACGACGAGGAAGACTACAACCTGTGCGAGGGCGAGCAGCTCTGCGCGATGGTGCTCGGCTGGAACTTCGGCGACGGCCACATGCACAACGAGTGCCTGATCGAGGCGCTGCAGGAGCGGTGCGGGTTCGAACCGGGCGAAGTGCGGGTGGTGATCCTGGACTCGCAGCCGATCCAGACTCAGCGGCAGGAGTACCGGTTGGTCGACGCGGCCACGGGCGAATTCGAGCGCGGCTACGTCGAGGTGGCCGACATGGCCAACGCCCAGCCGTGGGATGACGACATTCCGATCCACGTCGCCAGCAGCTCACCGAATACCAAGGGCGTGACCGCATGACGACGGCCGTGTCGGCCCTGGTCACTGGCGCGTCGACCGGGCTGGGACGCGAGCTGGCCGGCCTGTTCGCCGCCGACGGCATCGACCTGGTCGTGGTGTCCAGCGAACGCAGCACCACGCAGCTTGCCGCGGTGGCAGAGGAATTGCGCTCACGCTACGGTGTCCGCGTCGACACCGTCACGATGGACCTGTCAGCGCCGGGCGCCGGAGCCGAACTCATCAGGCGCGTAGACGAACTCGGTGTCGACATCGAGTTCCTGGTCAACAACGCCGGAGTGGGGATTCTCGGGCTGAAGATCCAGGAGTCCGACCCAGCAGCGGTGTCGCAAATGGTTCAGCTCAATGTGGTGACGCTGACCGACCTGACGACGTTGTACGCCGCGCGCATGGTACGGGCCGGCCGCGGGGCAATCCTCAACATCAGCTCGATCGCCGCCTACGTCATCCCGCACGGCCTAGAGGCCGCCTACTCCGCCAGCAAGGCCTACGTCCGCAGCTTCTCGGAGGCGGTGGCGTCCGATCTGCACGGCACGGGCGTCACGTGCACCCACCTCGCCGCGGGCCCGGTCCGCACCGAATTCGCGCAGACCGCCGGCATCGGGGACTGGGCGCGGCTGGGCGGCCTCGCGATGGATGCCGCGCCGGTGGCCCGGGCCGGATACGCGGCGATGCGGGCGGGGAAGGTCACGGTGATGCCCGGCTGGGGCAACAAGGTGATGAGGGTGGCCGCGCCGCTGTCACCCTCGCGAAGAATGAAGGCGCTAATTTCCGGCTACTTCGTCGCACGCCGCTGACTCAGTGCCGCGCGAGCAGCACGGTTCGTGCCTCAGAAGTGGTGTGCGGCAGCCACAACGCCTGTATTGGCACCAGCGGCGGGTCGACCAGCGGCAGCACGTCGACGCGGCCCTGCAGGGCCGGGCCGGCCGGCGCGGTCACCAGCGCGACGTAGTCGTTGCCGACGACCGCCGTGACCGGCGGGGTGCCCTGCGTCTTGTTGACGACCACCGCTGGCTCGAAACCCGCACGGCGACAGGCAGATACAAGGAAGTCGGTATAGAACGAGAAGGTCGGGGGTGCCCACACGATGAGCGGGTACGCCGCGATGTCGGTCAGCGTGAGGTCGCCCTGTTGCGCCAGTGGGTGCCCGGCGCACACCGCGACCCGTAGTTCGTCGTAGCCGATGACGGCGCCCGCGAGCGCCGGCGGCGTGGTCGCCCCGCGGCGCAGCCCGACGTCGATCGACCGGTCGAGCAGGGCCTGTTCCATGTCGGACGGGAACATCTGACGCGCGGTCACCGACACGTCCGGCAGCGCGGCGCGGACCGGTTCGATGATCGTGAAGACCTCTTCCGCGGTGATCGCCGGCGTGTGGCCGACGACGAACGGCGGCTGACGGCCGGTGGCCACCTGGCGCGTCGCCTCGCTGAGTGCGGCGGCCGCCGCCAGCAATGGCGGAGCGCCCTCGCGGAGCTTCTGCCCGGCGGGGGTCAGCAGCAGGCGCCGCCCGCGGCGATCGAACAGGGCGACGCCGATGGCGTGCTCGAGCTGACGCATCGCGGTACTGAGCGCCTGCTGGGTCAGGTGCAGCCGCTCCGCGGCGGCGGTCAGGTTCTCGTGATCGGTGACCGCCAAGAACTGCGACAGTCGATACAGGTCAAGGGGTTCCCCGGCGGCCGGGCGGCCCGATTCGGCGTCTGCCATTGCGGCTCCCTATCGACAAATGGCATTTGTATTTTTACCACTAAACCCTGATTGTCGTTTGTCCTTGTCGACCGTACCGTCGAAATTACGGGCACGATACGACAAGGGGGAATCACTCGTGAGCGACCACAGCCTGAGCGACAAGACCGTTCTGATCTGACCAAGAAGCCGATCCCCGAGATCACCGAGGACGACTACGACCAGATCTTCGCAATCAACTCCAAGGCCGCGTTCTTCTTCATTCAGCAAGCGGGCAAGCGGCTTTCGGATGGCGGGAAGTTGGTCACCCTGGTCGTCACTGCTGGCCGCCCATACCGGGTTGTACTCGATCTACGCGGGGTCCAAGTCCCCGGTGGAGCACTTCACCCGCGCCGCGGCCAAGGAGTTCGGGGAGCGGGGCATATCGGTGGTGGCGGTCGCGTCCGGGCCGATGGAGACGCCGTTCTTCTACGGGCAGGAGACCGACGAGTCCGCCAAGTTCAATCAGACCGCCGCCGACCTGTCGCAGTTCACCGAGACCGGGCTGACCGATCCGTAAGACATCGTCTCGCTGATCCGTTATCTGGTGGGCGAAGGCTGGTGGATCACCGGCCAGACCATCTTCGCCAACGGCGGCTACACGACGCGCTGACGGCTCAGCGGTTCCTGACCCGGTGCACCACCACCACGACGACGAGGCTTCCGACTCCGGCCAGGGACGCGAGGACCACGGGTTGTTTGACGAACTCGAGCACCCGGGCCTTCACGTCGTCGGCCAGACGGCGGGGATTGGCCCGCTCAGCAAGGGAGTCGACGGTGGCGGCCAGCTGGTTACGGGCGACGTCGATCTCCTGCTTGATGGCTTCGGGGTCCCGGTCCGCCACGTGTCTGTCCTCCAAGTCGCCTGGTGCACCTGAGGCACTACCCTAGTGCCGACACTCCGGTGAACGGAAAGGACTCTCTACCTTGAGCGACACGACGCGGCTGGTCCCCGGCGACAAAGCACCCGCATTCAGCCTGCCCGACGCCGACGGCAAGAAGGTGTCACTGGCCGACTACAAGGGCCGCCGCGTCGTCGTGTACTTCTACCCGGCGGCCTCCACCCCCGGTTGCACCAAGCAGGCCTGCGACTTTCGCGACAGCCTGGGTGAGCTCAACGACGCCGGCCTTGACGTCGTCGGCATCTCCCCGGACAAGCCCGAAAAGCTCGCCAAATTCCGCGACGCCGAGGGGCTGACGTTCCCGCTACTGTCCGATCCGGACCGCAAGGTGCTGGCGGCCTACGGCGCCTACGGGGAGAAGCAGATGTACGGCAAGACGGTCACCGGCGTCATCCGGTCGACGTTCGTCGTCGACGAGAAGGGCAAGATCGCCGTCGCGCAGTACAACGTCAAGGCCACCGGCCATGTCGCCAAACTGCGGCGCGACCTGTCGGTCTAGGTAGCTACCCGGCCTTCTTGAGGTGCAGGGTGAAGGTCGCTTGATACCCGGGGTGGCCGCAGGCCGCCGAGCTATAGGTGTAGACCTCCGTGCCCGCCAGGGTGGTCGGATCCCACGTGTCGCGGTACGGCTGAGAGGCTCTGGCGCTGTCCGTCGGAACAACTCATGGGCCAGGTCCCCTCCATGGTCCATTGCCCGTTGACGATCCGCGCCTGCCCAATGGGCGACCCACCGGGTGTGCTTGCGATTGACGCGCACCCGTCGCCGCAGGATGTGACGTAATAGTCGCCGGAGGTCGATCGACCGGCGGGGTCCGTCGAGGTCCAGGTGTAATGACCGCTCATTGTCGTGTCAGCCCACGCCGTGCCTGCCGGACCGACTGCCAAGCCGGCGAATATCGCCGCTGCGGTCAGCCCTCCCGCGATGATGATGATGATGTTGGCCTCCTCTGAAGCTGTGTTTTCAACTCAGAGGGTGATTGTCCGTCGCATACCAGCACGGCCAGCCGAAGAATACGACGCGCTTCCTCGCGAGCGCCGGTGGCAACATTGCCCGACCGCATCGACCGAGCCGAGGCAAGAATCCCGCAAGTCGTCTGCGGCACACTCTCGCCATGAAACGTGAAGACCCCGAGCAGTACATCCGCGACCTGGAACGCGGGCCGGGCCAGTTCGGCACCCCGGTCGGCGGACTGGCGAGCAGGCGGCTACGACGGGTGACGTGGATATGTATGGCCGCGTTCGTGTTAGCGCTCGCGCTGATCGCCATGCATTACGGCGGCAAGACCACCGTGCACGGAAACATGGTGATGATCAACAGCGGCGCGAAGGACACGATCGACTGCAACAACGGAAACCTGAAGCTGGACGGCGACAACAACACGTACACGGTCACCGGCCACTGCCGCAGGCTGGAAGTGTTCGGCAGCGTGAATCGTGTCTCGGCCGAAAGTGCCGACACCATCGCCGTCTTCGGCGACGACAACGCGGTGACCTACCTCTCCGGGTCACCGAGAATCAGCACCACCGGTAGCCACAACACGGTCCTGCAACGACCCGGGCGATGACCGACCGCGAGCGTAACCACACGGCGAAAACACCGACCCCAAATCGCAGTGACGTTACGCTCGCGAGGCCGCCCGGCGTGGCCACGCGCCATGACCGTCGCACACCGGGGCCCGTCCCGCCGATAATTGAGGTCTATGACCAAGACAGCACGACTCGGCATCTTCGTGCTCGCGTGCTGTGCGGGCTGCTCCTCGACGGTGACCGGGTCGCCGACGACGGCGATAACGACGGCGATGACGACGGCAATGACGCAGCCAGGGACGCAAGCCACGACCTCTCCATCGATTAGCGCACCGACGACTACCCCAACCGTCACCGGTTCGATGGCGTCGATCGTCGCGCAAGTCGACTGCGGGCCGGATGGCGCCGCCCGCGTGACGGTCAAATACGGGACGGGTCCCGTCCAGCAGGTACTGGTCGGCAGAAACCCCGCGGACCATGCCAACGTCGACGCATTCAGGGGCCGCTACGGCATCGTTCCGGGCTTCGCCGACGCGACCCTGACCGTGACGACTGCACCCACCCACGGAACGTGCACGACGACGTTGACCGACCGCGCCAGCGGGGACGTCATCGCGAAAAAGGAAGCGCCCGGCGAAGTGACGTTGACGGCCGTCGTCAGCGCTGGCTCGTAGTCAGGCGAGGTTGTCCAGGAGCAGGGCCTCTGCGACGGCGGCACGCTCCAGCACGCCCAGGTGCAGGCTCTCGTTAACGCTGTGCGCCTGCGTGCCGGGGTCTTCCACGCCGGTGACCAGGATCTTCGCCCGCGGGAACGCGGCGGCGAACTCGGCGATGAACGGAATCGAGCCGCCCATGCCCATGTCGATCGGCTCGGCGCCCCACGCCTGCCGGAAGGCCGCCCGCGCGGCGTCGTAGACCGCGCCGCTGGCCTCGATGGCGTAGGGCTGACCTAGTTCGCCGCGGGTGACGGTGACCCGGGCACCCCACGGGGCGTGGCTTTGCAGGTGGGTGGTCAGGGCGTCGAGGTGCTTGTCCGCGTCACCGCCGGGCGCCACCCGCATGCTGATCTTGGCCCGGGCCTTCGGGATCAGCGTGTTCGACGCCGACGCGATCGGCGTGGTGTCGATGCCGATCACGGTGATGGCCGACTTGGCCCACAGCCGCTGCGGCACCGAGCCCGAGCCGATCTCGGACACGCCGTCGAGCAGGCCGGCGTCGTTGCGCAGCCGCTCGGCGGGGTAGTCGGGGAAATTCAGCGCGGCCGTGTCGGTTTCGTGCAACCCGGCCACCGCGACGTTGCCGTCGTCGTCGTGCAGGCTGGCCAAGAGTCGCACCAGCACGCTGAGCGCGTCGGGCACGGCCCCGCCCCACAGGCCGGAGTGCAGGCCGTGATCCAGGGTGGCCACCTCGACCACGCAGTCGGCCAGCCCGCGCAGCGACACCGTCAGCGCCGGGGTGTCGGCGCTCCAATTGTCCGAGTCCGCGATGACGATCACGTCAGCCGCCAGCGCGTCGCGGTGGGCCGCGAGCAGCCGGGAAAGCGACGGCGACCCCGACTCCTCCTCCCCCTCCACGAACACCGTGACCCCCACCGGAGGCCGGCCGCCATGCGCCCGGAAGGCCGCCAAATGCGTTGCGATGCCGGCCTTGTCGTCGGCGCTACCGCGGCCGTAGAGGCGCCCGTCGCGCTCGGTCGGCTCGAACGGCGGCGACACCCACTGCCCGCGGTCGCCCTCGGGCTGCACGTCGTGGTGTGCGTAGAGCAGCACGGTGGGCGCCCCGGCGGGAGCCGGATGGCGCGCGATGACGGCCGGCGCACCGCCTTCGGCGACGATCCGCACGTCGTCAAAGCCCGCCTGCGCCAACAGGTCTGCGACGGCCTGCGCGCTGCGGTGCACATTGTCGCGGCGGGCAGGGTCGGCCCACACCGATTCGATGCGCACCAGGTCCTCGAGATCGCGGCGCACCGACGGCAGCAGTTCGCGGACACGCTCAACCAGATCACTCATGAGTCCGAAGCTAACTTAAGCTGGCCCCGTGGCGAGCGACGGTCCAGACCCGACCACGCCGCTGTGGCGGGCGGCGCAGGTGTTCCGGCTGCTGAGTTGTCTTTACGCGCTGGGCTTCCAGGTCGCGATCAACGACGATCTGCGCCATCCGGTGACGGCGTGGCTGTTGTTCGCCGTGCTGATCGCCTGGAGCGCGGCCTGCGCGGTGGCCTACCTGCGGGGATTCGGCCGCCGGCCGACCTGGGTGATCTCCGAGGTCATCGTCGTGGTGCTGCTGATGGGGTCCAATCGGCTGGTCGCTTCCCCGCAGTGGGCGGCCGACAACCAGACCTGGCCGACGACGCTGTGGGCCACCAACCCCACGATTTCGGCGGCCCTGCAGTTCGGCCCGGCCGGCGGGATGATGACCGGCCTGGTCGTGATGGCCACCAACTTCGCGGTCAAGAACTACCTGACCCTCGACCTTGGGCACAACGCGACCATCATCGTCGAGGTGGCGATCGGCCTGGCGATCGGCATGGCCGCGCGGACGGCGCGGCGCGCGCACGAGGAGTTGCAGCGGGCGGCGCAGCTGTCCGCCGCGCTACAGGAGCGTGAGCGGCTGTCGCGGCAGGTGCACGACGGCGTTATCCAGGTGCTGGCGCTGGTCGCCAAGCGGGGCCACGAGATCGGGGGCACCACATCGGAGTTGGCGGACCTCGCCAGCGAGCAGGAACGCGCGCTACGCCGGTGGATCACCGCGAGCGGCCTCGAACAGGACGGCGACAGCCAGACCGTCGACCTGCGCGCGCTGCTGCGCCGCCGCGAAGGCGACCGGGTGTCGCTGAGCCTGCCCGCGACCGCGGTGCCGCTTGCCCGCAGCGTGGCCGCCGAGCTGGACGCCGCGGTGGGCAACGCCCTGGACAATGTGCGGTTCCACGCCGGCCCGGGCGCGCGGGCATTCGTGCTGTTGGAAGACCTGGGCGATGCCGTCGCGGTGAGCATTCGCGACGACGGGGTCGGCATCGGCGCCGGCCGATTGGCCGAAGCCGAAAGCCAGGGGCGCTTGGGCATCTCGAAATCGATTGTGGGGCGGATGATATCGCTGGGCGGCGAGGCGGAATTGCGCACTGGTGCGGGCAAAGGCACGGAATGGGAGCTGCGCGTGCCACGCCCGGGGAAGGCGGGACTGTGAGCGGCGATGCGTTACCGACGGTGATGGTGGTCGACGACCATCCGATCTGGCGCGACGCCGTGGCCCGCGACCTCGCCGAGGAGGGGTTCGACGTGGTGGCCACCGCGGACGGCGTGGGCGCGGCGAAACGCCGGGCGGCCGTGGTCAAGCCCGACGTGGTGCTGATGGACATGCAGCTCGCCGACGGCACCGGGGTGCAGGCGACAACGGACGTGCTCGCCGTCTCGCCGTCGTCCAAGGTGCTGGTGTTGTCGGCCTCCGACGAGCGCGACGACGTGTTGGAAGCCGTCAAGGCCGGGGCGGCGGGATACCTGGTCAAGAGCGCCTCGAAGGCCGAGCTGACCGAAGCGGTGCGGGCCACCGCCGCCGGCCGCGCCGTGTTCACCCCTAGCCTGGCGGGGCTGGTATTAGGCGAGTACCGGCGGATCGCCCAGAGCCCGGACGACGGCCCCGCCCGCCCCAGCCTCACCGAGCGCGAGACGGAGGTGTTGCGCTACGTCGCGAAGGGATTGTCCGCCAAGCAGATCGCCGAAAAGCTGTCGCTGAGCCATCGCACCGTGGAAAACCACGTCCAGGCGACGTTTCGCAAGCTGCAGGTGGCCAACCGGGTGGAGCTGACCCGCTACGCCATCGAGCACGGCCTCGACGAATAACGGCTCGCGCGTTGCGTTGCCGAGGCGAACAGTCGGATTGACTTAGGCCACCTGAGCCGCAATTATTGGAGTTTGCAAGCATCTTGCTAGGTGAAGCATATGTGTGGCATAGGACATTGGCCTGAGCGTCGAGAGGCGTCCCGGGCAGTACTGTTCCTCCCGGCATGGAGTCCAAGCGACTCCGAACACGTCGGGTAGGCCGTGCAGTGCCAGAGCTCTGACGAGAGAGATCTCCGTTTCGGTACCTGATGGAGCGGCGACACCCGCGTGTGTCCTGGCGGCAGGGAGGTGAGGGCCAGATGAGTCCAGGCGATAGTCCCAGTTCCGGTCGAAACTTCGTGTCGCGTGCATCCGGTCCCCGGGCGGCCGCGCTGCGCCTGGTCCATTAGCTGTTCCACGCACAGCGAGCGCTGCTGTAGACCCGGCCAATTCAGGTTCTGCAGAAATGGATTTCAATCATGCATGTTTTAGAGCCACTAGGGGATAGTCGCCAGATCGGCTTCGTCGACTTCGAGGAATTCGACGGTCCCCTTGACGGCCACGTCGTTGTCAGCGGTGATGATGCGCTTGCCACGACGATCGTCGAAGACCTGAGCAACGCCGGTGCACGCGTTGTCAGGCTCTCCGGCGCCGGGGTCGCTCGGGCGCTTCGTGACGCCGGGATCGCCCGCGCGCTCGCCGTCGTCTGTGCCGGGGACGACGATTCGACAAATCTCGAGATCGCGCTGTTGGCAAGGAAAGCCAATCCGGATGTACGCGTGGTGGTGCGTTTGGACAACGACGTGGTGCGGGGAGCGATGGCCGCCAACAACGGGCCCGGGGCGATCCTCGACGTAGCTGACCTCGCCGCGCCGTCAGTCGTCGAGGCGTGCCTGGCCCTCACCATGCACCCGTTTGAGGCGGCCGGCATCAAATTCGCAGTCTGGGGTAGTAAGGCGCCGCGTGATGCGACGCTGCGTGACATCCACGGCGACCTCGCACCGGTGGCGGTGATCCGGGGCGAAAACTCGGACTCCCTCGGCGAGATGATCGCCTGCCCGGAACGCGACCTGCAGGTGCATGCCGGCGACTGGACCGCGGTGATCGGCACCGCCGAGCAGCTGGCCGCCCGGGATATGAAGAGTTCCAGGCCTATCGTTACGCGCACCCGCTGGCCGTTGTTGCGGCGACTGTTCGACACCGCGCGCACCATGCGCGACGACGTCAACCCGGCGTTCTATCCCGCGGCGGCAATCGGAATGGCCCTGCTGATCAGCTCGACGATCCTATTGCGGTTGTGCTACCAACGCCCTCCGGGCATGACATGGCTCGACGCGTTGTACTTCAGCGCCGAAACGATCACAACGGTGGGCTACGGCGACGTCAGCTTCGTCCAACAAGCCACCTGGCTGCGAACATTCAGCGTCGTCCTGATGTTCGTCGGCATGGCAAACACGGCCGTCCTCGTGGCGTTCATCGCCGACCTGCTGCTATCGCGCCGGTTCGTCCATACGGCCGGACGCCGGCGGGTGCGCCATTTGCGTTACCACGTCATCGTCGTAGGGCTGGGTTCGGTTGGTATTCGCGTAGTTGATGAGCTGACCGACGCCGGATACGCCGTCGCGGTGATCACGAACGACGAAGACAATCCCCTGCTGCCCCTGGTCGCAGAACGCGACGTACCGGTGATCTTCGGAGACGCGACGCTGCAACAGACGCTGGAGTCGGCCTGCATCGACCGCGCTGGAGCGGTCGCCGTATTGACCCAGGACGACATGTTCAACATCGAGACCGGGATTGTGCTGCGTGAGATGTATGGCCCTGCCGTGATACCCGCACTCAACCGGCCCGAGGTACCCCTTGTGCTACGGATATACGATCGCGAACTCGGCTTCGCGGTGGCACAGCGCTTCGGTTTCGAAAACGTTCGATCGACCGTGGAACTGGCCGCGCCGTGGTTCGTCGGCGCCGCGCTGGGGCTCGAGGTGCTGGACACATTTTCGGTGGGTCAGAGCACATACATGGTAGGCGCGATGCATGTAGAGGCCGGCAGCGAACTTGACGGGTTGCGAGTGGCAGAGGAATGCACCCAAACACGCGTCATCGCGATCACCCGCCCGGGCGCGCCCGTCCAGCTGCAGCCGCTGTCCGACGCGCGTCTTGGAGCCGGCGACACCGCCTACCTCGTTGGCCCTTACCGGGAATTGATGTGCACACTGCGCAAGGGACGGGCGCCCCAGCAGCACGACGACGACCAACCCCCCAGAGAGAGTCGGTACAACACGGTCGGCTATGCGCGAAGATTCGAGTAGTTGCCTGCGCGGGGGTCGGCGGTCGTTGCAGCTTTTCGCGGAACTTCGGGTGGGCGAATTCGGCCTTCGCGCGATGGGATGCCGGGTTGCCTGGTTCCCCTGGGACAACACGGTTTTCAGCCGTCCAAGCCGGTCCATGTCGTGGCCACCCGCCGCAATGCCGGCCGGATATGCCGCGGGAAGGTGAACCGCGAGTCTGAATATAGTTGTGCCCCAAGCGATTGGAAGGTGCTTTACGTGACCGGATCGTCTACGTGAGACCGAAGAAGACCGCATTCATTCGCACCTCCGCACCTCCAAGGCATGCCGAAGCAAGGCACCGCACGACCGGAATGCGGGATATTCAATGAGCTCTAACCGAGGCTTGGTTTGCGCCCAGATAATCAACCGCCGCTGCCTGAGAATGAAAGCGCGTCGGTATTCCGAGCAGCCTTGGCGCGGACGTATTTCTGCACCGGATCACCGGTAGCGCGATTAATTCTCGACGATCTCAGAGTCGATACAGTCCACGGCAACATTGCGAGCCCACGAATGGCACCGCCAGCCACTGCGATATCGACATTTGTCTCGAACAACGTCAAATGCCCGCGATGATCTTAACCCTTGAACGGGCTGGCGGAAATGGGTCGAGCCTGTGAATAACCTGCCAATTCAAGGTTCCTTATACAAAACAGACCAAAATCGCCACGTCCGTCCAGGCCTGCCGTCGCCCACGCGACTCTAACGCCGCGCTGGACCAGGCACTACTCGTTCCCATCCGCAAGGTTCGGGCTCTCATGAAAGGTGGAAAACGCAGCGATTCGGCACCGCCCCGCGGCTCACGAACGTCGGCGCGGCGAAGGCCCCGCAACGCCATTTCCCGGTGGCTCGTACTTCATGAGCCGGGCGACATCTTTGCTTGCTGCATTCGCCCCTTCGTAGCTAGGACAGGTATCCGGCAACCGTAAAGAAAACGTAAAACTCCAGATAACAGGTGGGTCGATCTGGGATGGCGCTAAGCCTATGTAGTTTGCGTATCTCGATCGCGACGGCATGGAATGACCGGTGGAGCGGGTAGCCGTTAATGGTCGTTGAAATGAAATTGTCGCGATCGCGTCGCAACATTCTTGACTCGAGTTGGCTTTCAGGTGCAGGATTGACTCGCAAGCACCTCGCTAGGTGAGGCGTCCGCACGGATATAGGCCACTGACCTCGAACGTCGAAAGACGCCCAGGGTCAGGACAGCTCTTCCCGGATTAAGGGTTGAGCCCAAGTGGCTTCCGGACCGCACATGGTCCGGATACGCCGTGTGGTGCCGAAGCTCTGACGAGAGGGGTGCCGGCTCGGCCGTCCCGCCGGGCTCTCATCCCATTGCGATAAGTGGCATCCCAGCATGCCTGGCCGCGAGGAGGTGGGAGCGAAATTGACTCCGGGCGATAGACATAGACTCTGTTTGCGATTCATCGGCATTTCGTCCCGACCCTGCCCCAGCGTCGCTTCTGCCTGAATCATCCTGTAAGAAGCTTACTTTCACATCAGCCGCCTGAGCTGAGATGTGGTGGCCGCGTGCGCTTGCCGCACCGTAGCTGAAGCTTGCTTGTTTTCATGAGGAGAGTTCCGATGGTTTTTGTCACTGCACAACCCGAGTCGCTGACCGCCGCCGCCAGCCGCTTACAGGCCGTGGGATCGGCGCTGGCCGCGCAGAATGCGGCAGCCGCCGCCCCGATGAGCGATGTGGTGCCCGCCGCTGCCGACGAGGTGTCGTTCTTGACGGCCGCGCAGTTCGCCTCACACGCCCGAACGTTTCAGGCAGTGAGCGCCCAGGCCGCGGCGATGCATGAGATGTTCGTTGCCACGTTGCAGACCAGCGCCGCATCCTATGCGGCTACCGAGGCAGCCAACACAGCCGCGGCCCGGTGAGCTGCTGGGGATAGATCAATGATTGATTTCGCGGCGCTGCCGCCGGAAATTAACTCGGCCAGAATATATTCCGGTCCTGGGTCAGGACCGATGCTGGCCGCCGCCGCAGCCTGGAACACGATGGCAGCTGAAATGCGCTCCACAGCAACTTGTTACGGCTCGGTGGTCTCAGAGCTGACCAGCGAGAGCTGGTTGGGTCCGTCGTCTGTGTCGATGCTGGCCGCAGCCACCCCCTATTTGGAGTGGCTGGCACTCACCGCAACCCGGGCCGAGCAGGCCGGGAGCCAAGCCAGCGCGGCCGCGACTGCATATGAGTCGGCGTTTGCGATGACGGTGCCCCCGGCGGCGGTCGCGGCCAACCGCGTCCAGCTTGCGACGTTGACGGCCACCAACATCTTTGGTCAAAACGCCGCCGCGATCGCCGCGACTGAGGCCCACTACGCCGAAATGTGGGCACAAGACACCGTCGCGATGAACGGCTACGCCAGCGCCTCGAGCGCAGCGACACAATTGACGCCGCTCACCGCGCCGCAATCACCCACCACACCCGAAAGCGTGGCCGGCCAAACCGCCGCGGTCGCTCAAGCGGCCGAAACACCGGTTGGCACTGTGCAGTCGACACTGTCGTCGGCAACCTCCGGGGCTACGGGGTCCTCCTCCTCCTTCGGATCGTTGTCGTCGGATCTGGCTGGCTTGCTGAACGGGTCGGATGATTCGGCGCTGGGGACTTTCTGGAATGGCAATTTCTTCAGCACCGCGGTGACCAACGGGGCGTTGGCCGGCGGTCCGTTCAACCCGCAATTCATCTTGGGCACGGTGGCGGGTTTCAACTATTTGATGAGCGGCGACAAGGAAGCAATCAGCACGCCGGCGTTAGCGATTCCCGGGGAGAAGATATCGGAGCTGGGACCCGCTGCGCCGGCGGAACTGGCCGGCCCGGGTGCCGCAGCGTCGGCTGAGATGGGTCGTACGAGGCTGGTCGGCGCGTTGTCGGTACCCCCGTCCTGGACCTCGGCAACCACAATCAGCCCGGCCGGGACGGCGTCGCCGGCCAGTGGCCTCGCCGACATCGGAACATCCCCGGCGGGCGGCCAGGGTGGCTTTGCGCCGGTAGGGGCCACAGGCGGGCGGCGCCGCCGCTCCATTCCGAGATACGGATTTCGCCCAGTAGTGATGCCGCGCCCGCCTGCCGGCGGGTAGCGCTTTGAAGGAGAAGAATTCATGCTGGATTTCGCGACGTTGCCGCCGGAGATTAACTCGGCCCGAATGTATTCGGGCCCGGGGCCCGCGTCGATGCTTGCCGCCGCGGCCGCCTGGAGCACGACGGCCAGTGAAATGCGCTCCACTGCAGCGTATTACAGTTCAGTGGTAGATGCGCTCACCAGTGAGAGTTGGTTGGGTCCTTCGTCGATGTCGATGTTGGCCGCGGCCACTCCCTATTTGGAGTGGCTCAGCGCCACTGCCACCCGGGCCGAGCAGACCGGCACCCAAGCCCATGTGGCCGCCGCCGCCTTTGAGTCGGCGTTTGCGATGACGGTGCCCCCGGGCGTGGTCGCGGCAAACCGAGCTGAACTAGCGATATTGTTGTCCACCAATACTTTTGGCCAAAACACCCCGGCGATCGCCGCCGCCGAGGCCCGATACGGGGAAATGTGGGCGCAAGATGCGGCTGCGATGAACGGCTACGCCAACGCCTCGAGCGCAGCGACACAATTGACGCCTCTCACCGCGCCACTATCACCGACCAATGCCGAAGGCGTGGCCAACCAGGCCTCCACAGTCGCCCGAGCCGCCAACGCCTCGACCCCCACCACTACGTCGACGGACGCATCCGGACTAGCCGCCTGGCTTGGACTCGCGCCCGACACCAACACCTCCGCTACCGGCCTGGCCGGGGTGCTCAACTTCCTCGACGGGTCGAACGGGTCCCTGGTCGGAAGCTTCCTCGACAACGCGAGTGTCGCCAACTTCTCCAACGCATTCACCACCAGCGGGATACTCAACCCGACATCGGTGGTCGATTCGGTGACGGCGTACAACTTCTTATTGCCCGCCACCAACGGTGCTGATGCGTTGGCGGACGAGGCGAATCTGGCCTCCGGCCTTGGTCAGGCAGGGGCGCTGGGGCGAGAAGGGTTAACCAGCACCGCCTCGGCGATGTCGGCGCAGATGGGGCGGGCGAGCCTGGTCGGAGCGATCTCGGTCCCGCCGGCATGGGGCGCGAGCGGAGCGACAATCAGCCCCGTCGCGGCAACGAGCCGTCTTGGGCAGGGGGCCTACCACGGTGTGCTGGGCACTACCCCGATGGTGATGGAAGATGTTGGGCCCGTGGGCATGCCAGGGATGCCGCTGGGAGGGACGGCAGCGACCCACGAGGACGAGTTCTCGGCTCCGATATACGGATCCCGCCCCCGCGTGATGGGGCGCCCGCCAGCTGCTGGCTAGCCAACGATTGACCTCTCCCTAATCCAGATTCGAAACCGAATAGCGACCATCTTCGAAGGGTGCATTGTGACCACGAAGTTCCTGTTGGCCCCGCTCTCACGATGGCGGCCGCGACGTGGCGCACCGAGCGGCGGTGACGCCGGCGTCTCGAGCTGCCTGCTTGATCCGCAGTCGATCGAAGGCCAGAAGAAGTGTCGAGGAGGGCCCAGTGAGCACGCCGGATAAGACGCCCGAGCCCAATCACGGATTACCGATAATCCATCTCTCCCAGCTGCTGCGCGGCCCGGTGCGAGCCCGCACTGGTGAGGCGGTGGGCCGAGTCGAGGACGTGATCGTCCGCCTACGCGGTGCCCACGAGTATCCGCTGGTGACCGGGATCGTGGCCGGGGTCGGCGGGCGGCGCGTGTTCATCGGCAGCCTGGCCATTCACCGATTCGCGTCGGACCAAATTGTGTTGGCCAAGAACAAGGTTGACCTTCGAGGTTTTGAGCGCCGAGAAGGTGAGGTGCTGCTGCGTGCAGACGTGCTCGGCCATCGGTTGATCGATGTGGCTGCCGTCGAGTTGATTCGCGCATACGACGTCACGCTCGAAGATAGCGGCGCCGGGTGGGTACTGACGCGACTCGACACGCGGCGTCCCCCGCGGCTTTTCGGGCTGATTAAGGGCTCGGGTGGCCGCGCGCCCCGCGATTGGAAGGCATTCGAACCGCTGATCGGACATGTCCGCTCTGACGCGGTGCGTCGCCACTGGGGCCGCATGGGCGGGTTCAAACCGGCCGAGATCGCCGATCTGCTCGAGGACGCCGATAAGGCCGAGGGCGGAGAAATCCTCGACCGGGTCCGCACTGACCCGGAATTGGAGGCCGACGTGTTCGAGGAACTCGACCCCGACAAGGCCAGCCGGCTCTTCGATGACATGCCCGACGGCGACGTCGCCGGCCTCTTGGGCCGTATGCGTGCCGACGATGCCGCCGACGCGATCGCAGACCTGCGGCAAAAAAGGCGTCGGCGCGTGCTAGACCTGATGCCCGCCCCGCAGCGCACCAAGGTCATCACTCTGATGGGTTTCAATCCCGAAAGCGCCGGTGGGCTGATGAACGTCGACTTCGTCTGCTGCGCCGCCACCGCAACCGCGGGCTCGGCCCTGGCCCTGATCGCCGTTGCGCGCAGCATACAAGCGGAAGCACTCATCATGATGCATGTCCTTGACGAGGGCAAACGCCTTGCCGGTGTGGTATCGGTAATCACCCTGTTGCAGGCCGAACCCGACGAAAGCGTTGAAGCGCTTATGGATTCCGGCCCGGTCTGTGTCAGCGCCGATGCCGACCTCACCGACATCGCACGGTTGATGGCCGACTTCAACCTCTATTCCATCCCCGTCGTCGACGAGCGCGACCGCATGCTTGGAGTGGTCACCGTCGACGACGTGTTGGAAGCCACCATCCCCGAGGACTGGCGACGCCGCGAACCCGCCCCTCGTCCGGTTCGGGAAATCACCCGACCCGACGAAACCAACGCGTCGGCGCCGGGAGGTGAGACGCCATGACCTCACGCGCCGACAAAGTCACCAGCCCCCGTCTGGTGGCCGGTCGCACCAAACAGGCAGCGCCGCAACGCAGCGCCGTGCTCGATACCGCGCATCTGGGCGATATCGAGGGCGCGTTCGGGCGCATCAGCCTCGGCGAGACGGACCGTCCCCGCACGTTGAAGACCCGACTGCTGACGCTGCTGGCCATCGTCGGTCCCGGAATGATCGTGATGGTCGGCGACAACGATGCGGGCGGCGTCGCCACCTACGCGCAAGCCGGCCAGAACTACGGCTACTCGTTGCTTTGGGTGCTACTGCTGTTGATCCCGGTGCTCATCGTCAACCAGGAGATGGTGGTTCGACTCGGCGCAGTCACCGGAGTTGGGCACGCCCGCTTGATCAATGAAAGGTTCGGTCGCGGTTGGGGGTGGTTTTCCGTCGGGGATCTATTCTTGCTGAACTTCTTGACGATTGTCACCGAATTCATCGGCATCACACTGGCCGCCGACTACATCGGCGTCTCCAAGTACGTGGTGGTGCCCGTCTCGGCGGTGGCGCTGGTCGCGATCATGGCCAGCGGCAGCTTCCGGCGCTGGGAGCGGGCCATGTTCGTCTTCATCGCTATCAGCCTAATTCAGATCCCGATGTTGTTGATGTCGCACCCGCAATGGGGCCATACGGTGAAATCATTTGTGGTGCCCAGCATCTCGGGAGGTATTAGCTCGGATGCGGTCCTTTTGATCATCGCAATTGTCGGCACGACCGTGGCACCGTGGCAGCTGTTCTTTCAGCAGTCCAACGTCGTCGACAAACGCATCACTCCCCGGTTTATGGCCTACGAGCGCGCCGACACCATACTTGGGGCGTTCGTCGTGGTTATCGGGGCCGCGGCGCTGGTGATGACCGGCGACTGGGCGGCTCGCTCGACCAGCACCACCGGCAAGTTCACGGACGCCGGGGCCGTCGCGCAACTGCTAGGCCGACACAGCGAAATGCTCGGCTCGATATTCGCGATCGTGCTGATTGACGCCTCGATCCTTGGCGCCGCGGCAGTAACCCTCGCCACCAGCTACGCCTTCGGCGATGTTCTCGGCCTGAAGCACTCACTGCACCGCGGGTTCGGCGACGCCAAACAGTTTTACTTCTCCTATACCGCAATGGTGGTGCTGGCCGCGGCCATCGTGCTGATCCCCGGTGCCCCGCTCGGGGTGATCACCACCGCGGTGCAGGCGCTGGCCGGCCTGCTGTTGCCCAGCGCCAGCGTGTTCCTGCTGCTGCTGTGCAATGACCGGGAAGTGTTGGGCCCCTGGACCAATCGGCCCTGGCTTAACTGGATCGCCGGTCTGATCGTCGGCACCCTGCTGTTGCTGTCGGGGATTCTGATGGCCACCACAATATTTCCCCACCTCGATGTCGTCGCCGTCGCCGGCTACCTGGCCGCGGCACCCGTCATCCTCGGCGCCGCCGCGGTACCCGTGCTGCGCTGGATGGCCCGTCGCCAACCAGTTGCGCCGGCGAAAGCTGTTCCGGCCCGGCCGGTCGATCGCAGCACTTGGCGGATGCCGCCCCTCACTCTGCTCGAGCCGGTCACTTGGTCCCCTGGCACCCGACTCGGCATGATCGCCTTGCGTACCTACCTGTTTGTCGGCGCACTGCTACTGATCGTCAAAGCTATCCAGCTCAGCGGCCGGTAATTGTCCCGAGACCGTCTCGGCCACAACGAGAAACGCACAATCGGAACAGCCCGGTTGTTAGGTAACCATTTCGCCGACGCGAGAGACACCCTGGCTGGCAGCCCTTTTCGCCAAATTGGCGTGCCCATGCCCAGCATGGCGCTATCGGCTACTGGATGAACCGCCCTCAGGTGCAGGCGGACGGGCAGACATGCCTGAAGTAATTCACAGTATCGCAATATAAGCGAGACGTTATTAAGAACATCTCGTGTGACCATGGTCGCAGGTAGCCCAACACAAAGTGGAGAGTTCGATGCCCCCTCGCTCCCGGATCAAGGTCGTGGTGGCCGGTGGTGCCTTCATGGTCGGCTTGGTGTCCGGATTTGGCGGCGGTGCAGCGTTGGGCAACGCGGCGCCCCCCGCACCAGTTGTGCTTCCCGTAGTGGCGCCACCCCCGCCGGGACCCCCCACTTCCGGAGTTCCCGCACCCCCACCGAACAGAAAGGTTTCCGGCGGGCGTAACCGTCTTGTGCCATCTGAAATACGCGATTAGCGGCGCTACGCCCCGACTTTCGTCATTTGACGTCGCTTGGGCAGCCTCGCGAGACTCGGCGAGCAGCGGGTCGATTTCCGCCAAACGTGCGACTCTCGGTACCGATTGGTTTCAACGGCAATAAATTTCGTTCGCAGCACCGACCAGGGACTCGAAGCAATTTGTCAGGCTTCCGTAAGCAAATCGTTGGGTATTCGGTCTCATCGGTTGCCTCTGCGTCGACTGGCCCACTTGTATCCTCTTGACATGCACAGACTCGCGCGGTTGGCCGCGGCAGCCATCCTGGCCACCACGGGCTTGGGCCTGGCTCATGTCGCGACCGCTTCCTCCGCGCATGCGCAGGTCGGTGGCTATGCGACACGCGGGCACGGTGGCGGAGGGTGTGTAGCCTGCCGCATCGTGAGGCACAGGTGACATTCCGCTAACCGGGTTCGGCGGATCGGCCCGCACTGAAAAGCACCACACACCACGAACGGCCCGCTCATACGGGGCACTCTCCAGAGGAGGATTGCCACCCGGCTTCGAGCAGTCGGCCCGGCCCGCAGGTGAGCGCCCGTCGCTCGATGGCGTGCCATGTCTGCTCGCGCGGCAATCGGGTAGTACTACTCATTTCATTCGCCGTGCGAGAGGGCACGCTGACATAGCGTGACCGAACCGCACCAAGCCGCCACCGCCGTCATCGCCCGGCTCCGCTACGACTTCGACGCGTTGTCGCGCATGATGGCCCACGTATCCGGGCAGCTGAACGAACTCGACCGGGTGATCGCCGCGACCGCCGCTGCGCCGAGACCTGAGCCCACAGTCGCATCGCCGGTCTCCCCGCCGGCGGCCTACTGGCAGCCGTTTCGGCCGCAAGTCTGGCCCCAGTACGGACCGCCCGTCACGGTCCCGCCCGTTGGCCCGTCGGCACCCACCCCATCGCCCGCGCCACGCGCCGAGTCCAGCTGGATCGGCAAGGCGCTGGCCGTCGCCGGGGTGGCCGTGACGCTGATCGGCGTGGTGCTGCTGCTCGTGCTCGCCGCCCAGGCCGGCCTGCTGCGACCGCAGCTGCGGGTGGCCGGCGGCGGAGCGCTGTCAATCGCGCTCATCGCGATTGCCGCCCGGCTGCGCGGCCGGCCCGGCGGGCGGACCGGCGCTATCGCACTGGCCGCCACCGCCATCGCCGCCGCATACCTGGACGTCATCGCGATCACCAGCTTCTACCGGTGGGTGCCGTCGGCCGTGGGACTGCTGATCGCCGCTGTGGTAGGCGGCGCGGGCCTTGCGTTGGCCCGCCGGTGGGACTCCGAACACCTGGGCCTGCTGGTGCTGGTCCCGCTGATTGGCTTGGCACCGGTCATTACCAACGGTTTTGACCTGTTGCTCATCGGTTTCATGCTCGCGCTGTCGGTCGCCGCCCTGCCCGTACAGCTTGGCAAGGACTGGCCCTGGCTGCACGCAGCCCGAATGGCCGCGGGGACCATCCCGCTGCTCGTCGCGCTGGTGGCCATGAACGGCCACGACAATCCGCTGCTGGTCGGGGGCGCCTGCGCGGTGGCCGCGGTCCTGGCCATCGCCAGCACCCTGGTTCTGCTGCCGGGCACCACGAACCCCGGCGCGCTGGCCACGGTGTCGGCCGCCGGGACCGTACCCGTGCTGGCGGCGGGAATCGGAGTCGATCGCGTATCGGCCGCAGCGCTGGCGGCGGGACTGGCGGCGGCCACGCTCGCAATCGTGCTGGTAGCCAGGAAACTCCCCCGCGTCGTCGTCCACGTCTGGTCTGGGCTGTCGGCGATATCCGCGCTGATCGCCGTGACGGTCGCCTGTAACGGCGTTGTGGCGGCGCCGGTGCTGCTGGCGCTGGGCGTGATCGTCGCGGGTGCCGGCCGCAACAGCGCCGTCGCACGTTGGGCGGCAACCGGATTCGGCGCCGTCGGCGGACTACTGATGTTCGGCTACGCATCGCCGTACGAGCTCCTCACCCCGACGCGGCAGCCCCTTTCGATAGCGGTGTCCGTGCTGGCGGCCAGCGTGCTCGCCGTCGCATTCGCTCTCGTCATGGGGTGGGCGTGTGCGGGGCTCGGCCGCCAGAACCCCGACCTGGGTCGCGTGCTGGGCATGGCCGGTGGGTCGGTGGTCGTCTATGCGGTCACGGCATTCACGGTGACCGCCGGCGTCCTGGTCGGCGGCAAAGGCGGCTTCATCGCCGGCCACATGGTGGCCACCATCTGCTGGATCGGCACGGCAGCAACACTTTTCGTCTATGCGCTGCGGCAGAACAGCCGCGACGGCCGCACGGTGCCGATCGCCGCAGGCCTGGCGCTCACCGCCGCAGCCCTCGCGAAGCTGTTCTTGTTCGACCTTGCCACGCTGGACGGCATCTTCCGGGTCGGGGCGTTCGTCGTCGTCGGGCTGGTGCTGCTGGGTATGGGCGCCGGTTACGCCCGCAGCCTCTCCTCCCCCTCGCGAGCAGACGCAAACGCCCCCGAATAGTGGGCGAGTCGGGGGCTTTTGTGTCTGCTCGCGCTACCCTGGCGCCGCCTACTGCTCGCGCAGCGCGGTGAGGGCCCGCCGCTCGGCGGCGTGCTTGGCTCGCGACAGTGCCGCATCCTCCGACGGTGGGTCGGGTTGCAGCACACCCGAACCCGGCTTTCCGCCGGCGCCGAGCCGGTTCATCCGCTTGGGCACCGGTGCGCCCTGATATTCCAGCGGGATCGGGCCCAGCGGCTGGTGCAGCTCGACGTAGGCGCCGTGCGGCAGCCGCTTGA
The DNA here is from genome assembly GCF_059812195.1 of Mycobacterium sp. NGS68. Classification (NCBI taxonomy): domain Bacteria; kingdom Bacillati; phylum Actinomycetota; class Actinomycetes; order Mycobacteriales; family Mycobacteriaceae; genus Mycobacterium; species Mycobacterium sp. NGS68. Next base: position 205,608 of record NZ_JCALCE010000002.1, on the reverse strand, counting down.
TGATGCCCGTCTCGACGCCGTGCTCGAGCACATCGCGGTCGCTGCGCTGCAGCCCGATGCACCACCGATAGGTGACGAAGTAGACCAGCGGCGGCAGTAGCACCATGCCGATGCGCCCGATCCACGTCGTCGCGTTCAGCGAGATGTGGAAGGTGTGGGCGATGATGTCGTTCATCGCCCCAAACGTGAGCACCATGTAGAAGCTGATCGCCATCGCACCCACGGCGGTCCGCACGGGCACGTCGCGCGGGCGCTGCAGGAGGTTGTGGTGTGCGCGGTCACCGCTGAACCGCCTCTCCAGGAACGGATAGATCGTCAGCAGGACGAACACCAGCCCCATGATCACCGCGACCCAGACCGCCGCCGGCACCGTGTAGGGGCCGATGTAGAACTCCCACGCCGGCCACAACCGCATCAGGCCTTCCGGCCACATCATGTAGAAATCCGGCTGCGAGCCCGCCGACACGTGCGCGGGCGAGTACGGTCCCAGGTTCCAGATTGGGTTGATCTGCAGCAGGCCGCCCATCAGGCCCAGGATGCCGACGATGGTCGCGAAGAATGCGCCGGACTTGATCGCAAACACCGGCATCACGCGCACGCCGACGACGTTGTGCTCGGTGCGTCCCGGGCCGGGGAATTGGGTGTGCTTCTGGAACCACACCAGCGCCACGTGCAGCCCGATCAGCGCCAGGATCACCGCCGGTATCAGCAGGACATGCAGCGCGTAGAGCCGCGGGATCAGCGTGGTGCCGGGAAAGTCACCCCCGAAAAACGCCCAGTGCAGCCAGGTTCCGACCACGGGTAACCCCAGCATGATCGACGACAGCGCGGCGCGCAGGCCGATGCCGGAGAGCAGGTCGTCGGGCAGCGAGTAGCCGAAGTAGCCCTCGAACATGGTCAGGATCAGCAGCAGCGACCCGACCACCCAGTTCGCCTCGCGCGGTCGACGGAATGCGCCGGTGAAGAACACGCGGGCCAAGTGCACCATGATCGCGGCGGCGAACATCAGCGCCGCCCAGTGGTGGATCTGCCGGACGAACAACCCGCCGCGGACCTCGAACGAGATGTTCAGCGCCGACTCGTAGGCCCGGGACATCTCGACGCCGCGCAGCGGCTGGTACACACCGTGATAGGTGACCTCGGTCATGGACGGGTCGAAGAACAGCGTCAGATAAATGCCGGTGATCAGCAGCACGATGAAGCTGTACAGCGCGATCTCGCCCAGCAGGAACGACCAGTGTGTCGGGAAGACCTTGTTCAGCTGGCGGCGCAGCGCGCCCGACGGGTGATAGCGGGTGTCCAGGGCATCGACGGCGTGCGCCCGTTGAGCTGTGTTCGGTTTGAGGCTCATGGCGATCATCCCCTCGCGACCGAAACCGCCACGTTGCGGTCCGGCAATCTACTATTCTCTGTAGTACCACAGTGCGTAGTAGTTCGTCGAGTGTGCTAGTGGCGCCGAGCCCGCACTGACGGCGGACGTTCGGCTGCTCGCGCTACGGAGCCTCGAGGATGGCCACGGCCGCCGCGGTGTCCGCTTCGTGGGTCAGCGACACGTGGATCGTCACGTCGGCCAGATGCTTGGCGATCTCGCCGGTCAACCGCACGCGCGGCCGGCCCCACATGTCGGTGACCACCTCGATGTCGCGGTGGATGTCCTCCGGCAACACGGGACGCTGGGCGAACCGCGACCCGGACCAGGCCTTGATCACCGCCTCCTTGGCCGCCCAGCGGGCCGCCAGGTGCCGCGCCGCCGACGAACTCTTGTCCGACGCGTCGCGCCGCTCGCCCGGCGTGAACGTCGCCGCGAACACGGTGCCCGGCTGGTCGACCTGCTCGGCGAAATCAGGAATGGAGACGAGGTCGATCCCCACTCCGACGATGCTCATGGGTCGCCAGGTTAGTGGATGGTCGAAATCATTCGGCAGGGGCCTCATCAGCCCCGTAGAGACCGCCGCCGCCCAGCCGCGAGGCCGGGTTCAGCAACATCGTCGCCTCCTGCCGCTTCTCCGGCGTGCCATGGTCGAAGCGACGGTCCGGCGGCCGCTGATACATCGGCTCACCACCCGCGATGGCCGACGCCAGCCGGCGCTGGCCCGCCAACAGGCGTGCGTCGGCGCGACGCTGGTAGTCCGCGCGCTGGTGGGGATCCAGCGAGGCCAGGAACGCCTGCGGGTGCACCAGCGCGACCAGACCCGACACATGCCCGAAGCCCAGGCTGGTCAGCATCCCGGCCTTGAGCGGGAACTTCCCGCCGAGCCGCAGCGTGTCCCGCACCCACACGAAGTGGGCGGAGCCGGCGAGTTCGTCGTCGACGCAGTCCAGGCTGCGGTTGGGTGGGATCACGCCGTCCCGCAACATCTGGCACAGCCCCATGGTCTGGAAGACGGCGGCGCCGCCCTTCGCGTGACCGGTCAGGCTCTTCTGCGACACGATGAACAGCGGCGCACCCGGTGAACGGCCCATCGAGTCCGCCAGCCGCTCGTGCAGCTCCGTCTCGTTGGGGTCGTTGGCCAGCGTCGAGGTGTCGTGCTTGGAGATCACCGCGATGTCGTCGGGACCGACGCCCAGCTTGGCCAGCGACCGCGCCAGCGGCGAGTCCTTGCCGCCGCGGCCGGCCCCCAGCGCACCGAGCCCCGGGGCCGGGATCGAGGTGTGCACGCCGTCGCCGAACGACTGCGCGAACGCCACGACACCGAGCACCGGCAACCCCATCTTCAGCGCCAGGTCGCCGCGGGCCAGGATGATCGTGCCGCCGCCCTGCGCCTCGACGAAGCCCAGCCGGCGCCGGTCGTTGGGCCGGGAGAACTTCGAGTCGTGGATGCCGCGACCGCGCATCATGCCGGTGTCGGCGGTGGCCGCCATGTCACCGAAGCCGATGATGCCTTCCAGCGTCAGGTCGTCGATGCCACCGGTCACCACCAGCTCGGCCTTGCCCAGCCGGATCTTGTCGAGGCCCTCCTCCATCGAGACCGCGGCCGTCGCGCATGCGGCGACGGGGTGGATCATCGCGCCATAGCTGCCGATGTAGGACTGGACCACGTGCGCGGCAACGATATTCGGCAACACCTCCTGGAAGATGTCGTTCGGCTTGTTACGGCCCAACAGGTTGCCGTGGTACATCGTCTGCATCGACGTGCCACCACCCATGCCGGTGCCCATCGTGTTGGCCACCAGGCTCGGGTGCACGTAGCGCATCACCTCGGCCGGGCTGAAGCCGGCGGTCAGGAATGCGTCGACCGTCGCCACGATGTTCCACACCGCAAGGCGGTCAATGGAACTCGCCATGTCCGGGCTGATGCCCCACACCGTGGGGTCGAACCCCGTCGGGACCTGGGCGCCGACCAGCCGCGACAGCTTGTTCTTGCGCGGCACCCGAATCTCCGTGCCGGCCTTGCGAATCACCTGCCAGTCGCTCGAGTCGGGCACCGGACGGATGACCGTGTGCTCCGGATCGAACTCGGCGAACGCGCGGGCGTCGGCCTCCGAGGAGACGACGAACGAGAAGTCCTTTTCCAGGAACACCGATACCAGCAGCGGGGACCCCTCGTTGGGGTTGATCGCGCCGTCGTCGACGAACTCGCGGACGCCCACTCGCTCCACGACGGCGTCGTGGTAGCGCTCCACCAGTTCGGCCTCGTCGACGAGATCGCCGGATGCGGTGTCATACCAACCGGGTTGCGGGTCGTCCTCCCAGCGGATCAGGCCGGTGGTCCAGGCCAGCTCCAACACCCCGGCCGCCGACAGCTCGTTGTCGACCTCCATCTCGAACCGGGTGCGCGACGATCCGTACGGGCCGATCTCGGCGCCGCCGACGATCACCACCAGATCCGCGGGGTCGACGTCGAGGTCGTCCCACTCCGGAGCCGGTGCCGGCGAGAATCCGCGCGGCGGCGACGGCAGCGCCGCGATGACGCCCTCGGTGGCCGCCTCCTCGGTCGCGGCCTCGGACGTCATCTCCTCGCGGGCCTTGGCGGCCAGCTCGGCCATGTCGATGTCGGCCTCGCCCAGTCCGCCGGTCAGGTCGGCCTTGATCGGCGAGTTGGCGGCGGCGACCTTGGACTCCACGTCGCACAGGCCCAGCAGCAGGCCGGCCATCTCGTCGGTGGAGTACGTGGTGACACCGGCCTCTTCGACGGAAGAGGCGATGGCGTCGTTGTGACCCATCAGCCCGGTGCCGCGGGTCCAGCCGATCAGCGCGTGCGCCAGGCTGACCCGGGCCGCCCAGGAAGACTCGGCGTGCCAACGGCTCACCACGGCGTCCAGCGCCGACTTGGCTTCGCCGTACGCGCCGTCACCGCCGAACATTCCGCGGTTCGGCGAGCCCGGCAGCACCACGTGCAGCCGCGACGCGATGTCGCGCTCGGCGCCGATCTTCGACAGTCCGCCGATCAGCCGCTGCACGGCCCACAGCAGCACCTTCATCTCCATCTCGGCGCGCGAACCGGCCTCGGAGAGGTCGCCGACGACGCGCGGTGCGGCGAACGGGAACAGCAGCGTCGGGGTCTGCGCATCCTTGATGTGAATCGACTGCGGCCCAAGGCTTTCGGACTGCTCGTTACCTACCCAGTCGACCAGGGCGTCGATGTCGGAGTAGGACGCCATGTTGGCCGCCACCACCCACAGCGCCGCGCCGAAGCGGGCGTGGTCGCGGTACAGCTCGCGGTAGAAGGACAACCGCTCGTCGTCGAGTTTGGACGTGGTCGCGACGACGGTGGCGCCGCCGTCGAGCAGGCGGGCGACCACCGACGCGGCGATCGAGCCCTTCGAGGCGCCCGTGACGACGGCGACTTCCTTGCTGTACGGACCGGGGTCCGGGTTCTCGGCGCCGGCGGCGATCCGGCCGTAGAGCGAGCCGTGAATCTGCCGGCCCGCGGCCAGGGCCTTGCCCTGCCACCAGGTGGCCTGGGTCGCGACGACGTGACCCGCGCCCTCGAAGCGTTCCGACAGCCGCACCCAGTCGGCGTCGATGTCACCCTCGTCGGCCAGCCACAGCTTCACCAGGTCTTCGCGGGCGCTGGCCCAGCGGTCGTCGAACACGACGGCCTTCTTGCCGTCGAACACCGGCGACACCAAACGTGGCCAGTCCGAACCCAATTCAGCGGTCACCAGGTCGATGAGCTCGGCGTCGGAGGCCGCCGCCGCCACGCTGACCGGGTCGTCCAGGCCGAGCTGGCCCAGCACCAGGCGGGCCGCCGAGGCGAGCACGCCGTCGCGGCCGGTGATCTGGTCGGTGAACTCCGACAGGGCGGCCGCATCCACGGTCGCACCGCCGCCACCCCCGGCCGACGGCAGAGCCACCGCGATGCCGCGGCGCGCGGCGACCGCCGTGACCGCGGCGTCGATTGCCTTGTCAACCGAGGCGGCGTCGGCGAGCGCGCCCTCGTGCAGGTGCCCCAGGGCGCCCCCGCGGACGCTGGTGCCCTCGCGGGTGCCCAGCGCGACCTCGACCGTGACGTGCTTGGTCCAACCCTCGCCCAGCTCCCAGGTCTTGCTGACCCGCTCGGCGATGGCGGCGGGCCGCTTACCCGACGGCCCGAAGACCGTTCGCAGCTGATCGTTGATGGCGTCGGAAAGCACTGGGCCGTAAGGCTTGTAGGTGCGCGCCAGCTTGGTCACCTGGGACCGCAGCCCGGCCAGGTCGGCCTCGGCGGCGCCGTCGATGGCCCCCAGGTTCAACTCGGAGCCCAGGTCCACCAGCAGCTGATTGCGTCGCGACGACGCGCCGTCGGTGATCGACTCGATGGAGTCCAACTCCTCGATCTGGTCGATGCGCATCTTGGCCGACAGCGCGATCAGCGCCAACGTGGCGTCCGCCGCGTCGAAACCGATGTCCTCCGGCCGCGCCGCGCCACTTGGCGCCGCCGGCGCGGGAGCGGCCGTGGCCGCTTCCGGTGCGCCGGCCGCGGCGGCCTCGGCCTCGGCCACCGGCTCCTCCTCGATGGGGTCCGGTTCGGGATCGGTGTCGGTGGCGAACAGCACCGCGGCGTCGCGCTCGGCGTTGAGCACTTCCACTGTGCTGTGGGCATACTCGGGCAGTTTGAGGGTGTTGGTCGCCAGGCCCGCGACCGTCGGCGACGACTTCACCCCGATCTCGACGAAGCGCTCCACACCCAGGCCGCCGGCGGCCTCCTCGATGAACAGCAGGTCCTGGGTCTCGATCCAGCGCACCGGGCTGGCGAACTGCCAGGCCAGCAGCTCGATGAAGATCGTGCGCGCCATGTCACGCGGCCGTTCGCGCAGCCAGGTGTCGTAGTCGGCGAGGATCTCATCGAGCGGCTCGGCGGGAACCAAGTCCCGGATCTCCTGGATGAAGTCGCGGTCCAGCGTGAACGGCCGCGGCACCAGGTTGGGGATGTAGCGCCCGATGATCAGCTCGGGGTCCTTGCCCCGCGGCATGACGCGGTCCAGCGAGCGGCGGAATTCCGCGACACCGACCCGCAGCACCCGCGAGTGGAACGGCACGTCGATGCCGGGCACCAGGATGAACGAGCGCTTGCCGCCGGTGATCTCGCGGCGCCGCTCCACCTCGGCCTCGAGGGCCTCCAGCCCGCGAACCGTGCCGGCGATCGCGTATTGCGAGCCGCGCAGGTTGAAGTTCACGATCTCGAGGAATTCCCCGGTGCGGTCGGCGATCTCGGCGACGAACGCCGTGACGTCGGCGTCGTCGAGGTCGATCTGCGAGGGCCGGATCGCGGCCAGGCGGTAGTTGGACCGGCCCAGCTCGTCGCGCGGCACGATGTCGTGCATGTTCGATCCGCGGTGAAACACCGTCTCCAGCAGGGCTTCCAGCTCGTAGACGTCCAGCACGCAGGCCAGTGCGGTGTATTCGCCGACGGAGTGGCCGCACGCGATCGCGCCCTCGACGAAGGCGCCCTGCTCACGCATCTCGGCGACCTGCGCGGCGGCGACCGTCGCCATCGCGACCTGGGTGAACTGCGTCAGGTACAGCACGCCGTCGGGGTGGTGGTAGTGCACGCCGCTGGCGATCAGGCTGGTCGGATTGTCGCGCACCACGTGCAGCACCGAGAAGCCCAGCGTGTCGCGGGTGAACTTGTCCGCCGCGTCCCACGCCTTGCGGGCCGCCTTGGAGCGGGCACGCACTTCCATGCCCATGCCCTTGTGCTGGATGCCCTGGCCGGGGAAGGCGTAGACGGTCTTCGGGGCGGCCAGCCGCGCCGAGGCGGACATCACCAGATCCGAACCGATCTTCGCAGAAACCTCCAAAACCTCGGCGCCCTGGTCGATTCCGACGCGCTCGACGCGGAAGTCCACGTCGTCGCCGGGACGGACCATGCCGAGGAACCGCGCCGTCCAGCCGACCAGACGCGCGGGCGGCCGGGCCTGACCGTCGGTGGCGGTGACCGCGTGCTGCGCGGCGGCCGACAGCCACATGCCATGCACGATGGGCGATTCCAGGCCCGCCAGCAGCGCGGCGGCGCGATCGGTGTGGATCGGGTTGTGGTCGCCGGACACCACCGCGAACGGGCGCATGTCGATCGGCGCGGTGAGCCGGACGTCGCGGCGACGACGACGCGGCGTGTCGGTCGCGTTCTCCGACACGGCACCACCGGCGCGGACGGGATCGGTGAGTTCCGCCGCACCGGTGCGGCCCAGGATCGCGAACCGCTCCTCGAGCGTGGCCACCGGGTTGCCGTCACCGTCGGCAACCTGCACCGAGACCGGGACCACCCGGCCCATGTCGGTGTCGATGGCGTTGGAAGCCGTTGCGGTGATGGACAATTCGGTGGACACGGTGGGCAGCTTGTTGGCCACGTGGGCGGCGTGGTCCAGGTGAACCAGGCTCAGCAAGCCCTCCACCACCGGCACGCCGGCGTCGGTGACGGCAGCGCCGATCGCCGCGAAAACCGCGGGCCAGCACAGGCCGACCAGCGCGTCGGGCACGGTGGTGAGGCTCGGCGCCAACGGTTCGCCGAAGGTGGCCGTGACGCCGGTGTGGTCGGCGACCCGCTCGGGATCCCAGTGCACCGTCACGGTGGCGGCCCCGTCGGTCACCTCGGGCAGGCTCTCCGGGCCGTCGACACCGGCGGCGATCGCCAGCACCGAGCGCATGGCGGCGCTCGCGTCCGCGACGGAAACCACCGGAATGCCACCGTCAACGGTGTTGGCGGGCAACGTGAATGGGATGTCGATCCAGGTGCCGGAGACCGGAACACTCAACACCACGTGGCCGTCGGCCTGCACCTGCAGCCGCGCGCCGGTCGACGAATGGGTGGCGCGCTGGTTTCCGCGCTCGTCGTGCACCTGCCACTCGGCGGGGTCGGCGATCCGGTGCGCGGGGTTGGTCGCGGTGCGGCCGGCCCACAGCACATCGGGTGCGTCGAGCACGACGGCCAGCGGCCCGGTCACATCCGGGCGGCCCAGCCGGCGCGAGGTTACGTCCCGCGGCTCGCCGTCGCGGGCGACCACCTCGTCGATCGCGGCCTGCTCGAACCGGTCCAGCAGTTCGCCGACGGGCTCGTCCACCCGGGTGATTCCGGCGACGGCGGCGGTGCCGGGGATGATGCACACCTGGTCGGCGTCGTAGCGGGCGTCGTGCGCCTGCCACAGCGAGTCGCTGCGCCACCAGCGCCGGACGTCCTTGTCGATGACCGGCACGAAGTTCACCGGCTTGCCCAGCGTCTTGCACAGCGTGACGAAGAACGGCACGTCGGCCGGGTGCAGCTGCACGGTCTCGGCGTCGGGGTAGTGCGAAAGCAGCCGGGCGATGGCCTGTTTGGGGTTCTCCAGCAGCTCGGCCTCGTTGAACACGCTCTCGATCGGGCCGGAATCCTTGGGGTGCAACCGCGCTTCGGCGCGCTGCAGCATCTGCTCGAACCGGTCACGCCAGGTGTCGGCCAGCCACGGGCTGCCGGGTGACGCGGTGTCGGCGGTCGAATCGCCTTCTCCGATGGTCAGTTCGACGTATCGCTGCAGCCACTGCAGATAGGTCATCTCGCCGACGTCGCCGAAGTAGGGCTTGGCGGTATTGGCCATCGCGGCGATGATCTCGTCGCGGCGCTCGGCGACCGCGTCCCCGTCGCCGGCCACCTCGTCGAGCAGGCGGCCGCACCGCGAGGCGCTGTTGTCGATCTCGTGGATGTCGGCGCCGAGCTGGCTGCGGCTGGAGGCCATGCCGCCCTGGGCTTTTCCGGCGCTGATCCACTGGTCGGTGCCCTGGGTCTCGACCAGCATCCGCTTCACCGAAGGCGACGTGGTGGATTCCAGCGTCGCCATCGCGGCGGTGCCGACCAGGATCCCGTCGATGGGCATCAACGGGTAGCCGTACGCCTGCGCCCAGCGCCCGGAGAGGTATTCGGCCGCCCGCTCGGGCGTGCCGATGCCGCCGCCGACGCAGACCGTGATGTTGGACCGCGACCGCAACTCCGAGTAGGTGGCCAGCAGCAAATCGTCGAGGTCTTCCCACGAATGGTGTCCACCCGCGCGCCCACCCTCGACGTGCATGATCACCGGCTTGGTGGGCACCTCGGTGGCGATGCGGATGACCGACCGGATCTGTTCGATGGTGCCGGGCTTGAACACGACGTGGCTGATGCCGATGTCGTTGAGCTCCTCGATCAGCTCGACGGCTTCCTCGAGGTCCGGGATGCCGGCACTGACCACCACGCCGTCGATGGCCGCACCGGACTGGCGGGCCTTCTGGACCAGCCGCTTGCCGCCGACCTGCAGCTTCCACAGGTAGGGGTCCAGGAACAGCGTGTTGAACTGGTAGGTGCGACCGGGCTCGAGCAGTCCGGAGAGCTCCTTGATGCGGCCCGCGAAGATCTCCTCGGTGACCTGTCCACCGCCGGCCAGCTCGGCCCAGTGGCCGGCGTTGGCCGCGGCGGCGACGATCTTGGCGTCGACCGTCGTGGGGGTCATGCCCGCCAGCAGGATCGGCGACCGGCCGGTGAGCCGGGTGAACTTGGTCGACAGCTTGACGCGGCCGTCGGGCAGGCGCACCACCGTCGGCGCGTAGCTGGACCAGGCGCGGGCCACTTCGGGCGTGGCGCCGACGGTAAAGAGGTTGCGCTGGCCACCGCGGGTCGCCGCCGGCACGATGCCCACGCCGAGGCCGCGGATCACCGGCGCTGTCAGCCGGGTCAGGATGTCGCCGGGACCCAGGTCGAGAATCCAGCGCGCGCCGGCCTCGTGGACCCGGGTGATCTCGTCGACCCAGTCGACCTTGTTTACCAGGATGGCCTCGGCCAGCTCGCGCGCGAACGCGACGTCGAGGCCGACCTTCTCGGCCCAGCCCCCGACGATGTCGATGCCGTCGGCCAGCCGCGGGGTGTGGAAACCCACCTCCACCCGCACCGGATCGAAGACGGGCGCGAAGACGTCGCCGCCACGGATCTTGTTCTTGCGCTCGGCCTCTTCTTTGTCGGAGATCTGCCGGCAGTACAGCTCGAAGCGCGAGAGCTGCTCGGGCGTACCGGTGATGACGACCGAGCGGCGGCCGTTGCGAATGGACAGCACGGGCGGCAGCACGGTGCGGACGTCCTGCGCGAACTCGTCGAGCAGCCGCTGGATGCGCTCGGGATCAGCGTTGGTGACCGAGACCATCGGCGGGCGGTCGCCGAGGACCGAGATTCCGCGGCGCCGCGCCACCAGTGTTCCGGCGGCACCGAGCAGCTGGGCCAACGCCAACAGCTCCACGTCACGCGCTCCACCGGCCTTGAGCGCCTCCACGGCCAGCACGCCCTGGGAGTGCCCCGCGACGGCCACCGGCGGGGTGGCGACGAGGTCCATGCCCTGACGCGCGAGAGCGCGGATGGCGGCGATCTGGGTGAGCAGGACGCCGGGTAACGACACGGCGGCAGACGTCAGGTGCTTGTCCGACGGCACCGATTCCTCGGCGGCGAGCGCGCGCACCCACTGCAGGGGCTCGAAACCGACCGGACGGACCACGACCAGCTCCCTGGCCACCGGCTCGAGCAGGAGCTCGGCCTCGCCGGCCAGCGTTGCCAGGTCGGATTCGATCCCGGCGGAGGACACCAGTTCTTCGAGGGTCTCCAGCCAGGCACTGCCCTGGCCGCCGAACGCGACGGCATACGGCTCGCCGGCCGCCAGACGATCTACCAGAGCGTGGGCGCTGTGGGGACCACTCCCGTCACGGTCAGCGGACACTCGATCGTGCTCGTAGATCGTCACCTCTACATCTCCCCTGTCGCGTCTAAACGTTTTCTTGGCGTTTTCTTGGCGTTTCCGTCCGGGCCGGTCAGCGCTGGCGGGCGGGCGTCGTCGATTCAGCATTGAATCGGCGCCCTAAAACTCGGTTGACCGGCGGGTTGACGGCGGGCCGACCGCGGGTTCGAGCGGCTCCGCCGACTGCACCGGCTCACATAAGGGTGTCATAAGGATTTATCGCTACTGCGCGTTGCGAATGGTTACTGGCGAGTTCTACTCATGCGTAACCGTGTCGTGGGTAACACCACGTCAAACGCAGCGCGCGGGCGTCTAGGACAAACGTCCTGCATGCAGGTGGTTACGGTCGAGTAGCTACAACTGCGCTGATCAAGGCAGTATTGTTATGCAATCGTTACATTAAAAAATTCCGGAAATTTTTCGGGCCCGCGCAGGCTCCGGGGACGGTCACGCGGGCACCCGCCGTTCCGGCAAAGTCGTCGGCACCCAATTTTGAGCGAACGGGTGTTTGCTGGAACTCGGGACACAGGGGGCGGTCCGCAGCGGCCTGCCGGACGGCATCGGACCAGCAGAGGTCTTGGAGGCCGTCGATCCCGCTAGGCCCACTGCCCGAATTGCGGCTTGAGTATCTCGTTGATGTCGACCCCGACCCCGCCGACCGAGCGCTTGTCGATCTCGACCTGGTGCAGGTGCGCGGCCGGATGCGCGAACCCCTTGGGCGAGCCCCAGTTGTGCTGCCAGAAGTAGGAGCCCAGGCCGTCGTGCAGCGCCCAGTCGATGGTTTTCGAGTTGGCGTATACACCGGTGCGCTGGTGCCCGACGACTGATTCCCAGGCCCGCAGGTACGGCGCCACCTGCTGTTTGTACTGGTCATACGTCGGGTTGTCATCGATCGAGGCGTAGATCGGCGCGCTGGCGGGACCGCCCGCCGCCGCGTGCAACTCCATCCCGCGCTGGGCGTGGCGCGTGCCGGCAGCGCCGCCGCCCAGCCAGTCCGACGTGCTGCCCTTGCCGTACTGGTAGCAGGACACGAGCTTGAGTCCGCTGCCGCTCAGGTCGCGCGCCTCGCTGACCAGGATCGGCTTGCCGAGCATCCAGTTGCCGCCGGGGCGCCGATCGGAAACGTACCGGATGGCGCCTACCGCGCCGGCGGCCCTGATCTCGTGCGCGGGAATGACTCCGGCGGCGTAGTCCAGCAGCGTTCCCAGTGAACCCGCGGACACCGGGGCGGCAACCAACGACGCGCCCGCGACCCCCAGCGCAAACAGCCCCGGCGTCGCGGCCGCGAATCTCAGCACGTCACGCCGCGACACCGACACAGCTGACAGGGTAAGACACAAACACCAACTGACACACTGACCTCAGCAATCACATGTGTATCACGTTGTGGCAACGCGATCCTAGTCGAGCCCGCGATGACGGCGCCGAGGCTGCGGTGACGGCGTGCCCCAGCCGCCCACCGTGACCCCTTCCGCAGGCTGACACAAGCGACGCACGCTTAGATGGCGTGCAAGCCCTGCTGCTGCGCATCGGTGAGTCGCTGGACCTCCCGCTGACCGCGTGCAATCAGCTGCTGCTCGACGGCCGCTACGCCCCCGCCTACGGTGAACACCCGTTGGACGCCGCGAAGATGCGGCCGGTGCAAGCGGCGATCGACTCCGTGCTGGCCGCCCACGCGCAGTATCCCGCCGTCGTCACCGACTCCTCCTGGAACCTGATCGCGGCTAACGCGGGCTGCGTGGTGCTGGACGAGGGGCTGGACGACCATGCCGCCCCGCGGAGCTGCTGCGCCCGCCGATCAACATGATGCGGTTGTGCCTGCACCCCGGCGGCCTGTCCCGGCGACTCCTGCGCCGAGCCGCCGTCGCCACCGCGTCGCCCGACATCGAGCGGCTGTACCGCGAACTCGCCGGCTACCGGCCGCCGGCTCCGGCAGCGGCAGACCGGACTGAGCCAGCCCGCGAGCTGTACGTGCCGTTCCCGCTGGCGACGGTCGACGGCGCCGAACTGCACTTCGTCAGCACCATCGCGACCTTTGGGGGCCCGCTGGACGTCTGCGCGGAGAACCCCGCGGCCGCGCCAGCTGCACTTCGCCGCCAGAAACACCCCGTGAGCCGGGCCTTATTGGCCCGATCTCGCTTTTACTATAAAGTTAATAAAATTAGCGTCAGAGCTGCAAGACGCGGCAGGGCCGCACTGCAACGGGGGCTGCGATGGATCACGACCAACTCATCGACCTGACCCGCCGCGCGTTGAAGCTGGCGCGCGACAAGACGACCGACCTGGCGCCGTCCCAGCACGCCGTCGACGCGCTGGAGTACACGTCGGTCGAGCGACACCATCGCGACCGGGCCATGGTGCTGGCCAGCCCGCAGCTGGTCGGCTACGTCTCCGAGCTGCCGGGGCCGGGCACCTACTGCACCAAGTCGGTGATGGGCCGGTCGATCCTGCTGACCAGGACGTCGGACGGGACGGTCAGGGCGTTCGACAACGTGTGCCTGCACCGGCAGTCGCAGGTCGTGACCGGCTGCGGCACCGCGAAGCGGTTCACCTGTCCCTACCACGCCTGGACCTATGACAACACCGGCCGGCTGATCGGGTTGCCCGGGCGCGAGGGCTTCCCCGACGTGACGCTGAAATCCGACGGTCTGACCGAACTGCCGGCCACCGAATACGCCGGGTTCCTTTGGGTGGCACTGAAACCCGGCGGCGCCTTGGACGTCGCGGCGCACCTGGGCCCGCTGGCCGAGGAGCTCGACTCGTGGGGCATCGGACGATGGTCTCCGCTGGGCGAGAAGGTGCTGGACTGCCCGATCAACTGGAAGCTGGCCGTCGACACCTTCGCGGAGAACTACCACTTCGCGACCGTGCATCGACAGACCTTTGCCACCATCGCCCGCAGCAACTGCACGGTCTTCGACTCCTACGGGCCGCACCACCGGCTGATCTTCCCGCTCAACGGCATCCTCGACCTGGACCACGTCCCCGAAGAACAGTGGGAACCGTTCCGCAGCATGGTGGTGATCTACGCGCTGTTTCCCAACATCGTGCTGTCGGTGACGATCGCCAACGGCGAGCTGTTCCGGGTCTACCCTGGCGACCGGCCCGGCCGGTCGATCACCGTGCACCAGAACTCCACGCCACTCGACCTGTCCGAGGAGTCCATGGCCGCGGGCGCGCAGGCGGTGTTCGAGTATGCCCATGCCACGGTGCGCGACGAGGACTACCGGCTGGTCGAGACACTGCAGGCCAACCTCGAGTCGGGCGCACGGGAGAAGCTGGTATTCGGCCGCAACGAGCCCGGCTTGCAGCATCGCCACATCACCTGGGAGCAGGCGATCGCGGCGTCAGCCGTTGGCTGACTCGGGCTCGGAGAATGCGGTGACCAGATCCTCGAGAATGGTTGTCAGCGTTTCATTCTCGGTGTTCACGCGGGCCAGCAGCGCAACCGCGTCGGAGCGCCGGCCGGCAGCCACCAACGGCACCACCCGATCGGCCAAGCCCTGCAGATCCGGTGCGGGCGAGTCGAGATTCGCGACGGTCGTGGCGAGGACCTCGACGAGCTCCCAATCTCGGTACAGTGCCAGCGACCGCTCGTTGAACGCGAAGCCGCTCACCGATTCGCCCCCCATGGTGCCGCGGTAGCGGTAGGGCCCTTCCATGTATTCGATCGGCAGGCCGTGCGCCGGGGCGGCCACCAGCGGCTCCCCGACGATGTCCAATCCCAATGAGGGACAGGTGATCCGGTGCCGATCCGGCATCCAGCGCGCCAGCACCGGCGGCCGCATCAGGGGCCGGATCGAGTTCGGCCACTTCACGTAGCTGCGCACTTCGACGTCGACATCCTCGGCGCACCGCGGGGCCACGGCCGGATCGGGCGAGCTCGTCGTCAGACCGGTGAACGGTTGCAGCGCATTGCCATTCAGGCGGTCGAACTGGTGCCAGATGCTCAGGTCGACGCCATTGTCGAAGTTGATCGTCCGCCATTCGTGCGACCTGGTGCGCGGCGCGCTGCCGTCCCCGCCGCCGGCGTACTTCGGAAACCACTGCCGGTCGACGTGACCGGCGCGGCCGGTGACCCGTTCGGTCAACTCGCCCCAGCCCAGCGTTCCCGTCATCGCCATTCCGGTCTGGAAATACGAGTAGGTATCGGCTTGGCCGAAGCAGACGATCTTGCCGTTGTAAGTCGATGCGCCCACCGGTGTCGGCGCCCGCGTCGGAGTCACGTCCAGGTCCAGCCGCATGGGTTTGCCGGTCTGGTCCTCGCCCACCAGGCCGATCCGGTAGGTGTAGGGCAACAGTGCGTCGTCGGATCGAAGGGTGGTCCACGACGCCACGCCCGCGCCGCTGCGGTACTGGAGGTCGAGATGCCCTGCGGCCATGGACAACTTGGGCACCGCCCCCGGTTTCATGTTGTCCGGGGGCATGTCGTAGTCGGTGTAGGTGCCGTAGTCGCCGGTGTCCAGGTCGAACAACGCCAGCGTGTAGAAATCCGCGACCAGCGTCCCGCCGGGCCGGTTCTTGTTCACGATGGTCAGGAACGCGAACGACCGCCCCGTCTCGGACGCCGCGAGTTCGCCCGCGATGAACCAGGTGTCGGATTCCTGGTCGGGATGTTCGCCTTCGGCGGCCGGAAAATCCAGCGAGCTGTCGCCGGGCACCAGCCGGTACGGATAGCTGCGCCAATCGTCATTCATGTCAGACCTCGCGCTTTTTTGGTTATGTTAGCATCAATAGCGAAGTTACCGTTCGCTGCCTCGAGGTGTACTCCGATCAAGGAAAATCCCGGCCGACGTTGCTATGACGAACTATTCGTCGGGGGACGTTGGCGCCAACCGGCCATCCCCCGCCGGCTCGCGGTTATCTCCCCGCACTCCGAAGAACCCATCGGCCATGCCCCGCTGGCCGGGCCCGAGGACGTCGACGCCGCCGTCACGGCCGCTCGGCGGGCGTTCGACGACGGACCGTGGCCGCGGCTGGATGTCGCGGACCGCATCGCGAAGCTGACCGAGCTCGCCTCGATCTATGGCGGCCATATCGACGAGATGGCCGACCTGATCACCGCGGAGATGGGTTCGCCGCGCAGCTTCAGCCGGCTCGGTCAGGCGGCCGGCGCGGCGTCGATGATGCACCTCACCCTCGCGGTCGCCCGCGACTTCCCGTGGGTGGAACGCCGACGCGGTGTGCTCGGGGAGGCGCACCTGCGCCGCGCGCCGGTGGGCGTGGTCGGCGCGATCGTGCCGTGGAATGTGCCGCAGTGTCTGATCATGCCCAAGCTGATCCCCGCGCTGGTCGCCGGTTGCTCGGTGATCATCAAGCCGGCGCCCGAAACTCCTTTGGACGCTTTGTGGTTGGCCGACATGATCGAACAGGCCGGCCTGCCCGACGGCGTGGTATCGGTGCTGCCCGGCGGGTCCGACGTCGGCGAGGCGCTGGTGCGCCACCGCGGGGTGGACAAGATCGCGTTCACCGGCTCCAGCGCCACCGGTCGCCGCATCGCCGCCCTGGCCGGCGAACAGCTGAAACGGGTGAGCCTGGAACTGGGCGGCAAATCGGCGGCGATCATCCTCGACGACGCCGACATCGCCAAAACCGTCGCCGGTTTGAAAACCGCGGGACTGATGAACAACGGCCAGGCCTGCGTCGCTCAGACCCGGATCCTGGTCAGCGAGCGGCGGCACGACGACGTCGTCGACGCGCTCGCCGAGATGATGAGCGGCCTGCGCGTCGGGGATCCCGCCGACGAGGCGACCGACATCGGACCCCTTGTCGCACAACGGCAACAGCGTCGGGTGCAGGAATACATCCGGTCCGGACAGCAGGAGGGCGCGCGCATCGTCGTCGGGGGCGCCGACGATCCCGTCGAGCGCGGATGGTACGTGCGGGCGACACTGTTCGCCGACGCCACCAACGACATGCGCATCGCGCGGGAGGAGATCTTCGGACCAGTACTTACGGTCCTGCGGTACCGGGACGAGGACGACGCGGTGCGGATCGCCAACGACAGCGACTACGGGTTGGCCGGTTCGGTGTGGACCGCCGACACCGCCCACGGCCTCGAGATCGCGGCCGGTGTGCGCACCGGGACCTACGGGATCAACATGTACATGCTCGACATCAGCAGCCCGTTCGGCGGCTTCAAGCAGTCCGGGATCGGGCGCGAGTTCGGGCCCGAGGGCATCGACGAGTACGTCGAGCTGCAGTCGGTGGTGTGTAACGGAAAGATGCCGCCGCTCAACGGACTTCGGGCAACAGCAGGGTGAGCTCCACCGGGCAGCACAGCACGCCGTGCTGATTGGTCACCTCGATCTGGATGTCGACGAGATAGCGGGGCGGCTGCACCGCGGTGTCGCACCGCTTGGCCACCGCGCGGCCCCGGCCGGTGATGGTGTCCCCGGCATAGACCGAGCCGGCCAGGCGCATCGAACGGCGCACCACACGACTGCCCGGGCCCGCCCAGTCGGTCGCGACGCGATCGGCGAAACCGGCGAGGTGCATGGTGTTGACGTAGATCGTCGGGTTGCCCTGACTCTGGGCGTACACGGGGTCGAAATGACCCGGGAAGTAGTCCCAGGTCGCCCCCGCGTTCTCCACGACCCGCTGGTAAGTGATCTCATCCGTCACTTCCGGCAGCTCGACGGGGACCTCGACGTCGTCCCAGCGCAGATCCATGGCGGTCACGCCGGCGGCTCGGGCGTGAAGCGGAACAACGTGTTTCGGCACCGGGCCACCACGACGCCGTCCTGGCGGCGGTAGGTCTCCAGCGTCTCGACGAAGTGGCCGACTCCCAGCCGCGTCCGCTTTTCCGGTGACACCGACGCCAGCTCCCCGACCACCGTCAGCACATCACCCTCGACGATCGGTTCCACGAACTCCACATCGTTGGCCGCGTTGATGAACGTGGTGCCCGGCAGTGGCACCCGCAGCACCAGGGAAGCCGCCGGTGTGCGGCCGCCCGGCTCCCACGGCGGCGGTATCAGCCACCCCATCAACAGAGCGGGCGGGGCCAGCAAACCGCCCCACTTTTGCCGCGCGTACTCGGCGTCCCAATAGGACCGATTGCCGTCGCGGACCATCGCGGCGAACAGCTGAATGCGAGCGCCGCTCACCGCGACACGCGCGGTCCGGGGTTCGCTCGCCACACCGACCATCCGCAGCGCATCCTCGTACGTGCCGAAGGCGAGCTGATAGCCGACCTGGGCCGGGGTGTCCGAATCCACGTATGGGAGCCGCTTACATGACGAGCGGGTGTCGGCTGGGCACCGAGTCCCACGCGAGCACCCGCGAGGTGAAGTACCAGCCGCCGCGCTCGTAGGTCAGCTCGTCCCGGAACGTCCCGGTGGCCCGCAGCGTAGTGTCCCCGTACGCCGCGGCGAAAAGCACCGCGACACAGCGCTGGCTGGCGTTCACGCCGTCGACGTGGATCTCGTGGTCGACGGTGATCAGGCGTTGTCCGTCTCCCCCGTCGAACGCCGAGCGCAGGTCGGGGTACAGCTCACCGTCGCGGGTGTAGCTGGCGCCGGCGTGCCGGAACGTGGCGATCCAACGCGCGCGGTCGCCGTTGGAGTAGGCCCGGTTGTGCCGGGCGTTCAGATCCAGGATGGCAGCGCGGCCGATCGCGGCCTGGAGCATCTGCTGTTCCTGATAGCTCATGGTCATCTAGCTCTCCAGACCTTTCGGAAGTGCACGAGAAAACGGCGTACGTAACATTAACGTAACCTACCGACCGACGACATATCCGCATTTTTCGCGATCCCACACCCCTTTTTTCAAGCCCCGATTTCGCAATATGTCTTTACGTATTCTTCCGATACCGTTCTTCGGAAGTTCATCGACGGTCTCGATGAATCGTGGCACGCAGAAGTACGGCATGCGGGCGGCGCAGAAGTCAAGCAGCCCTGCGTAATCCAGCTCCGCGCCGGGGCGCAGCGCGACGACCAGCAGAATGTCGTCCTCACCCAACTCGCTGGGCACTCCGACCGCCGCCGCTTCGGCCACCGACGGATGGCGCAACACCACGGTTTCGACTTCGACCGACGAAATGTTCTCGCCCCGGCGCCGCAGCGAATCTTTGACGCGGTCTACATAGGTGAGATGGCGGTCCCCGCCCGGGCCAGGGTCGAGCCGGCCCAGATCGCCGGTGCGGAACCACTCCGGATGCGGATCGATACACAACCCCGGCGATTCGTCGGGGCTCACGTAGCCGTCGCTCATCATGTGCGGGTAGCGCGGCCGACAAGCGATCTCTCCCACCGTGCCGTCGGGCAGGCCGGTGCCGTCCGCGTCGACGATGCGTACCTCGAAGTTCGGGTTCGGCCGCCCGGAGGTGCCCGGAACACCTTCTTCGGCAACACTTTTGACGGCGATCGGGAACGCCTCCGTCATACCGTACATCGTGACGATGCGACAGCCGTAGCGCTGCTCGATCGCTCGATAGGAGTGCGCGTCGATCGGCGCCGCGGAGATGAACCGCAACGGCAGCTGCGCGTCGCGCGGATCGGGGGGCAGGTTCTGCAGCATCGACACCATCGCACCCGCGCCGACGAAGCCGACGGCGCCGTGGGCACGCACGTCGTCCCAGACCTCGGTCGGGTGAAAGGCGGCGGCCAGCACAGTTGTGCCGCCGACCAGCAGCGGCGCCAGCACGACGGGCGCCGCGCTGAGATGGAACAGGGGCATCGCGGTCCACAACGCCTCGCCGGCGCCGAATTCCCACGCCGATGCGGCCATCGCGGCCACCGAGAACAGGTAATGCCACGTGGTGGCAACCGCTTTCGACGGCCCGGTGGTGCCCGACGTGAAGAACAACGCCCCCACCCCGGCCACGTCGCCGACGCGCTCGGCCGGGCACCGGTCGGCCGGCCGATTCAGCACGGCATCGAGCGAATCGTCCAGCGTCACAACATCGGTCAGCGCAGCCAAGCCGGTGGCGACTTCGTCGACCCGGGGTTTTCGTTCGGCGTCGGTGACAATCACCTTGGCCTTGGAAAGCCGCAGGGTGTGCAGCAGGAAGTCGCCCTTGTTGGCGGCGTTCACCGCCGCGCTCACCGCGCCGATGCGAGCGGCGCCGAGCCAGAAGTACACCCATTCGCAGCAGGTGGCGGTGAACAGCGCGACAACCTCGCCGCGCCCGACGCCCAGATCCGTCAGCAGGTTCGCCGCCGCGCAGGACCGCTGCCGCATCTGCTCGAAGGTGACGTCGGTCCCGGCGATCGACATCATCACCCGGTCGGGATGCTGCTCGGCCCGTCGATCCAGCACTGCCGGCACGCTGAACCGATCGACGGCGAAATCGGACGGCCCCAGGGGCTCGCTCCGGACGGCGGTCATCGGGCCCGGCTTCGGCTCAGGCTCGAGCGGCCGCCGGGTCCGGCTCGCCGTCGGCGGTGTATCCGAAGTCGCCCGGCGCGGGCTGCTGACCGGGGTAGAAGCGATGCGCCCAGCGCCGAAGGGCTGCGTAGTCGTGCGCCTCCTCGGGCGCCAGGTTCGGCTTCTCCAGGTACTTCATGTTCTCCCAGGTGAAGAAGTCCTGCTTGATGACTTCCTGTTGCAGCGCAAGGAACTTGGCCGCACGGCCGGTCGGCACGTCGCCGCTGTCACCGGGCTCGCGGATGGAGGCCTGGGTGTAGAAGTAGTCGGTGTAGTCCTCGTCGACCGGCGTCTGGCCGGTCACCTCGATGGTCGCCACCAGGTCGCTGGGGAACCGGACGATGCCCAGTCCCAGCGAGTAGTTGTCGTAGATGATCTTTGCGTCGACCGGCCCGTCGGGCGTCAACCATGTCGACTCGCGACCGCCGCCGAAGTGGGCGCTGACCGTGGCGTGCAGGTGGTACCCCGCAACCTCGAACGACGTGGTGTTGGCCGGGTTCGCCGCCTTGTGCACGTACTGCACGTGGTACGGGTCGGCGGCGTTCTCGATGATCATCTGGGCGTGCACCTTGACCCGGTTGAGCATGCGACTGTGTGGGTGCAGCGGGTAGTACTCGTCGGTCTCCAGCTCGGGCAACACCGGGGGTTGCCAGTACGGCGCCCGGCCGTGCCGCTCGTGCCAGACCAGGATGAAGCCGTACCACTCCTCCGTGGGGTAGGTACGGATGCGGACGTTGTTCTTGCAGCCGATCTTGCTGTAGGGGATCAGCGCATTGGTGCCATCGCCCCGCCACTGCCAGCCGTGCCAGGGGCAGACGATGTGTTCGCCCTCCACCGTGCCGCCGACGCCCATGTTGGCGCCGAGGTGCTGGCAGTACGCGTCGAGCACGTGGACCTTGCCGGACTTGGTGCGGAACAGCACCAGCTCCTCGCCGAAGTAGTGCACGCGCTTGACCTCGCCGGGGGCCAGGTCAGACGCGAAGGAGACGATGAACCAACCCGTCGGGAACCGGTACTTCGACAGGGCGATACCCGAACCGAACTCCCTCTCCGAAGGGTCTTCGGCCGCAGCAGGGTCCGAGATGGTATGCGTCACGAGAACTCCGTTTCCCACGCGGCCAAGCGCCACCGCGGTTCGACGACCTTGCCTATTTTTACTATTTTAAGCATAGAACGTCAACGCAGGCCCGGCCGCCCACCCGAGCCCGGGCGGTCCCCGTCGCGAATTCCTTGCGATTATCCTTGTTGCACAACAGATTCGACGATTTTCAGCGCAGCCCGCGGGCACTGCTCCACGGCGGCCCGGACGTCGATCTCCCGGTCCGGCGGCACTTGTTCTTTCGAGCCCTCCACGATCTGCACGACATCCTCGTCACCGAGCTCGAAGATGTCGGCGGCGATCGACTCGCAGAAGCCGTTGGCCTCACACATGTCCGCATCGACGATTACGCGCATTGCAGCTCCTCACTTCCTAAGCGCCCATTGGCCTAGTGCCGATGACCCCACTGGCCGCCAGGTCCGTCAGCTCTGCCGCGGTCAGCCCGCACTCCTCGCGCAGCACCTCTTCATTGTGCTCGCCCAACAGCGGCGGCGGGCGGTTCAGCCACCGGCTCTGGCCGGACAGCCGGGCGAACGGCGGACACGGGTACAGGCCGGGCCCGGTGCTGGGATGGTCGAGTTGCTCGAAGAATCCCCGGTGACGCAGTTGCGGGTTCTCGGTGACCAGCGACGGCGATACCACCGGGGCAGCGGGTATGCCCGCATCGGCCAGCCGCTGCACCGTCGCGTCCAGCGGCTGCCCGGCGAACCACTCGCGCAGCCGTCGGTCGATCTCGTCGGCCCGCTCGTGCCGCCCGGCGACGGCGGACACGCCGTCGTCACACCAGGCCGGACGGCCCATCACCTCGACCAGCGCGTGCCACTGACCGTCGTCGCGCACGGTGACCGCGATCCAGTCATCCCCCTCGCCGCCACACCGGTAGATGTTCTGGATGACCCGGCCTTGACCCCGGTTGCCCCGACGGCTCAGCGTCACGGCGAAGACCTCGTATTCGATCGGTTGTATCGCGGTGACGTTCAGCACCGTCTCGATCATCGGCAGCTCGACCTGCTGTCCGGTACCGGTGCGCTCGGCGAAGTGCAACGCCGCCAGCACCGCGAATGCGGCATGCGCGCCGGCCAGCGGATCGCATGCCCCGCGGGGCGTCACGGGCGGGTCCTCGGGTAGCCCGGTCACCCACGCCAAGCCGGCGATCTGCTCCATAGTGGGCGCGAAGCCGACCCGCTCGCGCCACGGGCCGCCTAACCCGAACGCCGGCATCCGGGCGACGACGAGCTTGGGGTTCACCTCGAGCAGCACGTCGGCGGTGAGCCCGAAATGGTCCATCACCCGGGGCGAGAAGTTCTCGATCACCACGTCCGCCCCAGCGACCAGGGTCTTGAACAGGCGGCGACCATCCTCGGAGCCCAAATCCAGCGTGACGGAACGCTTGTTGGTGTTCATCGCGTGGAACACCCAGCCGTACTCCCACCAGTCGTCGACGTCCTTGCGCATGCCGCCCGAGTAACGGATGCCGTCGGGACGCTGGATCGATTCCACCTTGACCACGTCCGCGCCGAACGCGGCGAGCAGGTGGGTGGCCGCCGGCCCGGCCCAGAACGCGGTCAGGTCGACGATCCGCACCCCGCGAAGCGGCGCCGCCGGCGGTGCCGGTTCGCCACCGGATTCCCTTTCAGGCCAGAGTGATTCGTGGTCATCCGTGGGACTGCCCAGCGGCGCGGGGGAACATCGGGACATCAGCCAGGGCGGCCGGGGTTGATGGAAACCGGCTGGGTTGGGGATCAACACCCCGCGCTCGGTCACGTACTCCATGTCACCGATCGTGGAACCGTTGCCCAGCGGCGCGATGGGCAATCGGAACAGCTGACCGAGCTCGACGATCTCCGCGACGGTCCGTTCGGCCATCCACGGGCCGATGTGGTCGCGGATGAAATCGCGGTAGGCCCAGCGGCCGATCTGGAATCGCAGCTGTTCGATCTCCTCGAACTGCGGGCAGTCGACCATCGCGGTGAAGTCCAGCCACTGCTGACCGGTGACCATGGTGATCCCGACGTAGCCGTCCTTCGCCGGTTCGATCGAGGGCACTTCCAGCGTGCGACGGATCGGCGGCACCTGCAGCAGCTGGGAATGCAGCCATTCGCTGCTCTGCATCATCGTGATCGCCTCGAGCATGGAGAGGTCCAGATGCTCGCCGGGGCCGCCGCGCTCGACGCGGCGGTGCACGGCCAGCGCCCCGAACGCGGCGCACACCCCGCCCATGTACTCCCCCAGGTCGCCACCGATCGCGATGGGCGGCCCCGCGGGATCGCCGCGAAACCCCGGCGAGCCGGACCAGGCTTGCAGGGTGAATTCGCTGGCGGCGCGGTCGGCCCAGGGGCCCGTCCAGCCGAAGTCGGAGATCGTGACGACGATCGTGCGGGCGTCGTCGGCCAGCAAGCGCCGCGGGTCGATGCCCAGCGCCGCCGCCTGCGACGGGCCCGTGGTGACGACGACGACGTCGGCCGCGGCGAGTTCGGCGCGCAGCCGATCGGAATTGGCGGGCCACGCCATGCTGCGCTTGCCCGCGTTGAGGTAGCTGAACAGCGGCGCATCCTGCGGGGGTGGCACCGCTTCGCCGGTGGCCGACCAGCGTCGCAGCGGGTCCCCTTGCGGCGGCTCAATTTTGCGGACATCCGCGCCGGCGTCGACCAAGAGTTTCCCGCAATAGCTGCCGGCGATGCGGTCACTGATCTCGACGACGCGCAGTTCGTCGAGCGGCGTCGGCCGGCTGTCGGAACCGCGACTCACCCGGCTATTTATACCATTACTGCTAAAATAGCTAAGCCAGTCGGCGGGTCGCCACACGCGCGGTGAGCCGCACGCGGCGGGTCGCCACACATGGAACGAAGCCTGCGAGGATCGGATGACCGCTTTGGGAATTGGCCCTGATGCCCGTCGCCGGTTGTCGGCGCCGCGGATAGCCGAAATCGTAGCCGACGAGCTGCGGCGTCAGATCATCGACGGCGAACTCGCCGACGGCGACCTGCTGCCCCGCCAGGAGGTGCTCGTCGAGCAGTTCAACGTCAGCCTGGTCTCGCTGCGGGAAGCCCTGCGAATCCTCGAGACCGAGGGGCTGGTCTCGGTCCGGCGGGGCAACCGCGGCGGTGCCGTCGTGCACGCGCCCGCCAAGACCAGCGCCGCCTACATGCTCGGCCTGCTGCTGCAAAGCGAGTCGGTGGCCGTCGCCGACCTGGGCATGGCACTACAGGAACTCGAGCCGGCATGCGCCGCGCTGGCCGCCCAGCGTCCGGACCGTGCCGACACGTTGGTGCCTGAGCTCAAGCAGGTCAACGACTCCATGGCGGAGAACCTCGAAGACGGCCGCCTGTTCACCGAAATCGGCCGCCAATTCCACGATCTCATCGTCCGCGGCTGCGGCAACCACACCATCATCGCGGTCGTCGGCAGCCTGGAGACGCTGTGGACCAGCCACGAACAGCAATGGGCCGACGAGAGTTCGGCGCGTGGCACCTACCCGTCGCTGGCGAATCGGCGCGCGGTGCTCAACACGCACGTCAAACTGGCCGAGACCATCGCGGAAGGCAACGTCGACCGCGCCCGCCGGATCGCGGGCCGTCACCTCGCGGACACGCAGACCTATGTGCTGTCCGGCCGAGCCGACCAGCGCATCTATGCGCTGTCGCCGCAGGCGTTGTCGCGCCCGCGGGACGTCCGGCGCCCATAACAGGCCTTGCCAGAAAAAGCCTTGACGCGATGCGAACGGCACTGGTCACCGGCGGCAGCGGTGGGATCGGAAAAGCGTGCGGCCGCAAGCTCTGTGAGCTCGGCTACGACGTAGTGCTCGCGGCGCGGCGGGAGGGCCCGCTGCGCGAGGCGGCCGAAGAACTGGGCGCGCGCCACGTCGTGGCCGACGCGTCGGATCCGGACGGCTTCGCCGACGCGATAAGCGGTGTGGAGACAATCGATCTCGTCGTGCATGCCGCCGGCGTGCTGGGCGGCACCTACGCCCGCAAGCAGACCTTCGAACAGTGGCGCACGATCATGGCGGCCAATCTGGATTCCTGCTTCGTGGTGACCTCTGCGGTGCTGCCGCGGATGCGCCCGGGTTCGCGGCTGGTGTTCATCTCGTCCTCCGCGGCCCACGAGCCGATGATGGCGCGGACCGCCTACTCGGCAACCAAGGCCGGCATGAACGCGTTCGCCCGGGCGCTGGCCCTCGAGGTGGACCGCGACGGGATCGCCGTCCACATCGTGACGCCCGGGCCGGTGGAAACCGAGATGCTGCAGGACGTTCCCTTCGAGATGCATGCGATCCGGGTCGCCGACGTCGCCGAGGCCGTTGCCTGGCTGGACACCGTCGACCCGTCGGTCGATCTGCCGGAGATCCGGCTCAGCGCCGTGCCGCGCGGCCCGTATGCCCGCCCGCCGATCGTGCCTAACGAGGCGCGTCGACGTTTGGATCAGCGAAATTCCTTGATCACCGATTCACCGAACTCGGCAAGCGAGTCCGGGGCGGCGAAGTCGGCGAACCACACGTAGAAACGCTCCACCCGCTGCGCGGTCAGCCCCTTGAAGTGGGCGATCAACTCGTCGGCGGCGCCGCAGACCAGTCCCGGGCCCAGGTGACCGAACCGTCGGGTGCTCACCTCGCGCACGGCATCCGGGTCAGTGCCGGAGCGGGCGAAGCCCACCATCTGCTGGATCGAGATGCGGGCCGACCCCACCGCCGGTCCCAGCCGCGGCAGCCGGTCGAGGTGGTTCGCCTGCAGGTTCCACCAATCCGCATGTCTGCGAACGAGTTCCATCATCCGGCGGCCACTGCCGCCCAGCACCAGCGGTATCCGGTGAGTGGGCCGGGGATGCTGCGCGGGTCCCGCCGTCGGCTCCCCGGCTCCCCAGTACTGCGTGATCAGGGCCAGGTGGCGTTCCAATTGCTCGACTCGTGCCACCGGATCCTGTTGACCGACATCGAATCTGGCGAACTCGGCGGGCCAGGAGCCAGCGCCGAGGCCGAGCTCGAATCGGCCTCCTGACGCTTCGGACAGTGTAACGGCCTGCTTGGCCAGCACGGCCGGATGCCGGAAAGCATCGCAGAGCACCAGGTGGCCGATCTTCAGCCGCTCCGTCTTGGCCGCCACCCACGTCGCAATTCCCATTGCCTCCCAGATGTTTTCGTCGGGTTGTCCGGGCGGCTCCAGGTGGTCGATGAATGCCACCCCGTCGAAGCCGCCGGCTTCCGCCGAGCGCGCCCGCACCACGAAGTCGGCCACCGACAACCGCACCTGCGGCACGAACAGATACCACTCGACCATGTGCCCGCCTACGTCCCGTGAGCTCGCCCGTGCAATTGCGCGCGAGTCGCTAGTTTACTATTTTTATTATGTTAGGGGTCTTATGGATGTCGGACTGACTGCCGAGCAGCTGGCGCTGCGCGACACTGTGCGCGACATCCTGCGCACAGAGTGTCCGCCCAGCGTCGCCCGCCAAGCGCTGACCGACCCCGAACGTTGGCGCGGGCTGTGGAAGACGATCGTCGATCTCGGCTGGACGGAACTGGCAGCGTCGGATGCGGCCGGCGATTTCGGACCCGTCGACGTGGCCGTCGTGCTCGAGGAATCCGGCGCCGCCATCGCCCCTGTCCCGCTCCTGAGCAGTGTCGGCCTGGCCGCCGGCGTCCTGCGCGACTGCGGGCCGGCCTTCGACGACGTGGTCGCCGAACTGGCGGGCGGCGCCGTCGCAACCCTGGCCGTCCACGCCCCGGGGCAACGACTCCCCGGCGTCCCCATGACGCTGCGGCAGGGCCGCCTGACCGGATGCGCGGTCGCGGTTCCCGACCTGCCGCGCGCCGAGCTGCTGGTCACGCTGGCCAACTCCGACGACGGCCCGGTGGCCGCGGTCGCCCGCTGCGGCGAGGGCGCCCGCGGCGTGTCCGTCCGGCCGGGTGAGTCCACCGACCCCGCGCAACCGCTGGCCGACGTCGAGCTGGACACCGAGCCAGTCGCGGTGGCGGCCGTCTCGGACGTCGGATCCGTGCTGGCGGCACCGCTGGCCGCGGCCGCCGCCGACCTGGTCGGCGTGGCCAGTGCCGCGCTGCACCGCTCCGTCGAGCACGCGAAGACGCGCCATCAATTCGGCAAGCCGATCGGCAGCTTCCAGGGGATCAAGCACGCGCTGGCGGACAACTACGTCGCCGTCGAGCGCGCCCGCAGCCTCACGTACGCGGCGGCCGCCCGCCTGGCCGGCACGGAGCCCGCCTGGAGCTCCGCCGCGCTGGCCAAGGCGGCGGCCGGTGAAGCCGCCACCGCTTGCGCCCGCACCGCGGTGCAGGTGCACGGCGCGCTCGGACAGACCTGGGAACACGACATCCACCTCTACGTGCGCCGCGCCTGGCAGTCGGCCGCGCTGCTGGGCGACAGCCGCGCGCTCTATGCCGCGGTGGGCCGCCGCTTCGCCGGAGGCGCCGCATGAGCGCGGTTGTCGACGAGTTCGGCACCTGGCTGACCGGGTTTCTGCCGAAGGACTACTACGAGCGGTATCCGCAGTACCGCTGGGACATGCCGCTGCGACGCGAGTACCAGCGGGCCGCGTTCGAGGCCGGCTGGCTGCAGCCCACCTGGCCGCGCGAGCACGGCGGCCGGTCGCTGGGACTGCGCGACGCGATGGAGATCCGGATCGAGGCCGCGCTGCGGTCCACCCCCAAACTGCCCAACATTCAGGGCCCGGGCGTCGCCGCGCCCGGCATCCGGCAGTTCGGCACGCCCGACCAGATCGACCGCCTGCTGGTCCCCCTGCTGCGCGGCGACGAATGGTGGGCGCTGGGCATGTCCGAGCCGGAGGCCGGGTCCGATTTCGCCGGGCTGCGCACCCGCGCCGAGCGCGACGGCACGGTCTTTCGGATCAACGGCCACAAGATCTGGACCACCCAGGCCCACCAGTCGCGCTGGTGCACCCTGTACGCCCGCACCGATCCGGACGCGCCGAAGCATCGCGGGATCTCGTGTCTGATCCTTGACCTGCACTCGCCCGGGGTGCGGATCGAACCGATCCGGATGTCGTCCGTTTCCGACGAGACGTTCTGCGAGGTCTTCCTCGACGACGTCGAGGTGCCCGTCGAGAATCTGCTGGGTCCGGCCAACGGCGGCTGGGGGGTCGCGCTGGCGTCGTTGCACCATGAGCGCCAGATGATCTGGATCATGAACTGGGTCGAGATTCAGCGCGGGCTCGATTCGGTCCGCAAGGCCGGCGCCGACGTCGACATCCACACCGAACTGGGCACGCTGCTCGCCGACGCCGAGGCGCTGCGGGCGACAGGATACCGGTCTCTGGCCAACGAACTCGCCGGCCGGCCCAGCCCGGAAGCCGACATCATGAAGCTGCTCGGATCGGTGACCCTGCAACGGGTTTGGGAGCTGAGCTCGGTCGCGCACGGACCACGGTCCGCCGTCGACCCGGACCTGCTGTTCGAACGCCAGGATGCGCTGGCCGCGACCATCTACGGCGGCACATCCGAAGTCCAACGCAACATCATCGCCGAGCGGCTGCTCGGGCTGCCGAAGGGGTGACGACGATGGATTACGACCTCGGCGACGACGCCGCCGAACTGCGAAAGCATCTGCGCGAACTGATTTCTGAGAATATCCCCGCCGACTTCCTCGGCGCCTGCACCGACGATCCGGATGACCTGGCCACCACCGAGTCATTCTGCAAGCTGCTGGCCGCGGAGGGATTGCTGGCGCTGGCGTGGCCGAAAGAACATGGCGGCGGCGGTGGTTCGGTCTGGCAGCAGACGGTGCTGCGCGAGGAGATGTGGGCCAACTACGAGCCGCGGGGCCCGCAGTACATGGGCATCAACTGGGTGGGCCCGGCAATCATGCGGTACGGCACCGCCGAGCAGAAGGCCAAGCACTTGTCGGGTATCGCGTCCGGCGAAGTGATCTGGTGCCAGGGGTTCTCGGAACCGGAAGCGGGAACCGACCTCGCTTCGCTGCGCACCCGCGCCGTCCCGGACGGCACGGGCTGGCGCATCACGGGCCAGAAGGTGTGGACGTCGTATGCGCGGATGGCGTCGTGGTGCGTGCTGGCCGCCTGCACGCACCCGGACGCGCCGAAGTCCAAGCGCCTCAGCCTATTTCTGATCCCGATGGACCGCCCGGGTTTCACCGTGCGGGGCATCCCGTCGATGCTGGGGCCCCACCACCTCAACGAGGTGTTCCTGGACGACCTGCAGGCGTTCCCCGGCGACGTGCTGGGTGAGCCCGGCGACGGCTGGCGGGTGATGCGCGAAGCGCTGGCCTTCGAAAGGGTCGGCATCGCGCGCTACGCACGGTGTGAGTCGTTGCTGGACCGGATGCAGGCCCTGCTCGGCGACGATTGGGATCGGCTGCCGGAATCCGTTCGCGCCCGGTGGGTTCGGGCGCTCGTCGACCTGCGGGTCGCCCGGCTCATGGCCTATCGGGCCGTGTCCCTGCAGGACGATCCGGCGGCGGGGGCGGCCGCCAGCGCCGCCCGCATCGCGACCACCACCTGCGATCAGCAGGTGGCCGAGTTGCTGTTCGACGTCCTGGGCCCCACCGCACTGGACAGCGGCGCCTCGGCGGCGCTGCACGGGGCGATCGACGACCACTGGCGCTACGCCCAGGCGGCCACCGTGGCGTCGGGCACCATCGAAGTGCAGCGCATGATGGTGGCCCGCGACGTATTAGGAGAGCACCGGTGAAAACCGAACTGCCCCAAGATATAGCCGACTTCGCCGCCGTCGCCGCCAAGCGCCTGGAGCGAGTGGGTGGCCCGCAGGCCGCCCTTGCCGGCGAGACCGATGACAGCGTCCGGGACGCGGCACGCAAGGCGCTGGACGACCTCGGCGCCTTCGAGCTCGACGTCCGATCCGACGCCGACGACCGGCTCGCCGCGGCGGTGCTGTGCCGGGCCGCCGGCGCGACGGCGCTGCCCTACCCGCTCGTCGAGGAGCTGCTCGCCATCGACGGCGCCAGACTGACCCTGATCAATCCGGAGGCGCCGCGCATCGACCACGGCGACTTGTCCGGCGACTGGATCGCCGCCGACCTCGACGGCAACCGGTATCTCCCGCGGGCGGGTGCGCGCACCGGCGCCAAGCTGGGGCCGTTCCTGGTGGCGGCCACCCTCAGTGGGCCCGACGGCGCCGTGCCGGTCTCCGACGTTAACCTTCATCTCGTGCTGGGATCGTGGCGGATGCTGGGGGCGGTGCAGCGGTCGCTGGACATCGTGACCGAACATGTGCAGGCGCGGGTCCAGTTCGGCAAGCCGCTGGCGGACTTCCAGGCCGTGCGGTTCGCCGTCGCGGACGCTTCCGTCGCGGTGCGCGGGCTGTACGAACTCGCCAAATACACCCTGAGCCGCCCGGAATCGACTGCGCAGCAGATTCGTTCTGCCGACGCCCTCGTGCTGCGGCTCAAGGCCGCCGACACCGCACGGCAGGTGCTGCGCACCTCGCACCAGTTGCTGGGCGCGCTGGGTTTCTGCGACGAGTCCGACATCAGCGTGCTCGACCGGCACACCCAACCGCTGATCCGGCTGCCGCTGAGCGCTGAGGCGCTGAGCCTGCGCCTGATCCCCGACGTCCGCGACGGCTCCCTGGAGACGCTGTTCAGCCGGCCGGTACCGGCGTGAGTACCGAGCCCGTCGCGGCTTCGGTGACGCCCGACCCGTTGGCGGACGGCATCCCGTTCGGGACCAGGCTGACCGAGCTCGCCGCGCAGCGGCGCCACGACAACGCCGTCACGGTCGTCGCGCTCGACGGCAGCGCGCACACGATCACCTTCGGCGAACTCGACGCCCGCGCCAACCAGTGGGGGCGGGCGCTGGCCGCACGCGGTGCCGGAACGGGTTCCCTTGTGGCCCTGCCGATTCAGAATTCGATGCACCTGGTGCTGGCCACGCTGGGCTCGTGGAAGATCGGCGCCGTCCCGATCCCCATGCACTGGGACCTGCCCGAGTGGGAGCGCAACCGGGTGCTTTCGGTGATCGAACCGGCCGTCGTCGTCGACGAACGGCACCGCTGGACGATCGCCGAGCGCGCCGTCGGCGAATCCGAAAGCCCCCTGCCCGAAGCCGTCTCCCCCAACGCCAACGGAATCTGCAGCAGCGGCTCGACCGGCGTGCCCAAGGTGATCCTGAGCCTGGCGCCGTCGCTGTGGACCCCGCAGCACGGCGAGCCCTTCCTGACGAACTGGACGCCGGTGGCCAAGCCGCAGACCATCCTGGTGCCCGCGCCGATGTATCACACCAACGGCTTTGCCACCTTCCTGATGCTGCTGAGCGGCGATCATCTGGTGATCCTGGAAAAGTTCGACGCGCCGCTGTTCGTGGACACCGTCGAGAAGTACCGGATCACGAACTTCACGGCGACGCCGACGATGCTGTCGCGCATCGCGGCGCTGCCCGACATCCGGCAGCGCGACCTGTCCAGCGTCGCCTTCATCCTGCAGGGCGCCGCCGTGATGCCACCGACGCTGCTGCACACCTGGTTCGAGCTGCTCAGCCCGGAGCAGATCGTCACCGCCTACGGCATGACGGAGAATCTCGGGCTCACCGCGTTGCGCGGCGACGAGTGGCTGACCCATCCGGGCAGCGTCGGCCGCGGCTTCCGGGACACCGAGATCCGGATCCTGGACGCCGACAAGAACCCGCTGGGCCCGGGCGAGCACGGCGACGTCTACCTGCGCGCGCCGATGAGCGCCGGATACCGCTATCTGGGTGGAGCGCCGCCGCTGCCGTCCACCGAGGACGGGTTCCGCTCCGCCGGCGACATCGGCCACCTCGACTCGGACGGCTACCTCTACATCGTCGACCGGCGGGCCGACATGATCATCAGCGGCGGAGCCAATGTCTTTCCGGCGGAGGTCGAGTCGGCGCTGGCGGGCCACCCCGGCATCGCCGACGTCGTCGTGATCGGCCTCTCCGACGAGCGGTGGGGACGCCGGGTGCATGCCGTTGTGCAGCCCGCCGAGGGCGCCCGGGTGACCGAACAGCACGTGATCGAGTACGCCAAGAGCCGACTGGCGCCCTACAAGGCCCCCAAGTCCGTCGAGTTCGTCGACGCGATTCCCCGTACCGCGGCGACCAAGGTGAACCGCTCGGCGATGATCGCCGCCCGCGGGGGATAGCGCCGCCACTGTCGACTCTGCGCCCAGCGCGCAACCCACTCGTACTTCTCCGCAGTAGACGCAGACTCAACGCGTTAAGCCTGCCGCGGACATGCCCGCAGCGCTCGTCGGAGCACCATTCTCGCCCAGGCGCGGTAACCTCATTCTCGTAGCCAGCGAGCGGACGGGAGAAACACTCATGACCGAGCCCGGCGACGAAGTCGAAGTAACCCGCGGCGACCGCTTCATCAAGACCGCCGTCGCGATCCTGGGCGAAACCGGGCGCACCGACTTCACCGTGCAGGAGGTCGTCGCCAGATCGAAGACCTCGCTGCGCGCCTTCTACCAGCATTTCAGCAGTAAGGACGAGTTGCTGTTGGCACTGTTCGACCGGACCATCGCGCAGACGGTGCAGGTCTGGCGCCAGGAGACCACCGGCCTGGACAGCACCGCCGCGCTGAAGTTGGTGATCGACCGCGTCACCCAGCAACCGGAATCCAGCACCCAGGACAGCCTCAACCGGGCGCTGAGCCTCTACAACCAGCACTTGGCCGAGACCCGCCCCCGCGACTACGCGCGCGTGCTCTCCCCCTTGCATCAGCTGATCCGCGACGTCGTCGGACTGGGCATTACCGAGGGTGTGTTCAATCCGGGCCTGGACGTCGGGGCTTCGGCGGCGATCGTCATGCAGACGATCATGGGCGCCCAGCGACTGCACTGGCTGGGCAGCGAATTGAACGGCACGCCGATCGACTCCGGCCAGCTGTACGACTTCTGCAGCAACGCGCTGGGCATCCGGGACACCGAAGACGAGGCGCCCTCGCCGTCGCTGGCCGAGCTGTTCGCGCAGATCGGCATGCGCCCGAGCACCCACGACGGCGAGTTCGCCATGACCATGCCGGTCAGCCCGCAGGTGACCAACACCTCCGGCGCGCTGCAGGGCGGCTTGATCGCCACCCTCGTCGACGTGGCGGGCGGCCAGTTCGGGCTGGACCATCTGCGGCCGGGCA
Organism: Mycobacterium sp. NGS68; assembly: GCF_059812195.1. Lineage (NCBI taxonomy): Bacteria > Bacillati > Actinomycetota > Actinomycetes > Mycobacteriales > Mycobacteriaceae > Mycobacterium > Mycobacterium sp. NGS68. The sequence goes on along the minus strand of NZ_JCALCE010000002.1, from coordinate 171,901 downwards.
CCACCATGACGACCGCCGACCTCTTCATCCGTTATCTGCGGCCCATCCGCCAGGGCTTGGCGCGCGCCGTGCCCAGGGTGCTGCGCGCCGGCCGGCGCGCGATGGTGATGCAGGTCGACATCTACGGTGACAGCAGCGACGAACTCGCCGCCACGGCGACCGTGAACTTCGCCGTCGTCGACGGCCCCACCCCCACCGGGGGCCTGCGTTAGATCCCCGGATACACGGGTTGCGCGAAGGTGGTAACGTCATTACCACATCCCGAGAACCAAGACTTTTCAAGGAGATCGCCATGCCCTCTCGCGAGCTTTCCTTCCCCGTGTTCGACGCCGACAACCACATGTACGAACCGCAGGAAGCGCTGACCAAGTTCCTTCCGGAGAACCGCAAGCGAGTCATCGACTACGTGCAAGTCCGCGGCCGCACCAAGATCGTGGTGCGCGGCCACATCAGCGAGTACATCCCCAACCCGACCTTCGAGGTGGTCGCCCGGCCCGGCGCCCAGGAGGACTACTTCCGCAACGGCGCGCAGGGCAAGTCCTACCGCGAGATCCTGGGTGAGCCGATGAAGGCCATCCCCGCGTTCCGTGAGCCGGGCGCGCGGCTCGAGGTCATGGACGAACTCGGCATCGACTACGCGCTGATGTTCCCGACGCTGGCCAGCCTGGTCGAAGAGCGGATGAAGGACGACCCGGAGATGACCCACGACGTCATCCACGCGCTCAACGAGTGGATGCATGAGCAGTGGTCGTTCAACTACCAGGACCGCATCTTCGCCACCCCAGTCATCACGCTGCCGATCGTCGACCGCGCGCTGGAAGAGCTGGAATGGTGCTTGGAACGCGGCGCCCGCACCGTGCTGGTCCGGCCGGCGCCAGTGCCCGGCTTCAAGGGCAGCCGGTCGTTCGGACTCGAGGAGTTCGACCCGTTCTGGCAGGCCTGCATCGAGGCCGAGATCCCCGTCTCGATGCACGCTTCGGACAGCGGCTACTCCGAATTCGCCAATGTCTGGGAGCCCGGCGACGAGTTCCTGCCGTTCAAGCCGACCCCCTTCCGCAGCTTCGCCATGGGCCATCGCCCGATCCTGGACGCGATGGGAGCGCTGGTCTGCCACGGCGCTCTGTCCCGCAACCCCGAGCTGCGGATACTGTCCATCGAAAACGGCGCCGATTGGGTCCCGGACCTGTTCAAGGGCCTGAAGGGCGTCTACAAGAAGATGCCGCAGTCGTTCAGCGAGGACCCGATCGAGGCGTTCAAGAGGTGCGTCTACATCACCCCGTTCTGGGAGGACCGATTCACCGAGATCGTCAACATGGTGGGCACCGACCGAGTGCTGTTCGGGTCCGACTGGCCGCACCCCGAAGGCCTGAAGGACCCGATCTCCTTCGTTGACGAGCTGTCCGACTTCGAGGAAGAGGACATCGCGAAGATCATGGGCGGCAACCTGATGAAGCTGATGAAGGTCTCCGAGCCTGTCTCCGAGCCGGCCCCCGAACCGGAATCCGAGCCCGAATCCGAGCCTGCCCCGGCCTGACGCTCAGCATCCTGGTAGCGCTTACCTCTAGACTCCGCACGGCAGCTCTTGCTATACAAGAGCACCATGAACCTGGCCGCAGGAGAGGGCTCCCAACCAGGTCCGATCCAGGTGATGTTGAGCTCACGGCTGATCTTCGAACTGGGCGATCCGCACAGCACACTGCGGGCAACCACGCAGCGAACCGGGTCAGTGGTGATAATCCGCGCGGGCGGCGAGATCGACGCCGCAAACGAGCACGCCTGGCTGCAGCTGGTCAGCGAAGCCGCCGCCGTCGCCACCCCGCCTGGCCCATTCGTGGTGGACGTCGACGACGTCGATTTCATGGGCTGCTGCGCGTTCGAGGTGCTCGCCGACGAGGCGCAGCGCTGCCAGTGCCGCGGTGTGCCGCTGCGCCTGGTCAGCAGCAATCCGGGCGTTGCCCGAATCATCGAAGCCTGCGGGTTTGATGACGTGCTCTCCGTCCACGCCAGTACCGACTCCGCACTGTCCGCCGCGGTGGCCTGACCCCGCCACCAACCGGCGGCAAGACACGTCGTCACCGCCGAAAAATTGGTGCGCCAATCACAGCAACCCCGTTGATAATCTGAATACGGCTGGTGGCAGATTGCCATCGTGCCCATACTTGCGCTCTCGGCAGGCCCGACTGAGGCGCTCGTAGGAAGGACAGATGGCGGCCGAAAAGGACTGGGACAAGACGGTCGGTACGGCCGAGGCTGTACGCCGCGTCTTTGAAAGCGTCCCCGCAATGGTGGTTGGGCTGGAAGGTCCTGACCACTGTTTCATCGCGGCCAACGCGCAGTACCGCGCGCTCAGCCCGAAGTTCAACCCGGTCGGGTTGCCGGCGCGCGAGGTCTATCCCGAGCTGGAGAGCCAACAGATATTCGACATGTTCGACCGCGTGTACCTCACCGGTGAGCCGCAGACGGGAACCGAATGGCGGCTGCAGGTCGACTTTTACGGCACGGGCTATGAGGAGCGTTTCTTCGACTTCGTCGTCACGCCACGTCGCAGCGAGGACGGGTCCATCGAAGGTGTCCAGCTCGTCTTCGACGACGTGACCAAGCGTGTGCAGGAACGGCTTGCCGCCGAATCACGGATGCAGGAGCTGTCGGAGCGCTACCGCAACGTCCGCGACTCAGCGACGATCATGCAGCAGGCGCTGCTCGCCCCCTCGGTGCCCGTCGTTCCCGGCGCCGACATCGCCGCCGAGTACCTGGTCGCCGCCGAAGACACCGCGGCCGGTGGGGACTGGTTCGACGCGATACCCCTAGGGGACCGCCTGGTGCTGGTCGTCGGCGACGTCGTCGGTCACGGCGTCGAGGCCGCGGCGGTGATGTCGCAGCTGCGCACCGCAGTGCGGATGCAGATCTCCGCGGGGCACAACATCGTCGAAACCCTCGGTGCGGTGGACCGCTTCCACGAGGAGGTGCCGGGGTCGAAGTCGGCCACCGTGTGCATCGGCACCGTCGACTTCACCACCGGTGAATTCCAGTACTGCACCGCCGGACATCCGCCGCCGTTGATCGTGACCGCCGAAGGCGCGTCGCGCTACGTCGAACCGTCCGGCGCGGGTCCGCTCGGCAGCGGAGTCGGGTTTGCGCTGCGCACCGAGATGCTGAACATCGGCGACTCGGTCCTGCTGTACACCGACGGGCTGATCGAACGTCCGGGCCGGCCGCTGCAGGCCAGCACCGCGGAATTCGCCGAACTGGCCGCCCATATCGCCGGCGGCGACAGGGGTTTCGTCATCGACGCCGCGGGCCGGCCCATCGATCGCCTCTGCTCCGAGACACTGGAGTTGCTGCTCCGGTCGACCGGCTACAGCGACGACGTCACAATGCTTGCGGCACAACGGCGTACGCCGACGGCGCCGCTACACCTGACGCTTGATGCGACGATCCACACCGCGCGCACGGTGCGGGCCCGGCTGCGGGAATGGCTGGCGGAGATCGGCGCTGATTCCTCCGACATCTCCGACGTCGTGCACGCGGTCTCCGAGTTCGTGGAGAACGCCGTCGAACACGGCTACGCCACCGAGGTTCCCGACGGCGTCGTGGTCGAGGCGACGCTGGGCGGCGACGGCAACCTGCGCGTCTCGGTCGTGGACCGCGGCGAATGGAAGGACCACCGCGTCGGCGAGCAGGGCCGCGGACGCGGACTCGCGATGGCCGAAGCCCTGGTGACGCACGCGCACGTCGCGCACGGTGACGAGGGCACCACCGCGACGGTCACGCATCGACTGTCACGACCGGCGAACTTCGTCACCGACCCGATGGTCAGCCGGGCGACCTACCAGCGGGCCATCAACAGCGAGTTCGCCTCGATGGTCGGCTCGGGCGAACTGGCCGGGCACATCGTCGTCAGCGGTGACGTCGACTCGACCACCGCCTCCACCCTGGACCGACAAATCGCCGTCGAAAGCCGTTCCGGCGTAGCGCCATTGACGATCGACCTGACCGGCGTCACCCACCTCGGTTCGGCGGGTGTCAGCGCCCTGGCCGCCGCCCGCGACCGGGCCCGCCGCCAAGGCGGCGACTGCGTACTGGTCGCGCCGCCGGGCAGCACCGCGCACCACGTCCTGACGCTGGTGCAGATACCGGTAGTCAGCGGCGAATCCGGCAGCGTCTTCGCCGAGGAGTAGTGCCGATCGCCAGCGCGGCGCAGCGGGTCTCCACCGTCAGCAGTAGCCCGGTTCAGCGCAGCCGGCCGTGCCGCACCTGATTGAACGGCACCCCGCGGTCGGCGACGTATTCCCGCGGGAAGTTCAGTACCCGCTCCCCGATCACGTTGCGCGCCATCTCCGTAGTGCCGCCGCCGATGGCGACCGACTGCCGCGACAGGTAGCGGAATCCGGTCTGCAGGCCCTCGCCCACTTCGCCGACGACGCCGGCCGCGCCCGCGACCGACAGCGCGGCATCCGTCTCGAGCATGACGGCCTCGGCGTGGAACAGCCTGATCAGCGTGCCGCCGGCCGGGGGCAGTGAGCCGTCCCGGACGCTGTGGTAGACGTGCTCGATCAGCTGCTCCGCGACCGCGCGGCGCACCAGCGCGCGGCCGGCGATGTCCTGTGCGCGCTCGCTGTCAGCCTGGCCGGTCCTGGCCAGTAGGTCCACATAGTCCACCGGCACCGTGTGGCCGCCCTCGCTGCCGGAGCCGCTGGCGAACTCCGAGCCCTGCCCGACGGCACGGCGTTCGTGATACAGCTGCCGCGAGGCCACCGCCCAGCCGTTGTCGACCTCACCGACCACGGCGTCGTCGCCGACGTCCACCCCGTCGAGGAACTCCTCGCAGAACTCGGCGCCCCCGTTCACCTGGGTGATGCGCCGCAACGTGATTCCCGGATGGTTGATCGGCACCAGGAACATCGTCAGGCCGTCGTGTTTGGGCACGTCCCAGTTGGTGCGGGCCAGGCATAGCCCGTAGTCGGCGGCGAAGGCGCTCGTGCTCCACGTCTTGGCGCCGTTGATCATCCAGCGGTCGCCCTGTCGTTCGGCGCGGGTGATGACGCCCGCCAGATCCGATCCGCCGCTGGGCTCCGACAGCAGCTGCACCAGGATCTCGTCCCCCCGCAGGGCGGCCGCGATGCGTTGCTTCTTCTGTTCCTCGCTGCCCATGTCGAGCAGCGTGGCGCAGCAGATCGTGAACGTCGGAACGTTGAGGATCAACGGCATTTCATAACACAGCGATTCCTCGTCGAACGCCCGCTGATACGCATAGTCCAGCCCCAGACCGCCGTACTCGCGCGGGAAGCAGATACCCGCGAAACCGCCTTCGTATAGCCGCTTTTGCAGTTCCCTGGCGCGCTGCCAGCTGCGTTCGTCGTCGCGGGGAGCGGCCGGCGGCGCCTTCGGGTCGATGCGGGGCATGTTGTCCGCCAACCACGCTCGCGCCCGAGCTGCGAAATCGGCAACGGTTTCGACGGCCGGCTGAGCGGTCACAGCGCCGCCTTCTGCGCGGCGTGCCAGGCGTACACCCTACGGTTGTGCTCCTCCGGCGTGCCGAACATGGCGCGGTACAACGTAACCCGCCTCAGGTACAGGTGCAGGTCGTGCTCCCACGTGACTCCGATGCCACCGTGCATCTGCACACAACCCTGGACGATCTGGCCGGCCATCTCGCCGACATACGACTTGGCGATGCTGGCCGAAAGGCCCGCGGTGGACGAGCGCGCGGCGACATCGGCCACCGCCGCGGCCGTGGTCGCGCGGCACGCCTCCAACCACATCTTCATGTCGGCGAACCCGTGTTTGAGCGCCTGGTACGACGCCAGCGGACGGCCGAATGTGTACCGGTCGTTGGCCCATTGGACAGTGAAGTCGAACACCGTCTGCACGATGCCCACCACTTCGGCGCACTGCAGCACCTGTGCGACCTGGCTCTGCCGCTCGATCGACGCGGCGGCCTGGGCCGCCCCGCCCGCCTGGCCGACAGCCGCGGACGCCTCGACGAAGACCCCGTCGAAGTCCACTCGCGCGTATTGCTTGACCAGGTCGATCGACTGCTGCGGGGTGATCCGGACGCCGGGCGCATCCGTCGGGACCAGGAATTGGCGCACCTCGTCGCCACAGCGCGCAACCACCAACAGCACGGCGCTCTGAGCGGCGGCCTCGACGCGGTCCTTGGTGCCCTGGATGCGGTAGCCGGAATCGGTCGGCGTGGCCGTCACCGACGGCTCCTGCGGCGCCCACCCCCGCCCGGGTTCGGACACCGCCCACGACGCAACCTGTTCGCCGGCCATCAGCGATTCGATGGTGCCGGCGTGCGACTCGGCATACTCGGCGAGGCCCGCAAGCACGGTGCTCACCGGGTACAGCGGCCCGGGTGCGACCGTCTTACCGAGTTGTTCGGCGACCATGGCCAGGTCGGCGAGTCCGCTGCCGGACACGCTGCCGCCGCCGAGTTCCTCCGGGACGAGCAGGCCCGTCCACCCGAGTTCAGCCGCCCGCTGCCACCAGCCAGGGTCGAAGGACACACCCGCGGCGTGCAGATCCCGAACGTACCGAAGCGGCGCTTCTTTCTGCAGAAATGCCTGGGTGGTCGAGCTAAAGAGTATCTTTTCGGGTGAGTCGACTGCGGTCATGAGGCAGACACGCGGTGGGGAAAGTATGGGTGGAGGATCATCCGCCTGATCGGTCCTGGTCGGAGTGCGCTGGCGACTCTGATGGTAGCAATGAGCAATACAGTAAGAGATACCGGAGTCCAGTCGATAATGACGTTGACGCCTTGTGAGCACCATGGCTAGGGCGAACAAGCCGGCCGCTGATGCAGCCACCGTGTCATCCAAGTCACCGGCCGACGCGTTGGCGCTGGCCGAGGAGGCCGAGGCCGAAGCCGCCGAAGCCGAGGCATTGGCAGCGGCCGCACGAGCGCGCGCCCGGGCCGCCCGGCTGCGCCGCCTGGCGCTGGCGTCGGCTGCAGACGGCACTGAACCCGCAGAGGCCACCGACACCACCGAGGTCATCGATCTGGACCAGACCGTCGAAGCACCGATACCTGCCACCGAGGTCGACCCGGCCGAGGCGGCCGCCGGGACGACGACCGTCGAGGTTCAGCTACCCGCCGACGAGACCGACGACGAGGGCGACGACGCCGACGCGGCAACCGAATCGGCCGCGCAGCGCATGGGCCTGCGGAGCCGGTTGCGACGGCCGTCACTGTCGACGATCGCCGGCGCCGCGGCGATCCTGCTCATCCTCGGCTTCACCGGCGTAAGCGGATTCTTCGCGTGGAAACACCACGAGAGCACCCAGCGGGCAAACCGCGTTGCGGCTTTCGAAGCCGGCGCCAGACAGGGCGTCATCAACATGACCTCGCTCGACTTCAACAGGGCCAAGCAGGACGTCCAGCGCGTGATCGACAGCTCCACAGGCGAGTTCAGGGACAGCTTCCAGCAGCGCGCCACGGATTTCGCGAAGGTGGTGGAGAACTCCAAGGTAGTCACCGAGGGCACCGTCAACGCGGCGGCCGTGGAATCCGTCGACGGCCGTTCCGCTCTGGTGCTGGTCTCGGCGACGTCCCGGATCACCAATTCCGCAGGCGCCAAAGATGAACCGCGGGCGTGGCGGCTGCGGGTGACCGTGACCGAAGACGGCGGCCAGTACAAGATGTCGAAAGTCGAGTTCGTACCGTGACGGATAAAGAGAACGCGGACAAAGACAAAGTCGAGTCCCGGAGCGCGAAACCCAAGCGGCGGTTGAAGGTCAACCGCGAGGTGAAGCTCGTCCCGGTGGTCCTGGTGCTGCTCACGCTGCTCTCCGGCGCGGTGGCGACGTGGATGTACGTCAAGTGGTATCGGCCGGATCAGCAGACCACCCCCACCGCGGCGCAGTCCGTGATTCGCGCAGCCTCCGACGGAACGGTCGCTTTGCTGTCCTACTCACCCGAGTCGCTCGACAAGGATTTCGCCAACGCCAAGTCGCATCTGAGCGGCGACTTTCTCTCGTACTACGACCAATTCACCCAGCAGATCGTGGCTCCCGCGGCCAAGCAGAAGTCGCTGAAGACCACCGCGCACGTGATGCGCGCCGCGGTGTCGGAACTCCGTCCCGATTCGGCGGTCGTCCTGGTCTACGTCGACCAGAACACCACGAGCAAGGACAGCCCCGACCCCGCGATGGCGGCCAGCAGCGTATTGGTGAGCATGACCCGGGTCAACGGCACCTGGCTGATCACCAAATTCAGCCCGGTATAAGGCTATACGGCGAACGCGCGGCGCAGGCTCTGCGCGTGCAAGGCCCGGTTCTCTTGGGAGACGGCCCAATCCGGCACCGCCGAGTCGAAGCCGTTGAATGTGGCCGCCACGACGTGTAATTCCGTGTGCACGAATGCGTGTAGCAGTCTGTTCGCGTAGTCGATGGCCTCGTCGCGGCACGGATCGATCTCCGAGCAGCTGATGAAGGTGGGCGGCAGCCCCTCCAGGTTGGCCCGGTGCGCGGGGACAAGGTGACCGGTCGCCGTGGCATGGCCGAGGAAATGGCCCCACGCCCGGCTCACCGCCGGACCGTTGAGGCCTGGGGTGCGCTGGAATTCGCGCCGCGACGGCGTCGCGTCGGAATCGAGCATCGGCTGGTGCAGGATCTGCATCCGGATCTGCGGGCCTTCGTTGTCGAACATGCGCTGCGCCAGACACGCCACCAGCGCGGCACCCGCGTCGCGCCCCATCACCGCGACCCGCTCGGCATCCACGTTCAGTTCCGCGCCGTTCGCGACCACGTGACGCAGGGCGGCCTCGACGTCGTCCAGGGCGGCCGGACACGGATGTTCGGGCGCCAGCCGGTAGTCGACCGACACGAGCACACACCCCGCCTCCCGGGCCAGCTCCACGCACGCCGCGTGGTCGGTGTCCAGATTCCCGGTCACGAACCCGCCGCCGTGGGCGTACAGCGCCACCGGCGCCAGAGATTGCGTGCCGCGATACAGGCGCAGACCGAGCTCGCGGCCGTCCGGACCGGCGATGGAATGCGATTCGACACTCACCCCAGCCGTCTCGACCGCGGCGGCCCGCTCGGCGGCCAACCGGTTGGCCCGCTCTCGCTCGGCGGCCAGGGTCTCGGCGCGGAATTCGACGATGCCCAACGCGGCGGCGGCGTCCCGCACGGCCGGGTCGAGGCGGTTAAGGCCCTGCGGCCGTGCGACATTCGTTTGTGTCATGCCCTCTCATTCCGCCTCACCGATCCGCCTTGAACACCCGAAGGCCCTTTTCAAGGTAGACCTGTGAGTTTACGGAGCGGAAGACGGGCTGGCCGGGCCCTCGCCGGGCAGGGCCTTGACCGTTGACGGAAGCCTGTACAGCGCGGTCGCGTTGCCGCGCATGATCCGCTCGCGCTGTTCGGCCGGGAACCGGTTGATCGCATACGTCGGGGCGTCGTAGCTCCAGTGCGGATAGTCCGTCGAGAACATGAGGTTGTCGCCCAGATCCATCATTTCCAGGTACTCGCGAAACTGAACGGTGTCGGCGTCTTCGAGCGGCTGCGTGGTGAACCGCACGTGTTCGCGCACGTACTCCGACGGCCGGCGGCGGACGTGCGGCAGGTCGCCGCGGCGGGCCTCCCAGATCCGGTCCATCCGCGACATCACCGGCATCGCCCAGGTGAAGCCGCCCTCGATGAACACCACCCGCAGGTCGGGATGCCGGTCGAAGGCACCGTCGAACACCAGGCTCATCAGGTGCGACACGTACAGCAGCGGCCACGAGGCGAAGAAGTCGTGCCAGTGCGCCGGGTTGCCGACCGGATAGAGCGGGATCAACTCGAACGGCGTCTGCCCCATCAGGTGGGTGGCCACCGGCAACCCGTTGCGCGCCGCGGCCGCATAGAGCGGGTCGAAATGTGGATTCCCGAAGGGGATTCCACGAGTCTGCGGCGTCATCAGCACCTGGGACATGTACGGGTGTCCGGCCCACCGCTCGACCTCGCGGGCGGCCTGCTCGGGGGTCTGCGCGCTGACGCTGATCGATCCGCGCCAGCGGCCGTGCGCGTTGTGCCGGTCCAGCCACACGTCGGCGAGCCAGTCGTTGTAGGTCGACTTCAGCACGTGTTCGGCCTGCGGCAGCTGCGCGTCGCACATCGGCTCCAGCGACGCGATGCTGACCCCGGCGTCGACCAGCAGTTGCTGGGCAGCGAAATCGGGGTCCGAGCCGGCCACGCCGCCACCGGGCGGGGCGGCGTCCAGCCGCAGCGACATCGTCTTGTACGAGTCCGGGGTGTCGTAGAAGTGCGACACCGGGGACACCGCGTTGCCCCTCGGCCAGATCTTGTCCACCCATTCGGCGGACGCGTAGGACTTGAGCACGTCGGCGGAAACGGGCAGCGGGTGCACGTCGGTGTCGACGATCGTCACCGCGATCTCCCGCTGGCCCGCCTGCGCATCCCGCCGTTCGATCGTGGTCACGACACACTCTCCCTCAGCCCATAGAACTCGGCCGCGTTGCGCCACAGCACCTTCTCACGCTGCGCGTCGTCGAGGCCGGCAGCCATGGCCTGCGGCGACGACGTGGACCAGTGCGGGTAGCTCGACCCGTACATAACCAGGCCGGCCTTATCCGAGAAGTCCATCCAGCGACTCGCCTGCGCGGAATCGACCGGGCCGTCGAACGCCGACGAACAGAACCGGACGTGTGCCGCCAGGTATTCGCTGGGGTAGCGGTCCACCCACGGCGTCTGGTCCCGCATGGACAGCCAGAACGTATCCAGCCGCCACATCAGCGGGGTCAGGATGTCGTAGCCGCCGTCGGCGAAGACGAACCTCAGGCCTGGGTGCCTGCCGAACATCCCCTCGACGATCAGCGTGGCCAGGTGGACGAAGTAGTTCAGCGGCATGAACGCCGCATAGCCCGGGTAGGTGGGCGCGTGCCCGGCGAACGTCGGCGCATGGTCCACGCCGTTGCCGCCGTTGATGTGCACCGCGACCGGCAATCCGTGGGCGGCGGCGGCTTCCCAGATCGGTTCGAACATGGGTTTGCCGTACGGCTCGCGCGACTGCATCGGCACGCCGACCTGCACCAGCTTCGGGTGGGCGGCCAGTCGCTCGATCTCCTCGACCGCGCCCCTGGGATCCTCCGGGTTGACCCGAATCGTCCCCCGAAACCGGTCGTCCGCGTCTGGCTCCAGCCACCGGTCGAGCAGCCAGTCGTTGACCGCGGCGCAGATTCTGCTGTTGAGCAGGTAGTCGGCGATGTTGCCGCGCGTCAACGGATTCAGGATCGCGTAACTCGCGCCACCCTCGTCGAAAAGATGCCGCCCGACGGTCTGCGGATCCGACCCCGGATAGTGGTCACCGTAGAGGTCTTCAAGGTAGTCACCCCCGGGTGCCTGGTACCACTGCTGCTCGACGTCAGGGATGGACCGGAGCCGGTGCGCCGCAGGCAGATAGCGCCGGATCTCGGCGTTGTAGCGAAAGTGCGGCTGCACGTTGGTGTCTATGTAGGCACCGATTGTCGGTTCGCTCATGCGGTCAGATACACCTCCCCGTCGGTGACGTCGACCTGGTAGGTGCGCACGCGCCGCCGCGGGTCGGCGACGTTGAGACCCGTCGTCACGTCGAATTCCCAGTTATGCCAAGGGCATCGCACGATCTGTCCGTCCCGCACCCGGCGCAGCCCGCCGGGTTCGTCGGGCGCCGATTCGGTGGTGCCGCCGATCAGGCCGAGGCACAGCGGGGCGCCTTCGTGCGAGCAATAATTCACGATCGCGTAGAGCGAACCGCGCACGTTGTACACGCCCACACCGAACTTGCCGACGTCGACCAGTTTCATCCGCCCCGGCGGCAGTTCGTCGAGCGTGCACACGTATCGGCGTTGTAGCACCGGGGAATCACCGCCTTCGCGCCTACCGGCCGGTTTCCACAGTAGATACTGTGCTCGTTACGGTAACCACCACAAGCCATTGGGCTTCGTTGCTATTTATATTATGATAGCGACATTCCGCTTACCGGCCCGCGTGCACGGGCTAACTCGGTTGCTCAGGGAGGAGCGCTGATGACGCTCAGCACTGACCAGGACGGCGCGCCCGTCGCCCTCGACTTCACCGGCGAAACCAGCCCGTACCCGTTCTTCGAACACATGCGGCACACCGATCCGGTCTGGCATGGCGGCCTTTCGGACCAGGAGCAGATGCCCGACGAGCTTCGGCCGAGCGACGAATGGACCCTGTTCGGCTACGACGACGTCTTTCACGCGTTCCGTGACGATCGGACCTTCACCTCGGCCAAGTACGACGAGACCATCGGGCTGGTCATGGGCCACACCATCCTGGCGATGGGCGGCAGAGAACACCACGACCACCGCAATCTGGTAGCCAAGGCGTTTCGGGCCACCGCCCTGGAGCGCTGGGAACCGTCGGTCATCGGGCCGGTGTGTGACCGGCTGATCGACGAGATCAAGCACGACGGCGAGGCGGATCTGGTCAAGGCCGTGACGTTCGAGTTCCCGACCCGCATCATCTCGTCGCTGCTGGGGCTTCCGCCCGAGGACCTGGACATGTTCCGGCGGCTGTCGCTGGACCTCATCTCCATCCCGACCGACATCATGGCGGGCCTGACGGCGGCCGCGGAGTTGCACGGCTACTTCCTCAACCAGGTCGAGCAGCGCCGCCGCAAGCTCACCGACGACATCATCGGCGACCTGGTGGCCGCCGAGATCGACGGCGAGAAGCTGACCGACGAGGCCATCATCGCGTTCCTGCGTCTGCTGCTGCCGGCCGGACTGGAGACCACCTACCGCTCGTCGGGCAACCTGCTGCACTCACTGCTGACGCACCCCGAGCAACTCGCGATGGTCTACCAGGACCGCTCGTTGATACCGATGGCGATCGAAGAAGGTCTGCGGTTCGAAACCCCACTGACCATGGTCATGCGGACCACCACCGAGGAAATCGAATTCGGCGGCAAGACAATCCCGGCCGATGCGCAGATCGACATGTGCATGGGCTCGGCCAACCGCGACGATCGCCGCTGGACCGATCCCAATACGTTCGATATCCGCCGCCCGCGACAAGCCCACATCGCGTTCGCCGGCGGCATCCACATGTGCCTTGGCATGCACCTGGCCCGGCTGGAAACCCGCGTGATGCTCAACAGCCTGTTCGACCGCGTCAAGGATCTGACCTTCGTCGCCGACGACGGCACCGGGGTGGACTCCAAGATCGTCGGGCTGGTATTCCGCTCGCCCAACAAGCTTCCCGTCACGTTCAGTCCCGTGAACAGTCGAGCATGAAGAGCCGGGCGGCCATCCTGCACGACATCGGCGGCCCGTGGTCGGTCGAGGATTTCGAGCTCGACCCGCCCAAGGCGGGCGAGGCGCTGGTGGAAATGGCGGCCGCCGGGCTGTGCCACTCCGACGATCACATCCTCAAGGGCGACATGTCGGCGCCCAACGAGGTGATGCGGGCCATGGGGCTGCCGACCATGTTCCCGATGATCGGCGGCCACGAGGGATCGGGCATCGTGCGCGAGGTCGGTCCGGGCGTCATCGATTTCGCTCCCGGCGACCACGTGGTGATGTCGTTCGTCGCCGTCTGCGGCCAGTGCCGTTGGTGTGCCACCGGCATGGAGTACCTGTGCGACAAGGGCATGGGCACCATGATCCCGGGGATGCCCACCGACGGAACGTTCCGTCATCACACCGCGACCGGCCACCCCCTCGGGCACCTGGCGAAGGTCGGCGCGTTCGCCAACCACACTGTGGTGTCGGTGAATTCGTTGATCCGGATCGAACGGGACCTGCCGCTGGTGCCAAGCGCCCTGCTGTCCTGCGCGATCCCGACCGGATACGGTTCGGCCGCGAACCGGGCCGGCGTGCGCGGTGGCGACACCGTCGTCGTCATCGGAGCCGGCGGCATCGGGACGGGAGCGATCCAGGGCGCCCGGATCAACGGCGCCGCGCAGATCATCGCCGTCGACCCGGTGGAGTTCAAGCAGAAATCGGCGCGGCAATTCGGCGCCACGCACAGCGCGGCGACCATCGACGAGGCGCTCGACCTGGTGCGTGCCCTGACCTACGGCGTCATGGCCGACTCCGTGGTGGTGTCGCCGTCGCTGATCACCGCCGACGACGTCCGCGATGCGCTGCAGCTGACCCGCAAGGGCGGGACCTGTGTGCTGACCGGCATGACCTCGCAGCTGACCCGCTCGGTCAACATCGACCTGCAGGACTTCATCCTGCTGAACAAGACGCTGGCGGGCACCATCTTCGGCTCGTGCAACGGCAAGGCGGACATCACGCGGCTGGCGCGGCTTTATCAGACCGGACAGTTGCAGCTCGACGAGATGATCACCCGGCGCTATCGCCTCGACGCCATCAACCAGGCCTACGCCGACCTGCTCAACGGCGAAATCGTCCGGGGCATAATCGATTACGGGATCATCTAGCCCTCTTTGGCCTTTTGCTTCTGTTCGTGCAACTCGCGCAGCTTCTTGAGCCGCATCAGCTTCTCCACCTGCCCGTAGGCATCGATCGGGCTGTGCAAGGATAGCCCACCGTCGGCATGCAGCACCTGCCCTGTCACCCAGGACATTTCGAGGACACCGACGATGGCCTCGGCGACGTCTCCGGGCTCCCCCAGGCGACGCAGCGCCGTCCGCTTGGACATGCCCTCGACCCAGGCCGGCCACTTTTCGGCGTCGGGCAGCATCGGGGTACGGGTGACGCCGGGCCCGACGGCGTTGACACGGATGCCGTGGATGCCCCACTCGACGGCCGCGACCTTCACCAGCATGTCCAGCCCGGCCTTCGATACGCAGTAGGCGCCCATGTCCCGATCCGCGACGGTGCCGCTGATGCTCGATACCACCACGATCGCGCCCGGTAGTTCGGCGTCGATCATGGCCTGCGCGGCCGCGCGGATCGTGAACCAGGTGCCGGTGAGGTTGACCGACAACACCCGCTCCCACTCTGCCGGCGACACGGCCAACAGCAGTCCCGAGGAGCCGATCCCGGCGCTCGTCACGACGCGTGTCGGCACACCATGCTCGCGGATGGTCTGCTCCATCGCCGCGGCCACGGCATCGGAATCGCTGATGTCGCACTCGATGTCGCCGCCCGACAGGTCCCACGTGACGACGTCATGGCCGGCCTCGCGCAGCCGCGCCGCCGTATCCCGGCCGATCCCGGATCCGCCCCCGGTCACCAAGGCAATCGATGCGCTCATCGGGCCGCTCCTATCAGTTCGACGAGTACGCCGTCAGGCGCGTTGACCACGGCCATCGCGACCGTCTTGCCGCCGGGGGCCGGCACACTGATCCGGCGGACGCCGTCGGCGAAACCCAGTGCGGCCAAATCGGAAAGGGTGGTTTCGACCTCCCGCTGCAGCGACAGCAGGAAGAAGCCGTGCCGGGGCCGGCCGAACGCGGGCAGCGCCTCGTCGGCGCCCGTCAACTCCACCAGTTCGACGATCCCGGTGTCCGGTGTTTGCGGATCGCCCAGGAAGACCGACCGCAGCCGATCGCTTGTCGCGCCGAACAGTTCGGGCCAGTCGCCGGTGAAGTGATGATCGAAGAGCTCGGTGAAGCCCAGACCGTCGCGCCAAAACCGCAGGGAGCGCTCGACATCGGATGTGCAGATCGCGGAATGGTGGACACCCAGCATGGTCAGGTCGCGATCCTGGCCAGCGTGCTCTCCCACAGTTCGCCGGCGAGCCGGGAATTCTTGGCCAGGCGGTTGGCCCGCGCGATCTTGTGCCGCGAATAGTATTCGCCGGGCGTCCAATCCGTACCGGGCGTGCTCGAGGCGAGCCAGATGAGCTGCTCGGCACCCTCGTCCGAGCTGGCCGTGAACCGCTCCGTCGGGGTGTACTTCTGCATGAACGCCATCGCCCGCGACCCCGACGCCGGGCCGAAGTTGGAGTTCACGTAACCGGGGTGCACCGTTGCGGTCGAGACCCCGCAGCCATGGTATCGCCGGTGTAATTCCTTGGTGAACAAGACGATCGCAAGCTTGGACAGGGCGTAGGCCGTACTGGGCCGGCGCCGCGCCGTGTTCTCCAGATCGGCGACGGTGGCCCGCAAGACCATGAGATGCGACGAGCTGGTGGTGTTGACTACGGTGGCTCGGGACTCGACGAGCAGGTCCATCAGCTGGGTGGTCAGCAGGAACGGCGACAGGTAGTTGACCTGGTAGGTCTGCTCGTAGCCGTCGGGTGTCAGGTGGATCTTGGTGCCCATGGCCCCGGCGTTGTTGAGCAGCACGTCGATGCGTGGGTACTGCGAGCCGAGTTTCTGCGCCAGGGCCCGCACCTGCGACAGGTCGGCGAAATCGACCACGAAGTGGTCGGCGTCCAGCTCCGCGGCGACCGCGGCGGTCTTGGTCTGCGACCGGCCTATCACGACGACGTTGTCGCCGCTCTGACGTAACCGGCGCGCCGCCGCGGCCCCGATGCCGTCGCTGGCGCCGGTGATGACAATCGTCCTTGACGTCATATCCCTTGGTTACCTCCACCGGGAGTCTAACGACCCCGGGCCCCGCCGATTCACTCAACCGAGTAGCGCACCGGCAGGTGTTTGAGGCCGCCGACGAAGGTGGTCGCCACGAATTGCGGATCACCTTTCAGTTCAATCGATTTCAGCCTCGGTAAGAGCTCGGAAAAGAAGCTGTTGACCTCCATGCGGGCGAGCGCGGCACCCATGCAGAAGTGCACGCCGTAGCCGAAGGCCACATGCTTGTTGGGGTCGCGCCCGACGTCGAACCGAAACGGGTCGTCGAAGGCGTCCTCGTCGCGGTTGGCCGACACGTAGGACAGCAGGACGGATTCGTCCTTCGCGATGGGTACGCCGCGCACCACGGTGTCTTCCGCGGCGGTGCGCATGAACTGCTTCACGGGGGTCACCCAGCGGATCATCTCCTCGGTGGCCCGCGGCATCAGGCCCGGGTCGTCGCGCAGGCGCGTCAGCTGGTCCGGGTTCTCGACGAGCGCGTGCAGCCCACCGGAGATGGTGGCGCTGGTGGTGTCGTGTCCGGCCGTCGCCACGATCAGGTAATAGGACACGGTGTCGATGTCGGACAGCGGCTCGCCGTCGATGCGGGCGTTGGCGATCGCCGACGCGAGGTCCTCGGTCGGATGCTCCCGCCGCGACGCGGTCACCGCGTTGAAGTACTGGAACATCTCGAGCAACGCGGTCAGCTGCTCTCCCGTCGTGGTGCCGCGCTTGAATTCACTGTCGTCGCTGCCGAACAACTCCTGGGTCAGCTTGAGCATCAGCGGAAAATCCTCTTCCGGCAGGCCCAGCAGCGACAGGATGACATAGAGCGGGAAGTTGACCGCGACCTGCTGTACGAAGTCGCATTCGGGGCCCACCTCGACCATCTTGTCGACGTAGATCTTGGCCAGCTCGTCGACGCGGGCCTTCATCGCGCGCATCGCCTTGGGGCGGAACCAATCCGAGCCGATCGCGCGCACCACTCTGTGTTGCGGGTCGTCCAGGTGGATGAGGGTGCGCACCCCCATCTCCGCCGCCTGTTTGTCGCCTTCGGCGGTCGTCAGGACGGGGCGCGGCCAGTTCGTGAACAGCAGGTTGTTGCGTTCGATGTCCATCACGTCGGCGTACTTGGTGATCGCCCAGAACGGCCGGTAATTCGGCACGTCGACCCACGACACCGGTGCGCTGGCCCGCAGGTGCGTCAGCGTCGCGTGCAACCGCGGCTCGTCGGCATACGTCATCGGATCTGCCAACAGCCGGGCGGCTTCGTCTACCGTCGGCGCGCTCACGGCCGTTGTGCTTTCATTAGCGAAACTCCCTCAGTGCGTGCGTAATACAGTCGTGCGAGGCGGCATAGAAGATGGGTTGGACGCGGTCGACGACGCCCTCGCACCGGCTCCGCAGGCCGGTGCCGACCTCCTCGACCGGACCGACCACCGCGAAAGCCTCGAGAATCTCGTCGTCGATCAGCGACCCCATGGCGTCCCACTGCCCTTCCTTGGAAAGGCGATTGAGCTCGGTGTGCAGATCGCCCCAGCCGTGCAGGTCGAGCACCTTGCGGTAGGCCGGCGTTGATCCGTAGAACGCAATCTGCTTGCGGGCGGCGGCGACGGCGGTGGCCAGTTCCTCGTCGTTGGCGCCGGTCGCCACCATCACCTCGGCCGACACCTCGAAGTCGCCGCGGTCCCGACCGGAGCGCTGCAGACCGCGCAGCAGCAGCGGCATCGTCATCTCGGTGAGGTATCGCTTCGAGATCATCGGGTGACCGAGGTGGCCGTCGGCGACCTCGCCGCACATCTCGGTCATCGCCTCACCGACCGCCGCCAGAAACACCTTCGGCGCGGGGTAGGGCTGCGGCTCGGGAGTGAACATCGGCGTCATGATCTTGTGCGTGTAGAACTCGCCTTCGAACCGCAGCTTGGTGCCGTCGCGCCAGGTGGACCAGATCGCGCGCAGCGCAGCGACGAACTCACGCATCCGCCGCGCCGGATGGCTCCACGGCATGCTGAACCGCTTCACGATGTGGGGCTGGATCTGGGTGCCGAGGCCCAGAATGAACCGGCCCTGCGAGTAGGCCTGCAGGTCCCAGCCGACGTTGGCGACGGTCATCGGGTTGCGCGCGAACGCCACCGCGATGTTGGTGCCGAGTTGTAGCCGCGACGTGTGCTCGGCGGCCAGCAGTAGCGGCAGGAACGGGTCGTGACTGGTTTCGGCGGTCCAACCGCCGTCGCAGCCTTGTTCCTCCAGAGCTTTCGCCGCCTCGGCCGCCCGGGCGAGTGTGTTCGGGATGCCACGGTCGAGCTTGAGGCCGGGTCGACCGGAGGGGCTGCTCATCCGCACCCACCCGCCATGATGGAAAAGTTACAGTAAGCAATTCGGTAGGGTCAACGTCATCGGCGTCCAGTCGCGAAGCGCAGCGATCCTCCCGGCGTCGGCGGGTGTCTGCCGAGTCAGCTTGTCGCAGCCGCTACAGTAAGCAATTCAGTATGTATCGGCCGACCGGCGAACGAGGACGGAAGCAATGACCAAGCCCCCGGATTGGCAGGAAACGCTCACCGACCTCGCCCGCCGCCGTGAGCACGCGCGCGGCATGGGCGGCCCGGAGCGGCTCGACAAGCACCGCGGCAAAGGCAAACTGGACGCCCGCGCGCGCATAGAGCGACTGGTCGATCCGGGCACCTTCCGTGAGCTCGGCACGCTCGTCGGTGGCGAGGTCGCGGCGGATGCGATCGTCACCGGATCCGGCCGCATCAACGGCGTTCCGGCGATGGTGGGCGCCGAGGACTTCACGACGTTGGCCGGCAGCATCGGTCCGGGTGGCAACTCCAAGCGCTACCGCATCGCCGAGCTGGCGCTGCGCGACCGGGTTCCGCTGGTGATGCTGCTCGACGGGGCCGGATTCCGTCCGACCGGTGGCCATTACGGACGCACCCCGACGGATCTGCTCTCCCAGACCCAGTGCTCGGGGCGGGTCCCGACGGTCGGCGCGGTACTCGGCCCCTCGGCCGGACACGGCGCCCTCGTCGCCCCGGTGTGTGACTTCCGGATCATGAGCACCCAGGGCGCGATCTTCACCGCGGGCCCGCCCGTCGTCAAAGAGTCGACGGGCGAGGAGATCTCGAAAGAAGACCTGGGCGGTCCAGACGTCGCGGCGCTCAGCGGGGTGGTGCACAACGTCGCCGAGGACGACGAGTCGGCGATCGACGACATTCGCCGGTACCTGTCCTACTTCCCGCCGAGCGCCTGGTCGTATCCCCCGTCGCTGCCTATCGACGAGACCGCCGGTCCGCGGCCGACACCGGAGCTATTGCAGATCGTCTCGCGCGACAACCGGCGGGTCTACGACATGCGCGCTGTGCTCGATGTGGTGTTCGACCGGCCCGACTGGTTCGAGGTGCAGCCGCGGCTCGGCAGGGCGATCATCTGCGCGCTGGCCCATCTCGGCGGTCATCCCGTTGCGGTCGTGGCCAACCAGCCGCAGGTGCTGGCCGGGTCGATCGATGCCGCGGCCGCCGACAAGGCGGCGCACTTCATCATGGTCGCGGACTCCTTCCACCTTCCCATCGTCTTCTTCGCCGACAACCCCGGAATGCTGCCCGGCAGCCGTTCGGAGCGCCAAGGCGTGCTGCGCGCCGGCGCGCGGATGTTCGCCGTGCAGACCGCCGCGACGACGATCAAGTTGCACGTGACGCTGCGCAAGGCTTACGGCTTCGGCTCGATGGTGATGTCGCTGCTCGGATTCGACCACCAGTCGGCCACATTCGCATACCCTGGCGCCACGATGGGGGCCATGAGCGCCGCGGCCCTCAGTCGCGCATCGCATGCCGCCGAGGACCTGTCCACGAAACTGCGCGAAGCCGAACTGCAGGCCTCATACCGGTCGGCGGAAAGCATGGGGTTCGACGAGCTCATCGACCCCCGCGAAACGCGCGACGCCCTGCTGGCCGCCCTGCAGCGGGCCCTGTCCAGCCGGCAAGCCGCCGCGGAACCGGTGACGCGCACGGTCATCCTGCCGTGACGTCATTGCGCGAGCAGACATCTCATCGCATGACATAGGGGAACTGGGAAGGTGGATGGACTCCGTGGAGGTCACGGTAAGACGGTGGCTGCCGCTCCCCTTCGTCTTTGATCCCGTACTGTTCGGCCAACTCTGCGCCGATGAGCGTCCTACCGCTCAGATCCCCGAGATTCGGATCTTCGCACAGGCGTGAGATGACATGGCCGGTCAGCTCTGGCGTCTCGGCCGTGTCAAGGACGTGGCCCAGCTTCTCGGGGTTGCGGGCCACGATGTCACGCACCCGCTGAGTCAGCAACGATCCCAGCCAGATCGACACCACGGCAACGCCGGTGCCCTCGAGGTCGACGGCCATGTCCGCGGCCATCTTGTCGGTGCCTGCCTTCGGAACACCGTATGCGGGACCGAACGCGTAGTGCGCCGCTCCCGAGGACGACGTGAAGACGATTAGGCCCTTGCGGTGCGGCAACATCAGGGGCACGCCAAAGACTGTGGCAACGTAGCTACTTCGCAATCCGACGGCAAGCGTGTCCAGCACGCTGAGGGGTTCTTCCCAGAACTTGGTCCGCCCCATCATCTCGTTGCGGATGATCGCGGCGTTGTTGACCAGCACATCGATCTTGCCCTGTTCGCGGCGGATCCGCTCAAAGAAGTCTTTCACCTGATCGTCATCGGCGTGGTCGACCCGCACGGCAATGCCTTTGCCGCCCAAGGCATCAACCTGCTCGGCCGTCTCATGGATGGTGCCCGGAAGCCGCGAGTCACCCCCCTTCTCGGTGCGGCCGGTGAGATACACGGTGTACCCGTGAGCACCCAGCGCTCGCGCGATGCCGGCCCCGGCCCCTCTGCTGGCCCCGGTGACCACGGCGACCCGGTTCATGTTTCCCCGATTGCCACCCCGGCTAGACAACGGCCCCACCGTTCACGCCGATGACCTGGCCCGTCAAGTAGCCAGATGACTCCGAGCAGAGGAATGCACACACCGCCGCCACGTCTTCGCCTGTACCGATTCGTCCCGCGGGAATCGCCTTGGCCAGCACTTCCGTCGGCGGCAGTTTCTTGGCACCTTGCTGTTCGCGCAGCATCGGGGAGTCGATCACGAACGGCGGGACGGTATTGATGGTGATTCCCCGCGACGCGTACTCCTGTGCCACCGTCTTGGTGAGGGCGATGACGCCACCTTTGGATGCCGAATAGTGGCCCTGGCCGACGGCACCCCGCTGCCCGGCGGCCGACGAGATCGTCACGATCCGGCCCCATTTCGCTGCTGTCATGTCGGGTAAGGCCGCCTGCAAACACAAGAACGTACCGGTCAGGTTCACCGCGAGGTAGCAATTCCACTCCTCAATCGTGATTTTGTGAAAGGGCGTGAAACCCGCGATGGCGGCGCTCGTCACGAGGATCTCTATGGGGCCCAATGCATCCCGCACCTTCTGGAAACCCTTTGTCACGGAATCGGAATCGGCTACATCAACCTGTACGCCGACCGCGTCGCCGCCAACGGTCCGCAGCTGGCCCGCCACGTTCTCAGCGGCGTCGCCGTTGACGTCCAGGACGCCAACCTGATGGCCGTCCCGGGACAGTTGGGTAGCGATCGCTTTGCCCAGCCCCGATGCACCGCCGGTGACCACCGCTACCCGGGCTGTCGTAGGCACGGCGACCTCCTGCTATACACTCGTACTACATCAACTGTACGAGTGTATAGCATTACATCGTGCTACGTCAGCACGAATGGAAAGGTGCGATTTTCAGCGGCGGGGCTTCGCCCGTCGCTTCCGGCGCGTAGAGCGCGTCTCAACGGAGTCCAGATACTTCTCGATCGCATTGATCACTTCATCGTGCGCCGCATCGACGCCGACACCCTCCTCAAGATTGAGGAATTTCGGGATGCCAGTTACCAGGAGAGCGACGGCGCCCAGTGACAGATCACCATCGAAGCGAGTTCCTTTGCCGAACTTACGGGTAAGCGCGCGCACTTCGAGTGCTCGTACCTGGTTGGTGACATCAGCGATCGCGGACCGAATCGACTTTCGATGGTTCCCCAGCGCCAGGAATTCGGTCATGAGCGTGCCGGTAGCCTCGTCCCAGCTGAAGTCCCACAACGCGTGCAGCGGATCGTCGGCGCGGGCTTCCAGGGCCTTCCCCAACACCGCGAGGTTGCGTTCGGAATAACGCTGAATCGCCGCCAGGAAGATCTCGTCGAGGGACGGGAAATAGTACTGAACCAGGCTCGGTGTGACTCCCGCCTTCGCCGCCAAGGCGCGATAGCTCACGCTTGCGTAACCTTCTTCGAGCATCATCGTCTCGACGTTGTCCAGAAGTACATCGCGGGTCGGGGATGTCTCCGCGCCTACGCGACGGGTTGCTGCCATTGGTCACCTCACTGGCTTTGGTTGAAAGCATTGTCACATTCATGGCATGCTATACGGTCGTATAGTCTCACACTTGCGCGGTGACTGCCTTCTTCGGCAGAGCGCGCCGGACCGATGATCAGGAGACGCATGACCACCGACGCCGACCTCGGCTCACTGCGGCGCGACGTGCAGTATCTGCTTGATCGCGTCGCGATTCTGGACTGCATCGCGCGCCACGCACGCGGATGCGACCGCCACGACGCGGACCTCATCAGCTCGGCCTATCACGAGGACGGCATCGATGAGCACGGCTTCGCCGTCAACACGGGGCCCCGATACGGCGAGTGGGCCAACAAGATCCACGCCGAGACGTCGGCCGTACATACCCACAACATCACCACGCACTCGTGCGAGATAGACGGCGACACCGCGCACGCCGAGAGCTACGCCATCGTGGTCCTGATCGGGTCCGACGGGGGCAGCGCACAGTTCATCACGGGACGGTACCTGGATCGGCTGGAACGACGGGACGGTCAGTGGCGCATCGCGGTCCGCCGATCGACGGTCGACGGAATGTTCACAGCCGACGCCCGGGTGCTGCAATCGAGCTTCTTCAAGGAGCAAGGCTACCTCGTCGGCACCCGTGATCGACGCGATCTGTCCTACCAACGGCCACTGACGATGGAAGCACCGGCGCCGGCCCGCTGGTAGAGACCTATGTCAGACGCCCGCGGGCCCGGGAGCGCCGTGCATGTACAGTGTCTGTCCGGAACAGAAGCTCGACGCGTCTGATGCGAAAAATAGTACGCCATAGCCGATTTCGTCGGGCTCGCCGAGACGGCCCACCCCGTTGGACATTGCGATGGTTTCCGGGTCCAGGCCATAGCGGGCAGCGTCGTCCGTCAGGGTGGCCGCGCGTACGGCCCCCACGGCGATCGCGTTGACGCGGATGCCCTTGCGCGTCCATGCCGCGGCCATTGACCCGGTGAGATTGTTGACGGCCGCTTTTGCGGCGGCGTAGGGCGCGGCCTGCGGCATGGCCAAAAGGCTGGCCCCGGAAGAAATGTTGACGATGGCGCCCTTGCCCTGCGCGAGCATCGGCTTGGCGGCGGCTCGCGACAGATGCCACACCGCGCCGAAGTTCAGCGCGAGAGTGTGCTCGAAGTCGTCGTCGGCCACTTCAGTATCGGCTTTGTCGCTGCGCCGCCTGCGCAGTTCACCAGGATGTCGATCCTGCCGAATTCCTGCATCGTCGCGTCTACGAGCCCCTGGCATGCGCCGGCCTCGGTGACGTCTGTTGATACTGCGAGGGTGCGCCGTCCTAGCGCCCGGGCTTCCGCTGCGGTGGATTCAAGGGGATCGGGACGCCGGCCCGCAAGCACAACATCAGCCCCGTGCTCGGCGAGTACCAATGCCGAGCCTCGGCCAATTCCGGTGCCGCCGCCCGTGATTACCGCTACCCGCCCCTTCAGGGAGAACCGATTACCCACCTGACTATCCCTCCATCCACGTTGGCTGTACGATCGTATAGCAAACGCTATATGATCGTACAGTCACGCGTGAGGAGCGTTCTTGAGCCACGACCTTTATTACGATCCGTGGGACGTCGAGATCGACCTTGATCCGTACCCGGTGTACCGACGGTTGCGGGACGAGGCGCCTCTTTATCACAACGAGCGCCACGACTTCTGGGCAGTGAGCCGATACGACGATGTCGCAGCAGCCCTGAAGGATCCGGATGCTCTGAGCTCTGCCAAGGGTGACATTCTCGAGGTGGTGAAGACCGACCCCGTGATGCCGCCGGGTGTTTTCATCAACGAGGATCCGCCGTTGCACACGATCCACCGCGCCTTGGTGTCGCGAGCCTTCACACCAAAGAAGATGCGAGAGCTCGAGGACAAAGTGCGCATTTTTTGCGCCGCCTGTCTCGATCCCCTGGTCGGCGGCGAGTGCTTTGACTTTGTCGTTGACCTAGGGCGCGAACTGCCGATGCGGACGATAGGCATGCTGGTCGGCATCCCAGACGCCGACCAGCCCTCGGTGCGTGCACAGGCACACCGCGTGTTGCGCAACGAGCCGGGTAAACCGTTGCAGGTCAACAAGAACCACTACTTCGACGGGGACATGTTCACCGACTATGTCTCGTGGCGGCAGAAGAATCCTTCCGATGATCTGATTACCGAAATTCTCAACGTCGAATTCGAGGATGAGACCGGGACCACGCGCAGACTGACCAACCAGGAACTTTTGATTTTTTTAGCGGTCGTCGCGGGCGCCGGGGTGGAGACGACGGGCCGCCTGTTCGGTTGGATGGGCAAGGTGCTAGCCGAACATCGCAACCAGCGCAGTGAACTCGTCGAGGATCACTCCCTGATCCCCGCGGCGATCGAAGAACTCCTCCGTTTTGAGCCGCCCGGTCCACATGTCGCACGTTTCGTCGCGGCCGACGACGTGCGGTTCCAGGGCACGACCGTGCCCGCGGGGAGCGCATTGCTCGTCATGCTGGCCTCCGCGAATCGCGACGAGCGCCATTTCGAGGATCCCGATCGATTCGATATCCACCGCAGACCGGCAGGGCATTTGACCTTCGGTCGCGGCCCCCACTTCTGCGTCGGCGCCCCGCTGGCCCGGCTAGAGGGTCGCGTAGCGCTGGAAGAGGTGCTCAAGCGGTTCCCTGAGTGGCAGATCGACCTTGCCAACGCGCACCGGTCACGCACCTCCACGGTGCGCGGATGGGACTCGATGCCCGCCATCATCGGCTGATACCGACCGCCGCCTCAATGCGCGAGCAGACGCCCTAACCGCGGTAGGCCGCCACCACCGGCGCAAGCTCGTCGGGCGTCGCGCCGTGCAGGATCACCGCGTCGGCACCGTAGTCGAACTCCTTGCGGATGCGGTCCACACACTGTCGCGCCGAACCAGTGGCCGACGGTTCCAGCCACTCGTCGGGAATCAGGGTCGCGATGTGCTCGATCTGCTCCGGCGTGGCCTTGTGATCGATCCCGCCGGCGATCGACGTCACCACGGAATCCTCCCGGAACACCTGCAGCACAACGGGATCCCAGCCATTGGTCCGCACCAGCAAGTCGCCGTAGCCCTGTAGGTAGGTGGCCAGCCGCGCGACGGTCTTCTTCAGCCGCAGCTGTTCGGGCAGGTGGTCACCGACGGTGGCGAAGCACGACCACACTCGCACGCTGTCGGGGTCACGGCCGGCCTTCTCGGCGGCCGTCTTGACGGTCTCCACGCAGCGCCGCAAAGTCTCCGGTGTGAAGTAGGTGTGCAGGATGACGTCGTCGAACGCCCGTCCGCCCAACGCCAGCGTGTTGGGCCCGAACGCGACCAGCGCCAACCGAATATCCTCGTCAAAATCCCTGTCCAGGAACAGGATCGGGTATTTGCCCATCGGACCGTCATGGTTGAAGATCACCTCGCCGTGCCACAGCCGGCGCATGACTTGCGCCCAGTCCTCCATCTGCGCGGTCGTCACTGCCGGTATGCCGAAGGCGCCGTAGATCGCGGCAATCCCGCGACCGATCCCCAGCGTGAAACGTCCACCGGAGAGCCGGTGCATGGTGGTCGCCCACGACCCGGTGATCAGCGGATGACGGGTGTTGTGATTGGTTGCGGCGGTGGCAATCTGCATCCGGCTGGTCACGGCGCACGCCGCCCCGACGAGCGAGGATGCTTCCTTGACGTTCCAGCGCTCGGAGATGAAGGCGGTGCCGAAGCCCAGCTCCTCACCGCGGCGGGCCTCGTCCATCAACGTCGCCGGGCCCTCTCCCCCGGCCCCGGCCAGCAGGTAGAAGCCCAACTCGTCGAGCGTGCGATCACTCAATTCCAAACTCCTTGCTTGTAGCCGCAGTTCCAGACCTCGGTGATCCTGCCGTCCACGACGCGGAACACCTCCATGCTGGCGATCTTGGTCTCGGTGCCGTCGCCTGCCGTCATGGTCGAGTCGTACACGATGGCGACGTGCTCCCCGTCATCGCCGTCGACGACGATGTTCAGGTCGAAGCGCAGCGAGTCGAACAGCTTCCACACGTCCGCCACCCGCTGGACGGCCTGAGCGTGCGTCAGGGTGTGCGCCTCGCCGACCTCATGCCGAATGACGGTGTCGCCGAACAACTCCTCCGCCAAGCCCAGATCGTGTTCGTTCCAGACGACCAGGTTGTACAGCTCGACCACTTCGCGCGCGGTTCGCACCGCCGCCATCACACCGTCACCTCCGAGGCAACGCGCCGCAGGAACCGCTCGGTTACCTTCTGCACGCGCCGCGAGAACACATGACCGACGTGCCCGCCGTCATACCAGTACAGCTCGCCACCGATGCGGTCGTGCAATGCGACCGCGGGGTCACGCATCGCCATCCGGTCGTGCCACGCCCCGACGATCAGCCGGCGCTGCGCCGGCGGGGCCGGGTCCACCTGCAACGGGTCGATCACCGACGTCAGCTGCGCGACCACGGCAGACTCCAGCAGTTGCCGGTAACCGTCGCGCGAGGTCCCCCACCGGTCCAGGTGGCGTGCGATCATCGCGTTGAGCCCCAGGATCGGCGTGTACAGTCCGACGGCGTCGACCTCGCGCTCCAGGTGCGAGACCAGCGCGGCCACCGGCGTCCCCATCGAAATACCCGCCACCACAACGGCACTGGCCTGCGGCCGAACCCACCGCACCACCGCGCGAACCTCCGACACCGCGCGCATCATGCCCGCGACGTTGCCCAGCGGATCCATGTCCGGATAGCGCGGCCAGTGGCGCCGCCGGCTCCCGTGGCCGGGCTGGATGGGCAATGCGACGTTGTACCCCAGGCCGCCGAAAATGCGCCCGATCCGCGTCAGCACCAGGTCTTCCGGACCGCCCTGGCCGGCACCGTGCACCCAGACCAGCCACGGCCGCGGACCCCCACGGTGCCGGCATAGATGCACCACCGCCCGCGCCGGCCCGCCCAGGCGCTCGGCTTCCAGCGTCGCCGGCAGCGCCGGGTCGTGCTCGAACGTCATCCGCTCGTACACCAGACCCGCGACCCGCTGCCGTCGCACCGAACGCACCCGCAGCGGCTCCGGGTCACTGTGTGCGCCGTCGATGCCCAGCGACGCAAGTTCCTCAGCCGCCGCGGCGCACTCGCTCAGCGGGCGCAGATCGGCGGGGCGCCCGCCCAGGACCGAGAATCCGCTCAGGGCAAGCTCGTCCAGCATGACCTCGCCGAACTGGCGCACGCCGCGCGGCGACGCCGGCATCCAACCGGTCGATTCGTTGAGGCCGGCCAGCGTGCGCGGCACCACCCGGGTCATCTCGCGGCCCAGGTCGCGCGCGATCCCGGGAGCCCTCGTCGCCCATGACATGTCGTCTCCTTTACGCGAGCTTGAAACCGGTGTATCCGCCGTCGGCGACTTCGTCACAGCGGCGCCGGTATTCGGGAATCCCGCCGGTATAGCCCATGTACATCCGTTTCTTCCCCGGCACATTGCCACCGTTGTACCAAGACTTGCACGACGAGTGAACCAGCACGGTCGACGCGACGAGTGCGGTGGCGTCATCCATCCACTCCTGCTGGGCGGTGGCCGACGCGTCGATGGTGCGAACTCCGTTCGCGCGCAGATAGGCGATGCAGTCGCCGATCCATTCCACGTTTTGCTCGAGCGCGGCGACGAAGTTCGTCGCGGGACTCGGGCTACCCGGACCCTGGATCATGAACAGGTTCGGGAAGCCGGCGACCGCCACGCCCAGGTAGGACAGTGGCCCTTCGGTCGCCCAGAACCCGCCGAGCGACACGCCGTCGCGACCGCGGACGTCGATCCGGCTCAGCGCGCCCGTCATGGCGTCGAACCCGGTCGCGTAGACGATCACGTCGAGTTCGTAGGAGTCGGCCTCGGTACGGATACCGTTGCGCGTCACCTCGCGGATCGGTGACCTGCGCAGGTCGACGAGCGTGACGTTGTCGCGGTTGAAGGTCTCGTAGTAGCCCTGGTCGATGATCGGCCGCTTGCAGGCGAAGGGATGATCGGGCACCAGCGCCGCGGCTGTCGCGGGGTCCTTGACGATGCGCGCGACGGCCTCGCCATAGAGCTTGGCGGCCATTCGGTTGGCTTCGATGTCGAAGAAGACGTCGCTCCAATTCAGCGCACCGAGGACCCCGTTCTCCTCGATGGCGCGCAACTGCTCCTCGCGCGAGGCCGATTTCAGCGGCGGGCTGCCGAGCATCTCGAGCAGCACGGAGAAGGCGCTCAGCCGCGCCGCGCCGATCGGGTGCGCGCGCTGGGCGGCACGGATCTCGTCGTAGCGGGCCTTCATCCCGTCCAGTTCGCCGGGCTCGAAACGCCGCACCCGCCAGGGCAGCGTGTAGGCCGGGGAACGCTGAAATACGTACAACTGCTTGGCCTCCCGGGCCACCACCGGGATGAGCTGGATGCCGGTCGACCCGGTGCCGATGACGCCGACCCGCTTGCCGGCCAGGTCCACCCGTTGTCTCGGCCAGCGGCTGGTGAACAGCGACATTCCGGTGAAGTCGGCGATCCCGGGGATGGCCGGTTCCAGCGGCACCGACAGAATGCCCGACGCCGCGACCACGAACGACGCCGTGCGCAGCCGTCCCGATGCGGTGCGCACCTCCCACCGGGC
This sequence comes from Mycobacterium sp. NGS68, assembly GCF_059812195.1. NCBI lineage: Bacteria > Bacillati > Actinomycetota > Actinomycetes > Mycobacteriales > Mycobacteriaceae > Mycobacterium > Mycobacterium sp. NGS68. The sequence continues at coordinate 142,470 of NZ_JCALCE010000002.1, read as the reverse complement.
GGCGTCCTCGTCAAAGGTCATCGCGACGACCTCGGCGCCGAATTCGATGTCGCGGCGGAGATCCAGCCGGTCGGCGACGAAGTTCAGATAGGCCTCGATCTCGGGCTGGGCGGGCATCGTCTCCGTCCAAACCCATTCCTGCTGAATCTCTTCGGAGAAGCTGTAGGAGTATTCGATGCTTTCGATGTCGCATCGGGCGCCCGGGTAGCGGTTGAACAGCCAAGTGCCGCCCACGTTTTCGGCCCGTTCCAGAACCAGGGTCCGCAGGCCGAGGCGGCGCAGTCGATGCAGCATGTACAGCCCGGAGAATCCGGCGCCGATGACAAGCACGTCGAAGTCGGCTTCGGCCATGGAGCTCCCTTGCTATAGGCTGAACGAGCTGCTGAAATCTATACTGTAACGGATTAAGTATGGGCCTGACGATGGAGGCGCCGGCGTGAAAGTCCCGTTCACCTGGAAGGTCACCGGGTGGTTCATGATCGGGTGGTCGGCGGAGTTTCCCGCCGGCGAGGCCCGGCCGCTGCACTACTTCGGAGAGGACCTGGTCGCCTACCGCGAACACTCCGGTGAGCTGCACGTCCTTCAGGCGCACTGCAAGCACCTCGGGGCGCATCTCGGTCATGGCGGCACGGTGGTTGACGACTGCGTGCAGTGCCCGTTCCACGGCTGGCGGTGGGGGCCGGACGGCACGAATCGATACATCCCCTACCAACCGGACCGGCCCAACCGCGCGCTGCGGCTGCGGGTCTTCCCCGTGCAGGAGCAATACGACTGCGTTTTCCTCTGGCACCACCCCCACGGCGAACATCCGCAGTGGGAGATGCCGGACATTTTCCTGAAATTTCCACAGTTCGAGACCGATCCCGCGGCCTACTACCGGGCCTACCCGGAGTTCTCCCGGCGTGCCGAACGCGAACCCGTGCACCCGCAGATCGTGGCGGAGAACGCCCCCGACAGTGCCCATTTCGAATACGTGCACCACGCCACCGTGACCCCGAGGGTGCTGGACTGGAAGATCGTCGACCATGAGTGGCAATTCATCGCGGGATGGCCGGACGCACGCAGCGACGACCCCGACGACCTCGCCCTGCGGTTCCACAGTCACCTGTTCGGTCTCGGCGGAGCGATCAGCGTCTTCGAGGGCGCGCAGAATCATCGGCTGATCTTCACCTGCACGCCGGTCGACGACGAGTGCTCGGACCTGTTCTATTCGATCTGGTGGCCGCGCGTCCCCGGCGACACCGCCGAAGTGCCGTCCGGCAAGCTGCGCGAGCTCATCGAAAAGCAGTTCCTGTCCACCGTCTTCGACGACCTGCAAATCTGGCGCTACCAGAAGTACGTCGAACGTCCGGCGCTCTCCAAGGTCGACGCGAAAGGCTATATGGCGCTGCGGAAATGGGCGACGCAGTTCTATGACGTGCCGCCCCTGGCCGCGGCCGAAGGCGCGCGATGACGGACACGGTCAACACCGCCCGGGGCGGTTTTCCCGATATCAGGCCCATGGACGCGCCGCCAGGGTTGGACGGGTATATCGCCGCCCTGCGCCGCCTGCAGGATCTGACCGTCGCCTCCAAGCCGGATGCCGCAGCATGGGCAGCGGCCGCCGCACACATCGAAAGCGCTTGCGCCATATTGGAATCCCAGCGGGTGCCGGAGATCGAGGCACCGGCGGGCCGCGTCCTGGAGATCCCCGGGCTGGGCCATCCGCTGATGCCGCCCTGGACGCTCACCGAATCCGGGCCGGACGGCGTCACCATGCACGGACGATTCACCCAGTCGCACGTCGGCGGCAACCGCGCGGTGCACGGCGGCATGATCCCGCTGTTCTATGACTGGCTATTCGGAATGGTCGTCACCGGCGCGGACATACGTCCCACCCGCACCGCGTACCTGCACGTCGACTACCGCAAGATCACCCCGATCGACGAGCCGTTGACCGCCCACGGCCGCATCGACCACATCGAGGGCCGGAAGGTGTTCATCACCGCGACCATGACGAGCTCGGACGGGACGCTACTGACCGACGCGACCGGCCTGATGGTCCGGCTGCTACCCCACCAACCGTGACACCGCGAGCAGACGCAAAGGCACCCTGTGCGAGGCTCACCGGGGGACTTTTGCGTCTGCTCGCCGGGAAGGAACAACGTGCCTGAATTCACCGTGCCCGCCGTCGTCGCGGCCGTTGCCGCCGCGGTACCCGACCGCGAACTGGTGGTCCAGGGCGACAAGCGCTTCACCTACGCGCAGATCGTCGAGCGCTCCAACCGGCTGGCCGCCTACCTGCACTCCCGCGGCCTGGGTTGTCACACGGAGCGCTCCGAGCTGGCCGGCCACCAGGCGGGCCAGGATCTGTTGGGCCTGTACGCCTACAACGGCAACGAGTTCGTCGAGGCGCTGTTCGGCACCTTCGCCGCCCGGGTGGCGCCGTTCAACGTCAACTTCCGGTACGTCAAGAATGAACTGCAGTACCTGCTGGCCGACTCGGGCGCGACCGCCCTGCTCTACCACGCGGTGTTCGCGCCGCGCGTCGCCGAGGTGCTGCCGGATCTGCCGGACCTGCGCGTGCTGATCCAGATCGCCGACGACTCCGGCAACGAATTGCTGGACGGCGCGGTCGATTACGAAAGCGTCGTCGCGAGCCCCGCCGACCCGCCCCCGGTGCAGCATTCGCCCGACGACCTGTACGTGCTTTACACCGGCGGGACCACCGGCATGCCCAAGGGCGTGCTGTGGCGCCAGGCCGACATCTTCATGACGTCCTTCGGCGGTCGCGATCTGGTGACCGGCCAGTTCGTGACGTCCGTCGACGAGATCGTGGCACGGGTGACCGCCGGACCGGGCACCAAGCTAATGGTGTTGCCGCCGCTGATCCACGGTGCCGCCCAATGGACGGTGATGACGGCGCTGACCACCGGGCAGACCATTGTCTTCCCGTCCATCGTCGACCACCTCGACGCCGACGACGTGGTGCGCACCATCGAGCGGGAGAAGGTCGCAGTGGTCACGGTGGTCGGTGACGCGATCGCGCGGCCCTTGGTGGGTGCGATCGAGAAAGGAACGGCGGACGTGTCGTCGCTGTTCGTCATCGCCAACGGCGGCGCCCTGCTGACGCCGTACGTCAAGCAGCGCCTGATCGATGCCCTGCCGAACGCCATGGTGGTCGACGGCGTCGGATCGTCGGAGACGGGCGCTCAAATGAGCCACCTGTCCACGTCCGGCGCGGTGTCGACCGGCAACTTCAACGCCGGACCGGACACCTTCGTCGCCGCGGAGGACCTTTCGTCGATTCTGGCGCCCGGGCACGACGGAATCGGCTGGCTGGCCCAACGCGGGTATGTGCCGCTCGGCTACAAGGGCGACGCCGCCAAGACGGCCGCGACCTTCCCGGTGATCGACGGCGTGCGCTACGCGGTGCCGGGCGACCGGGCTCGCCACCACGAGGCGGGCCACATCGAGTTGCTGGGCCGCGATTCCGTCACGATCAATTCCGGCGGCGAGAAGATCTTCGCCGAGGAGGTCGAGACCGCGATCGCATCGCACCCCGCGGTGGTCGACGTGGTGGTCGCCGGGCGGCCGAGTGAGCGCTGGGGGCAGGAGGTGGTCGCCGTCGTCGCGCTCGCCGAGGGCGCACACGCCGAGGCCGACGAGTTGGTCGCGCACGCCGCAAAGTCGTTGGCCCGCTACAAATTACCGAAGCTGATCGTGTTTCGGGCGGTCATCGAGCGCAGCCCGTCGGGCAAGGCCGACTATCGGTGGGCGCGCGAGCAGGCCCTGAACCCCTGAACTATCTGAACTCCGCGCGCAACTGCTCCAGGATCGCCGCCTGCGCATCCTCGGGGAGGGCGGCCGGAAACGCCGGCAGGACGCGGTCGACCACGCCCGCGCAGCGCGCGCGCAGAGCGCCCGCCACTTCCTGCACCGGTGCGACTACGGCGAAGGCGGCCAGCACGTCGTCGTCGATCAACGCCCCCATCTCATCCCACGCGCCCTGCCGCGACAACCGATGCAACTCGGTCTGCAGGTCACCCCAGCCGTGCAGGTCAAGCACATTCAGATAAGCCGGCGTCGAACCGTAGAAGGCGACCTGCTTGCGCACAGCCGCGGCGGCACTGTCCATTTCGGCTTCATCGCGGCCCGTCACGACGAACACCGGGCAGCAGACCGCGACGTCACCGGAGCCACGACCGGCGCGCTGCAGACCGCTGCGCAATGCCGGCCGGGTCACCTCGTCGAGATACCGTCGGCTGCTGAACGCGTGGGCGATCACGCCGTCGGCGACCTCGCCGCACATCTCGGTCATGGCCGCACCGACGGCGGCCACGAATACCTTTGGCGGCGGGGAGGATAGGCGCTCGGGCGTGAACATCGGCGTCATGAGCCTGTGAGTGTAGAAGTCGCCTTCGAAGCTCAGCCGGGACCCGTTCGCCCAGCAGTCCCAGATCGCGCCCAGCGCCAGGATGAACTCACGCATCCGCGCCACCGGACGGCTCCAGGGCATGCCGAAGCGCTTCTCGATATGCGCCTTGACCTGTGTGCCCAGGCCAAGGAGGAACCGACCGCCGGAGTAGTCCTGCAGGTCCCAGGCGACGTGGGCGACGCTCATCGGGTTGCGCGCAAATGCGACGGCGATGCTGGTCCCGAGTTCGATCGCGGAGGTGTGTTCCGCGGCCAGCAGCATGGGCAGAAAGGGATCGTGGCTGATCTCACCGGTCCAGCAGCCCTGGTAGCCGCGCCGCTCGAGGTCGGCGGCCACGCCGGGCACGCGCGCGAGTTCCATGGGGATGCCGCCGTCGATCTTGATCGTGGCGCTTGGCGAGGCAGTCATTGCCGGCTGGACGTTACTGTAAATGATTCGGTAGGGTCAACCGCGTGAGCGATCTGCGCCAGGCGCTGCTGGGCGGCTGGCATCTGGAGTCGTTCGTCTCCCGCATTGCCGCCACGGGCGAACTCCGCCGTCCGTTCGGCGAGCACCCGCGGGGCCTGATCCTTTACACCGCGGACGGTCATATGTCGGCCCAACTGACGTCCGGCCCGGACGGCGAATTCATCTCCTACGGCGGCAGATTCCAGGTCGACGAAGCGGCCTCGACCGTGTCCCACGACGTCGTCATCGCGACGATGCCGGAGTTGTTGGAGCAGCCTCAGACTCGCCACGCCGAGGTTGCCGATGATCGATTGACGTTGTCGGCGAACGTGATCGCCGCCGACGGCACGGCCACACACAGCACTTTGGTCTGGCGCAGGCATTCCGGAGGCTAGGGCAGAACCCGGAGCGGCACGTTGCTCCAGCCCGCCACGTTCTGCATGTTGACGCGTTTGCAGCCCGCCCAGTCGACCTCGTAGCGCGGCATGAACTCCAGCATCCGCTCCAAAGCGATCGTGCTCTCGAGACGCGCCAGCGCGGCACCCAGGCAACTGTGGATGCCATAGCCGAGCCCCAGGTTCTGCGCCTGAGTGCGGTCGCGGTCGAGGTCGAAGTCGTCCGGGTCGGTCCAGGCCTGCGGATCGCGGTTGGCCGAGGCGCCGACCAGGAACACCGGTTTGCCGGCCGGGATAGTCACCCCGTGCAGGGTGACGTCCCGCGTCGAGCGGCGCACGTTGTACTGGGCGGGCGCCTCGTAGCGCAGCAGTTCCTCGACCGCGAGCGGAACCTTGCCGCGATCGTCGAGCAGCGTGCGCCACTGGTCGGGATTTCTGGCGAACACCACCGCGGCGTTGCCGATCAGCTTGGTCACGGTCTCGGCACCGGCGCCGCCCAACAACGTTGCGAATTCGGTGATTTCGATGTTGTCCAGCGGCGTCATCTCGCCGCTTTCGCGTTCGATCTTCGCTTCGATGAGCCGGCTGAGCAGATCGTCGCCGAGGCTCTCCCGCCGCCGCTTGGTGAGCCGGTAGTAGTAGATGGCCATGTCGACGGCGGACTTCATACCGGCCTCGCTGGCCTCAACCTCACCCGGCTCGCGGTGCAGCAGGTCGTCGATCCACAGGCGGATCTGTTGGCGCTCCCCTTCGGGCACTCCCTGCAGGGTCGTCATCACGTCGACGGGAAACAGCGCCGAGAAGTCCTGGACGAAGTCGAAGCCAGCGGGGTTCACGGCCGCCAGATGCAGCTCGACCGACCGCGTGACCAACGGCCGCAGCGCCTGAATCGCCCGCGGGGTGAACACCTTGTTGAGCAACCCGCGCATGCGGCGGTGCGCGGGCGGGTCCATCGCGATGATCGATCCGTGCTCGGCGACCCGGCCCGTGCGCACCTGAGCGAGATCGACTCCGTAAGCCGACGAATAGGTTTCGTGATCCTTGAATGCCGCAGCCACGTCTTCGTGGCGGGTCAGCGCGTAGAAGTCATACTGCTCGCTGTAGTAGACCGGCGCTTCGGCGCGCATTCGCCGGTAGGTCTCGTAGGGGTTGTTGAAGAACTCCTCGGAGAACGGATCGAAAACCACCGTGGCGGTGGTCATAGAACTTCACGGATCGACACGCAAGCAACCTCTCCCGGGTCCGTCCTGGAACGATCAACGGTAATGGTTACAGTATTCTAGTCAAGTGTCCATGTCTCCGCGATCGCAGGATGGGAAGCACCAATGAACGATGTGGCCATCATCGGCGTGGGTCTGCACCCCTTCGGCCGATTCGAGGGAAAGTCCGCCATGCAGATGGGAGTCGACGCGATCTTCGCCGCGGTTGCCGATGCCGGTGTGCGGTGGGGCGACATTCAGGCGGCCACCGGCGGCAGCTGGACGGTGGCCAACCCCGACGCGATCGTCGGTATGGTCGGCTTGTCGGGGCTTCCGTTCACCAATGTCTTCAACGCGTGCGCCACCGCCGCCAGCGCGGTCAAGACCTGTGCCGACGGAATTCGGTTGGGAGACTACGACATCGGAATCGCGGTCGGAATGGACAAGCATCCGCGCGGGGCGTTCACCGAGGATCCCGCGCTGGTCGGCATGCCGCGGTGGTACGCCGAAAATGGCCAATACCTCACCACCCAGTTCTTCGGGATGAAGGCCAACCGCTACCTGCATGACCACGGCATCTCACAGCGCACGCTGGCCCGCGTGGCCGCCAAGAACTTTCGCAATGGCGCCCGCAATCCCAACGCATTCCGGCGCAAGCCGATCCCCGAGGACGACATCCTGAACTCGGCGATGCTCAACTATCCGTTGACCCAGTACATGTTCTGCGCCCCCGATGAGGGCGCGGCCGCAGCGGTGCTGTGCCGCGCAGACCTCGCCCGCCGCTACACCGACAAACCGATCTACCTCAAGGCGGTCGAAATGCGTACCCGCCGCTACGGCGCGTATGAGGTCAACACCACCTTCGCGCCCGTCGACGAGGACGTCGCCCCGACGGTCTACGCGGCCCGCGCCGCGTTCGAAAAGTCCGGCGTGAGCCCGGACGACGTCGACGTGATCCAGTTGCAGGACACCGACGCCGGCGCGGAGATCATCCACATGGCCGAATGCGGCTTCTGCGCCGACGGCGACCAGGAGAAGCTGCTGGCCGACGGCGCCACCGAGATCGGTGGCGCGATGCCGATCAACACCGACGGCGGCCTGATCGCCAACGGCGAACCGATCGGCGCGTCAGGCCTGCGGCAGATTCACGAGATCGTCCGGCAGTTGCGCGGCCAGGGCGGTGATCGGCAGGTGCCCGGCGCGCCGAAGGTCGGTTTCACCCAGCTCTACGGAGCACCCGGGACGGCGGCGGCGACGATCCTCACCACCTGACGGCACGCCGAGCAGACACAGACTCGCACGCAATCACGCAGTTGAGTGCGATTGTGTGTCTGCTCGCGAGGGAACGGGTGCGTAGCTCGGCTTGCCCAGTCCCAGCACGTGCTGGGCGATCATATTGCGGAACACCTCCAGCGTCCCGCCGTAGATTCCGGCCAGCGGGGCGAATCGGTAGAGGTATTCCGATTTCCCGTCGTCGGCCGCGCCGTCGGTCTCGCCGGGCAGCACCGAGGCGGCCCCGGCGACGTCCATCAGGTCGGGTCCGATATCGCGCATCGTCTGCGCTTGGGCTACCCGGCCGAAGATGCTCGGGGTCGACAAGGCCGCCTCCAACCGGGCGGCGCTGCGGCCCAACCGGTATGCCACCGACCCGTCGTCGACGGGTCGCACGCCGTCGGGGCCCGGTCGCGCGACGCGCGTGGCGACGGCGTCCACCGCGGCGGACATGAAACCGGTCTGGTGCGCCATGATCGCGACGTCCTGCAGCCCGTCGGGCGCCGATGCGACCGCGCCGTGCTCGGCATCCAGCGGCCCGCGCAGCACCGTCCAGCCGCCGTTGACCTCGCCCAGTAGGTACTTGTCGTCGACCCGGACGTCGCTGTAGTAGACGATGTTGGTCCGGTCGCCGTCGACGGTGCGGATGCCCTGTATCTCGATGCCGGGCAGGTCGAGGGGCACCAGAAACATGGTCAGGCTCTTGTGTTTACGCGCATCCGGGTCCGTGTTGGTGATCAGGAAGACGTACTGGCAGTTGTGCGCGCCGGTGGTGAACATCTTGGAGCCGTTTATCACCCACTGATCCCCGTCGCGCACCGCGCGGGTCTTGCAGGTGGCGACGTCGGACCCGCCCTCGGGCTCGGTGTAGCCCAGGCACATTCGCACCTCGCCGGTGAACACCTTGGGCATCACTTCCTCGACGAGTTCCGGCTTGCCGAACGCGGCGACCGCCCGAGCCACCATCGCCGTGGTACCCCACGTCACCCACGGCGTGTGCACCCGCCGCTTCTCCAGCTCCCAGATGCGCCGGCGGACCCGGGTAAACCCGCCGTCGGCCAACGGCTTCCACTCCTTTTCCAGGTAGCCGGCCGCCCCGATCGCCAGGTGCACGCCTTCGTCGAAATTGTCGCCGGTTTCGCGATCCCGGCGACGGACCTCGTCCGTCACATGTTCGGCGAGAAAGGCACGAACTTCGCCGAGGAAGGCCTGATCATCGTCATCGAGTGCTACCCGCGCGAAATCCATTGGGCTACGCGCTTTCCCGCTCGGCAACGATCAGGCCGACCTGTCTGGCCGTGATGCCGGGGTCGCCGCCGGCCAGCGCCCAGCCACGCGCCCGCACCAGATAGGCCGACGCCGAGGCTTCCACCGACACCCCGAGACCGCCCTGGATGTGCACCGCCATGGTGGCCGCCTTGGCCGCCTCCTCGGCCATAAACACGAAGGCGCAGCCGGGCAGGTCCGGTCGCTCGTCGGGTTCGTTCTCCAGGTACCACGCCGCGCGGCGGGCGAGGTTGCGGCCGCCCTGCACGACGATCGCCATGTTGGCCAGCGGATGCGAAATCGCCTGCAACGTCGAGATCGGCACGCCCAGCGTGTAGCGCGATTTGGCGAACTCGGCCGCGATCGTCATCGTCTGCTCCACCAACCCGGCCAGGGCCGCGGCGGTCAACAGCCGCCATTCGTCGATCGCGCGGCGGTGCGCCGCGATCGCCTCGGCCCCAGATCCCAGCACGGTTCGCGTGTCGGCCGCGCCGGGGTCCACCCACGCCATCGGCAGCTGGCCGAGGTTGGCCACCCGAGAGGGCCTGGTGGCGAACGTCAGCAGGGCGACTTCGTCGCCGTCGAGGACGACGATGCCGTCGGCGATGGCCGCCGACGGAACGAGCCGCGCGCCGGACGCTGGTTCCGGGTTCGGGTCGAGCCCGAGGATCCGGCTGCCCTCGACCACGTTGGCGTCGGCGGCACCCAACCGTTCGGCCAGCCGGGCCGCGCAGACGTGGTCGACCCACGGCACCGGCGCCAGGGCGCGGCCCAATTCTTCGGCGACCAACGCGAGATCGACCAGCGTGGCTCCATCGCCGCCGGCTTGCTCACCCAACGCCATCGACGACGCGCCCATGGCGCACAGCCGCTCCCACAGGCTCTTGTCGAACCCCGTTTCCTGTGCGGCCCATACCGTCTCGATCGGGCAGTGTGTTTCCAGCAGCTGGCGGTAGGCGGCCTGCAGGGCCTTGTGGTCGTCGGTCAGGCTGTAGTCCTGCCGGCGCAGTTCGTAGCGGTCCATCCGTCACTGCTCCTGATTCTGGTCAGCACCGAAGAAGAATTCGTTGGCGTTGTTGTAGAGGTAGTTGTCCAGGACGTCGGTGGGCAGGTCAAGGGCGTTGGCCTCGGGCACGACGCGCTGCTGGCGCAGCACCGGCCAGTCGGAGGCGAAGATGATCTTCTTGGGTCCCCGGGTCCGCATGTAGTGGATCAGGGTCTCCGGCAATCGCTTGGGCGACCACGCCGAGGTCATCAACCGCAGGTTGCGGTACTTGATCAGCATCCGAATCGCGATGTCCCACCACGGATCCGCACCGTGGATCATGCACAACTTGAGTTCGGGGAAGCGCACGCAGACCCGGTCCAGGTGGATCGGGTTCTGCACCTCGCCGGGGATGGGTGGCCCCGGCAGGCCGGTGTTGACGCACAGCGGCAGCCCGATCTCGGCGCACTTGGCGTACAGGGGGTAGTACACGGCATCACTCGGCGGGTATTGGCCGTCACCCCAGAAGCTCGGGCCGACAACGGTATAGGCCACCGGCAGGTCCGCAACCGTCGCGGTCAGGTCACGCAGCGACTTCACCGGGCGCAGCAGGTTGACCCCGCCCATGGCCAACGCGAACCGGTCGGGGCGTTCCGCGGCGAACTTGCGCGCCGTCACCGACGGCTTGGCCAGGTTGTCCATCAGGATGGCCTTGCGCACGCCGTGCTCGTCCATCTCGTCGAGCAGCTCCGACAGGTCCACCGGGTCGAACATCGACTGAGGTCCCTTGAAGTAGTCGTCGCGGACCCGCTTCATGAACTCGGGTTGGGTTTCCGTCTCTCCGAAGTGCACGTTGACCAGGCAGTCGATGACCTGCCGGGGCGCCTGCTGCATCATTACTTGGTTGCCGTCCTTAGCGTTTCAGCCTGCTGCTTGGCCCACCGGTAATCTGCCTTACCGTTGCCCAGCCGGCGCACCCGATCCACCACGATAAACTCCTTGGGCACCTTGAAGCCCGCCAGTTCACCCGCGCAGTGGCTACGCAACGCCTCGGAGTCAGCCCCTGTGTCAGCTTCGTCGCGCAACTCGACCAGCGACACGACTTCTTGCCCCCACCGCTCGCTGTCGCGGCCCACCACCAGTGCGTCGACGACGCCTGGGTGTGCGCGCAGCACCTCTTCGACCTCTTCGACGAACACCTTCTCGCCTCCGGTGTTGATCACCAACGAATCCCGGCCGAACAGCCGCAGCGTGCCGTCGGCATCCACGCAGGCCCGGTCACCCGATATCACCACCCGCTTGCCATCCACCACCGGGAACGTCTTGGCGGTCGCGGCCTCATCGTCGAAGTAGCCCAACGGGATACGGCCGGTGCGGGCCACCCAGCCGATCTGCGGATCGCCCGCGTCGAGGAACCGGCGGTAGTCCTCAGACAGCACCAGGCCGCCGGCCCGGAACGTGAAAGTGTCCGCCTGCGTGCCCGCCCGACTGTGCCCGAACCCCATGTTGCCCGTCTCCGAGGAGCCGTAGCCGTTGATCACGGTGATATGCGGAAGGTATTTCAGGAGTGCCCGCTGATGTTTGACATTGGTGGCGGCTCCGCCGGTGCCGATCGCGAACAAAGCGGACAAGTCGTAATTGCGCCGGCCGAGCTGGTCGACGATCGGCGCCGCGTACGCATCGCCCACCATCGTCATCAGGCCGACCTTCTCGCGTTCGGCGATCTCCAGCACCGTTGCCGGGTCGAACTTTTGCGAGGTGTCATACAGGACAGCGGTCTGCCCGGACAGGATGGCCGAGAACGCGGTCCACATCCCGGCGGCATGCATCAGCGGAGAAACCGCGAACCAGGGCGCACCGGCGTTGCGCACGCGCTGATGGATCTCGTCCACTTTCGTGTGGTCGTCGCCGTTCATCGACGCCACATAGATGTCGGCCTGCCGCCACAGCACGCCCTTGGGCCGCCCGGTTGTCCCGCCCGTGCAGATCATCAGCACGTCATCGGGTGACGGCACGTTGGCGTGATCGGAATCGCCCTGCGCCAGCACATCTTCGAGCGTGACCGAGCCCGCGATCTCGGGAAAGTCACTGCCGTCGTCGATCGAGATCATCAGTTCCGCGCCGTCACAAGGCAGTACATCGGCGAACTTGGCGCCCAGGGAACGATGGTAGATGACGCCCCGCGGCCGGACGTAGGCCAGCAGATCCGCCACCTCGCGGGGCGTGTAGTAATGGTTGACGTTGACCGGCACCACTCGCGCCTTCAGGCAGCCGATGACCATGTCGGGGTACAGGTCGTTGTGCATGATGAGCGCGACGCGGTCCTGACCGCACTCCCAGTTGCCCAGCGCTTCCCGTTCCGCGTGAGCACCGAAACCCCGGTCCGCCAGATAGTTAGCCAGCCGACGGGTACGTTCCGCGGACTCGGCGAAGGTACTGACGCGGGCGCCGCACTTGGTCATCACCCGATCGGGCACCGCATCCGCGATTGCGTCCAGGACCGATCCGATCGGCCATTCGCTCATCGACAAACCTCTACACCGACACCGTGACGTTCGCGCCCAGCAAATCTAGCGCGTTGTCGCGCATGACTTTCCGGGTGTCCTCGGCGCTGAACTCCGGGAACTGCGGGATGTCGGCGGTGAAGGACATCGGATCGGCAAGGCCCTCGCCGTGCGGCCAGTCCGAGCCGAACAGAATCTTGTCCACCCCGATCGTGGCCGCGAGCAGCTTGACGTCGTCCTCGTAGTACGGCGCGATCCAGACGTTGTTGCGCAACTGGGCCACCGGGTCCTCTTTGAAGTGGTACGGCGCCGTATTGGCGGCCTTCTTGAGCCGCTTGATCAACCGGTACACGAAGTAGGAGCCGTTCTCGATGCTCGCGACCTTCAGTTTCGGATGACGGGTGAAGACCTGGTGCACGATCATCGACGCCATCGTGTCGTGGATCGCGCGGTCGTCCAGCAGCACCTGGTCGAGCGGGTCCTTCTTGCCGAAACCTTCGAAGGTGTCCTTGCCACCCCACAGCGCGTTGATCGCCAGATAGCCGCTGTCGGACAGGTGAAAGCCAACGGGGACACCGGCTTCGGCCAGTCGCGCCCAGACGGGATCGTGCAGCCGATCACCGAGCGAGCGGGGCTTGACCGCCCCGGGCACCGGCGCCGGCCGCACCAACACGATCTTGGCGCCCCTGCCGAGCACGAACTCGACCTCCTCCACCGCCTTGTCCGGGTCGGCCAACGAAATGATCGGCGCCGCGATGATCCGGCGGTCGGGCCGGTCGAATCCCCAGTCGTCGTCGAGCCACAGGTTGAAGGCATGCACAGAGGCCATCGTGGCGTCGATGTCGTGTTTGAGGGCCTCCTCCACACCGCACGCGAAAGTAGGCAACATGAACACCATCTCCAGGTTCTGGGTGTCCATCACCTTCACCCGGGCGTCCCGGTTCTGGTACTCGGGATGGTTTTCCATCCGGTCCACCTTCATCAGCGACGCCGGATCGACGCCCTCGGGGATCTCACCGCGGAACAACAGATCCAGGCAGCCCGGTTCGATGATGGGGTCGAACGTCGGGTTCGGGATGAACTGATTGATCCGCTGACCGATCACGGCCCAGGTGCGCTTGCCGTCGCGCAGCATCTGCACACCGCGGCGCTTGAACTCCTTGGGCAGGTACCGAGTGAACGAGTCAATCGGTTCGTAGTAGTGATTGTCGACGTCAATCGCTTGGTATCCGAGCGTTGTCATCGCAGGAGTCCTCTCAAGTCCATCGGGGTCTCTCGGGTTCTTCTAAGTGTCGTCGCTGGAGGCAGTCAGCGGCGGAAATCGTGGTGGGCGCTTCTCGAAGAACGCGGTGATGCCTTCGATGAAATCCGAGCGCTTCATGGATTCGTGCATCAGCCGCTCGGCCCGCATGCTCGTCTCGACGATCGGCAGGCCCGCGTCGGCGTAGAGCTGTCGCTTCATCACGGCCAGCGAACTGGGCGCGCAGTTGACGGCGATGTCGGTGGCGTAGGCCAGCGTGCGCTCCAGCAACTCCTCGCCCGGCAGCACCTGTTTGACCATGCCCAACTCGGCCGCCTCCTCGGCGAGGAACGTGCGACCTGACAGCAGCAGGTCGACGGCCGCGCCCCACCCCACCAGGCGCGGCAGGATCCACGAAATGCCGTATTCGGCGATCAGCCCCCGCCGCGCGAAGGAGGTGGTGAACTTCGCGCCGGCGGCCGCGAACCGGATATCGGCCATCAACGCCAGCGACAGCCCGATGCCGGCGACCGACCCGTTGATCGCGGCGATCACCGGTTTGCGCAACTGCGTCAGGTAGTAGGGATGCTTTCCGGCGACCAAACCGGTGACGTCTGTCTTACTTGCGGATTCGACCGTCGTCGACGAAATCGAATCCAGGTCGCCCATGTCCGCGCCCACGCAGAACGCCCGGCCGCTTCCCGTCATTACGATGACGCGAACATTTGCGTCGTCCTCCGCGGACTGCAGGTAACGGAAGAACGTCGACGTCAGCGCCCCGCCCCAGGCGTTGCGGCGCTGCGGGCGGTTGAGGGTGATCAAGGCTACGCCGGAATCGGACACCTCGTAGAGCACCGGCTCGCCCGACGCGGTCGGCTGCTCGGCAACCGCACTGCCATCGGTGCTCATCAGACCCGTCCCCTTGTCGTGTGACGCCTCGTGCGATGACCGGCGACAATGGGCCGGATGATACATACTGTATACCTATCGGTACCGCTTTCTGCAATGCGGATCGCTGCCGCGGCCGACCCGTCATGGCAACGATCAAAATCGTTGACGGTGAGCATTTTTCAAAGACCTGACCGCACGCTTTGAAGGCGCGTGGTCCTCCGAGCGCCGGCGCTCGGCGCAAAACGCTTTGCCTACTGTAGTAATTACAGTAGGCTCGTGCGCACCCACCCTCCGATGACGCTGAGCTGCTGGAGTGCCAGGTGACGAGTCGACTTCATGACCAGATTCCCGCGGACAGCGGCAGCCCAACCGTCGACCTGCGCGACCCCTACCCCTTCTTCGCCGAGCGGCGCCGCGAGGCCGGCGTGTTCGAGGGCACGGTCATGGACTATTCCAAAACGCCCGAGGACTTTCGGCCCAAGTGCGAGTACTCCGCGGTCTCGTTCAATGCGGTCAACACCGTGTTTCGCGATGGCCGAACGTTTACCTCCAAGCTCTACGACAAGACCATCGGGCTGTTCATGGGGCCGACGATCCTGGCCATGGGCGGCCGGGAGCACCGCGAACACCGCAACCTGGTGTCGGCCGCGTTCAAGTCGAAGGCGCTGGCGTTGTGGGAGCCGACGATCGTGCGCCCCACCTGCAACGCGCTCATCGACGAGTTCCTCGACGCGGGCCGGGCCGACCTGGTTCGCGATTTCACCTTCGAGTTCCCCACCCGGATCATCGCCCAGCTGCTCGGGCTGCCCGAAGAAGACCTGCCGATGTTTCGCAAACGTGCCGTCGAGGTGATCAGCTACCACGTCAACTATGAGCGGGCCTTCGAGGCATCGGCGGCGCTCAAGGACTACTTCGTCGAACAGATCGAGAAGCGCAGAGCGCGCCGGACCGAGGACATCATCGGCGACTTGGTGGCCGCCGAGATCGACGGCGAAAAGCTCAGCGACGAGGCCATTTACTCCTTTCTCCGGCTGCTGTTGCCCGCAGGGTTGGAGACGACCTACCGCTCCTCGGGCAACCTGCTGTACCTGTTGCTCACCCACCCCGATCAGTTCGCGGCGCTGCAGGCGGACCGTGGGCTGATCCCGGCGGCCATCGAGGAAGGACTGCGCTACGAAACGCCCCTGACGACGGTGCAACGGTTCGCCACCGAAGACACCGAACTGGAGGGGGTTCGGATTCCGGACCGCGCGATGATCAGCGTGTGCATCGGTTCGGCGAATCGCGACGAAAAGCGTTGGGAGCGTGCCGAAGAATTCGACATCTTCCGAAAGCCACTTCCGCACATATCCTTTGCCGCCGGCGAACACACCTGTCTGGGTCTGCACCTGGCGCGGCTGGAGACCCGTGTCGCGCTGGAATGCCTGCTCGACCGGCTGACGGACATCGAACTGATCACCGACGACGATCCGCATATCCATGGCCAGCCCTTCAGGTCGCCGACGGCCATGCCAGTGACATTCGAAGCGAGGGCCTGAAGATGGTCAAGGTGATGGCGGGCTTTCGGGTCCTCGAGGTAGCGCAGTTCACGTTCGTCCCGGCGGCCGGTGCGATACTCGCCGACTGGGGCGCCGACGTCATCAAGGTCGAGCACCCGGTGCGGGGCGATACCCAGCGGGGCTTCCTCAACATGGGCGGCATTGCGGTCAACCCAGACAGGCATCCCCTGATGGAGCACCCCAACCGGGGCAAACGCAGCGTCGGAATTGATGTTTCGACGCCCGGCGGCCAGGAAGTGCTCTACGAGCTCGCCAAGACCTCCGACGTGTTCCTCACCAATTACCTGCCCACGCACCGGCAGAAGAACAGGTTCGACGTGGAGCACATCCGCGCGGCGAACCCGAACATTGTCTACGCGCGCGGTTCGGCGTATGGCGACAAGGGCGCCGAACGCGACGTCGGCGGCTACGACGGAACGGCATTCTGGACCCGCAGCGGTGTCGGCTACGCGTTGACCCCCGAGGAGCTGGACGGCGCACTGACCCAAGGCATTCCGGCGTTCGGTGATTCCATCGGCGGCATGTTCATCGCCGGCGGCATCTCGGCCGCGCTATTGCATCGCGAACGCACCGGCGAAGCCGTCGAACTCGACGTGTCGCTGCTGAGCACGGCATGGTGGGCGGCCGGCGCCAGCGTGACCCAGGGCATGGAGGCCGGCGAGGTGATGCGCACCGCCATGCCCGGGTCGGCCGCCCCGTCGGTGAACCCGTTCATGGGCAACTATCAGACCTCGGACGGCGGCACCATCAACCTGTGCATCATCAGCCCGACCGGGTTGATCCGGGACACCTTCGAGCACCTCGGCATCCCCGACGCCGCCGACGATCCACGCTTCGCCGAGGTGCTGCCGTTGATCCAGAATGCCGACGCCGCCACCGAGTTGATCGCCAAGGCGTTCGCCGGGAAGCCATTCGAATACTGGCGGCAGCACCTCAAGACGATGAAGGGACAATGGGCGCCGTTCCAGAGCCTGATCGACCTGGCCAGCGACGAGCAGGCCCTCGCCAACGACATGGTCGCCGAGGTCGAGGTGGCCAGCGGCGGAACCCCATTCAAGGTGGTGCGCGGTCCGGTTCAGTTCAACCACGAACCGCTGGTCACCATTAGGGCGCCGCAGGCGTCCGAGCACACCGAAATCGTGCTAATGGAACTCGGCATGGACTGGGACCGCATCGCCGAGCTGAAGGACTCGGGCGCCATCGCCTGAACCGCCGCGACGACAATGCGGACGCTATCCGGCAAGCCCTTCGACGACCTCGCTCAGCGGGCGGCGAGGAGTCGCAGGCAGCGGATCGGCGTTGGCCGGTGCCCACCCGATGCGCAGCAGCATCTGCGGGAACCCACTGACGCCAAACACATCGGCCTGCACGGAATTTCGTGTTTCGCCGATCTCCAATGGCTCGGTCACCGGGCAGCTCGCCAACCCCTGCGCGGTGGCCGTTAGCAGTACCAGGCTGGTGGCCTCGCCAGCGCGTAGTCGGGCTGTCGGCGTGTCGTCTTTGGTGCCCAGTGCCAGCACGACCGCGTCGTCGTCTGCCGCTTGGGTCTCGGGGGGCTGGGCCAGTGCGGGATCGGCGAACAGCCGGCCCGGCAGGGGCGACGTCGGATCGGAGGGCGGCGTATTGCGGGCCGGCACACCGGCCACGGATGCGTGCTGCCCGCTCCACATGCTCAACTCGGCGAGATAGTCGTAGTCGGTGGCGTGCCGCCTGACCGCTTGCGCCACAACGCGCCGCAGTTTGGAAAGTGAGGGAACTTCACGCAACATCACGCCCTCGTGTGCGGCACGTGTACCCATCACGGTGATGTCACCGGCCGGCACATACCACGAGCTGTAGTGCCGCCGGTCGGTGCGCCGTCGCGGAATCGCCGCGGCCAGCGTCACATCGAGCTCCGTGGCGGGGTGGCGGTGTACCTTGATGGCGGCAAGATGGTCGGGCTCAGCCGAGTTGGGGAACCGGTGAACCTTGGCTTGCCAACCCATGGCAGCCAACGCCACCACGCAGTGATGAAGCGCCGCGCCGCAACTGAGCATCAGGTCGCGGCGGTCAGGGTCGGTGTTGGGCAGGTGCCGATCGAAATCCGCGTACAGATGCAGGCTGCTGTCGCCGATCCGCCACCGCCATGGTTGAGAGTTGTGCACCGACGGCGCACGGGTGGCCATCGATAACACCGTGCGGATCGTCTCACGATCCGGAAAATGAGCGCTCATCAGAATGCTGCTTTCTGTTGACAGTTCTGGTGTCTCTACATTCGCTCCGGGCCGGGTTCATGCCTAGAGACGAAGGTCCCTGCTTCCTCGGGACTTCTGCCGGTGTCACGAAGACAACGCCGACCTGCGGCACGAGCGGATTGGGACTTTCGCCCCTCGTGGGGCGAAGTACGGACCGTCAGACTGGTTGAGTCCGTGGTGCACAGGCACCAATGAGTATCAGGAGGTCCCGTTGTCCGACTCACCCGAACTCGACGAGTTGCACGGCCTCATCAGCATTCTGCGGCAGCGCGTCTCGTCGTTGCAGACTCAGTATCAGGATATTGCGCCGATGCGCCGCATCGCCAACGACGCCGACCGCCTGCTCAATGACCTCGACCGGCTCGACATCGACACCAGCGATCTGGATGTCGAGCGTGTTGCACGACGCCCGTACATCGGCGAGAAGATCCTGGTGCCGGACACCCAATACGACACCAGCTTCTGGCGCGACGTCGACGACGAAGGCATCGGTGGGCAGTTACGCTCCCGATGACGGCTGCCGCAATGATGGCGCCGAACCCGACGTCAGGAACCGTCGGCCCGGCGGAATGTGACGATGTCCTGCAGCCGGCTTCCGGCCGCCTCGACGCCGGAGGTGATCGCGTCGTCGGTGGGATTCGAATGGGCCGCCGGCCAATCGCTGTAAGCGCCAATGCTTTTGCGGGCGTGCTTGGAAGTGAGCGTCGCCACCGGACTCGCCGCCTCCATTCGCGTCGCGCGGGGGAACCGATGACCCCCCGCGTCGTAGACCATGCGTTTGATCTCGCGGTGGACCCTCGGAGAGCGGGAGGCGAGGCGGTGCGCGAGGGTGTCGGCTTCCGCGCGCAATCAGCCCTCGCCACTCGACCAGCTTCCGGCGCTACAGAGTGTGGGCCCGCATGATCCACGCGGGCGGTGGACTTGCGGCGGGACACGATCTGACCCGGTCCGCCGTCGACGCCGGATTCGACTCACTGTCGCACTTCAGCAGGACGTTTCATGCGATGTTCGGACTGTCGCCCAGCGCGCTGCTCGGAGTCGGCGCGCAGCTCGTCATCGAGGCGTCGGCCATCAGCACGACTCGTTGAGCGGGACTCTTACACCTCGACCAGACCGAGCCTGCGATAGGCGTTCTCGATCTGAATCTTGGCCTCCGCCGGCAACTCCGCCTGCGGCGGCCGGGAGTGGGGATACGCGCCGATCGGCAGTCCCAGCACCGAAGCTGCGTACTTGAACGCGCCGCCCCAGTGGGTGAAGTAATCCGGCCGCCCCGGGTAGCAGGTGAACCACGACCCCATGTCGAGGTCAAACTGGTCCAGCCCCGAATCGCGGCCGTAGTCCATCGCCTCGAGCAGCTTGTCGTTGAGCACCAGGTCCCAATACTCCGAAAACAGCCGCCGCTGAGGCGTCTCGAAGAGATAGCCGGCGGTGCCCAGTTGCGCGGGGCAGACGATTCCGGCACGCAACCAGCCGGCGCGGTACACGGTTCGATCGCATTCCCACAGCACCAGCCCCGGTGCCAAGTCGTGTAGCCGCCGGCTGCTCTCGGGCCGGAAGGCACCCTCCTTGGTGGCGCAGACGGCGGGCACTTCGTCGTAGATCCGCGCGCTTTCGGCCGCCGTCAACACGTAGCCCGAGGACGGCGAATTGAACATGCCCAGGGCGATGTCGGTGCGCGCGGCGATGTACTTGAAGAACCTCAGCACGCCGTCGCCGCCGTGCGCCTCCATCATCGGCGTTTGGATGTAGGCGATGTCGGCGCCGACCTCCTGGGCGTGCAGCGTCAGCTCCAGACAGTCCTTGGCCGCCATGGCCGCGGTACAGGCCTGGATGACGACATCGGGATTGGCCCGCCGCCCCTCCTCGATTGCCACCTCTAGCAAGCGCTTTCGCTCCTGCATGGTCAACGACCAGAACTCGGCGAGACCGCTGGTGCACCACAGCATCGGGTGCCCCAGATCACTGACGCAGTAGCGCACCAGCGTCCGGTAGGCATCCCAGTCGATGTCGTCGCCGTCCTCGCCGCAGAACGGCGTGTACAGCGAGTCGCCGATGCCGCGCAACGCTGTACGCGCCCAGGCCCGCGCACCACTGGCCTTCATGGTCCACTCCTCTTGTCAGCCAATCGATTCTTTGGAGACGCCGGTGAGCTTCGGCTTGGCCGCGGTATAGGCGGGCAGCATTATGCTTTGCCGCTGTGTCGAATGCGCCGATAAGTTGACGATGCGCGTTCGTGGCGCCTTGCGCAGCAGCAGAAGTGCCGCGCCACCGAAGCCCACCGCTGCGGCATTCACCAGCCCTAGATCCATTGCGTCTTCCGCCGGTGGAAGCCCGGACACGTCCACCCGTCCGGCTGCATTTACCAAAAAGCCTACGATAGGTATTACAGTAGCAGACGAACAACCCCGTGAACGGCTTCGGGACAGATCGTGATGGAGGTGCCCGTAGTGGCAAAGCAGGCAACCGCGGAGAAGCGTCAGCGACGCGAGCGGGGGTCCATCAATCCCGATGACATCATCAGCGGCGCATTCGAACTCGCCGAGCAGGTGTCGATCGACAACCTGAGCATGCCACTGCTCGGCAAACACCTTGGCGTCGGCGTCACCAGCATCTATTGGTACTTCCGCAAGAAGGACGATCTGCTCAACGCGATGACCGACCGCGCGTTGAGCAAGTACGTCTTTGCCACCCCGTACGTCGAGGCCGACGACTGGCGCGAGACGCTGCGCAATCATGCTCGGCTGATGCGGAAAACTTTCATGGGCAACCCAATTTTGTGCGACTTGATTCTGATTCGCGCGGCGCTCAGCGCGAAGGCGGCCCGCCAGGGCGCCCAGGAGGTCGAGAAGGCGATCGCCAACCTGGTCGAGGCCGGCCTGTCCCCCGAGGACGCTTTCGACACGTACTCCGCAGTGTCGCTGCACGTCCGCGGCTCGGTGGTGCTCAATCGGCTCGAGGAGAAGAACAGGTCCTCGGACCGGGAAGCGGTGGCCATCGAAGACGCGGTGGCCGTCGACCCGCAAACCACGCCGCTGATCGCCAGGCTGGGCGGCCAGGGACATCGCATCGGCGCACCCGATGACACCAACTTCGAATACGGCCTCGAGTGCATCCTCGACCATGCGGGCAGGCTGATCGACGGGGGCGCCAAAGCGCCCGCCCGTGCGCGCAAGGCCGCCAAGGCGCCCGCCCAGCGGGCCCGCCGTTAGGGCGCTTCCGGTTCCGGCACGTGGAAGTGTTCGTCGCGTAGCCGGAATGCTTCTTTGGTGCCGTGCTGCGCGCGGGTTTTCACAAAGTTGAACTCGCCGGGCCCGAACTGCAGATTGGTGCCGTAAGCGTGGAACAGATAGCTCGCCACCTCCTCGCCCTGGTAGGCCTGGCTCTGTTCGACCAGCCGGAAGGCTTCCTTGGCGATGACGACGCCGTCGGCGGGCATCTTGGCGGCCTTTTCCGCCCAGTAATGGGCCCGCGCGGTGACCGCACCCGGATCGCAGGTGTCGGTGAAGATTCCGAGGTGTTCGACCTGCCCTGCTTCGATGACGTCACCGGTCAGCAGCAGTCGCCGGGCCAGCACCGGTCCCAGCCGGTGGAAGAACATGTGCAGGCTGCCGAGCGCGGGCCCGAGGAAACGGGTGGCGGGCATGCCGATCTTCGTGTCCCGCGCGATCACGGAAATGTCGGTCATCAGCGCCATTTCGAAGCCGCCGCCCAGGGCGTAGCCGGCGATCTCCCCCACCGTCACCTTCGGGAAGCCCATGAAATTGTGATAGAAACTAAATGACTTGCGGTCCACGGCAAGTCGCCGCCGTTGACTGGGCCGCCGGCTGGCCTTTCGCTCGTCGGCCGGCGCCTCCTTCCCGCCGTACCAGCCGTAGGCGTTGTTCATGTCGGCACCGGTGGAAAAGACTCCGCCCGCCCCGCGCAGCAACACCACGGTCAGGTCGTCGTCGTCGGCCACCCGATCCAGGCAGCGTGCGACGGCACCCCGCATCGCCGCGTCATAGGAGTTGCGCTGCTTGGCGTTGTTGAGCGTGATCGTGGCGATTCGCTTGTCGGGATCAACGTCGAAAAGCACGCGCTCGTCCGAAGCCTCCTCGGCGGTCATGTGTCGGACTCCTTTCGCCGTCGGGCGAACTTGAATACGGACAGCTTCTCCGGCGGCGACGCCACCGTGTTCACCTCGCCGGTGCACAGCACTTCGTCGTTACGCAGCAGGCGCGCCGTCGACGTGATGCTTCGGTCGACCTGCGTCCGCGCGATGTCGAAACGCAGCTCGGTCACCACCGGTGTCGGACGGCGGAACGTCACGACGAGCGAACGGGTCTTGCCGGACAGGCCGGTGACGCAATTGTGGTGCTGTATCACGCAATCGAAGAAGACGCCGAGGAAGCCGCCGTGCACCAGCCCGGGGGGCCCCTCGTAGATCAGCGGAAACTCGACCCGGCCTTCGGCTTTGCCGGGATCGAGGTGCTCGAAGTGGTACTCGGGAAAGCACGGGTTATACGCGCCGATATCGGTGGCGTGGTTGAGATAGATCCGCCGCTGATCGTCGGGGATTTCACCAATCCGAGGCGCACTGTCCTGCGGCGCCGCGGCGGACAGTTCGCTTTCCCAGTCGGCGAACCTCGCGATCATGTCGTCCACGGCCGGGTGGGGGTGTTCGAGCGAGACCAGCAGTGAGCCGAGGCGGCGCATCGCGGCCGCGGCCGCCACGGTCTGGGCGAGCGGCGCCTCGCCGAATCTGGCGTCACCGGAAGGCGCGGGTGTGGCCTCGGTCGTCATCGGCCCCGCTCCTCCGCATTGCATCGCCCGCTGTTGCCGGGTTGTTCCTTCGTCGGCGTTTCCTTGCTAACTTATACAGCGTAGCAATCGTATTGCCTACTGTATGGGTCACCGTATCGGCGAGAAAGGCCGGATTCGACCGTGAGTCACGAGGCCGACGCGGCCGACGCCGAGGGTGCGGTGAGCGCATCCCGCGACGGCGCGGTGTTGCGGCTCACCCTGGACCGTCCCTCGCGGCGTAATTCATTGACCCGGTTGATGATCGAGACACTGGTCGGCACGTTGACCGACGCCGCGGCCGACGACTCGTTGCGCGTGATTCACATCCGAAGTGCGGGCGCGGACTTCTGCGCCGGTGTCGACTGGGTGAGCACCAACAGCGCCGGCGGGCGGCCCCGCACCGGCGATCTGGTGCGCCGGGTACCGCACGGCGCCCACCGGGTGATCGGGCTGGTGCACAGCATCCAGCTGCCGGTCGTCTGCGCCGTGCAGGGGCGGGCGGTGGGCCTCGGCTGCAATCTCGCGCTGGCCGCCGACTTCACCGTGGCCGCCGACGACGCGGTGCTCTGGGAGCCGTTCGTAGAGCGTGGTTTCAGCCCCGATTCGGGTGCTACCTGGTTGCTGCCGCGGCTGGTCGGACTGGCCCGGGCGCGGCGCATGCTGCTGCTCGGCGAGAAGGTGAACGGTTCCGACGCGGCCGACTGGGGACTGATCCACCAGGCCGTGCGCCCGCCCGATCTCGACAAGACCGTCGACGAACTGGTGACCCGGCTGGCGTCGGGCCCCACTGTCGCGATGGGGCTGGCCAAGCAGGCGCTGAGCTTCGGTGCGCACGCGACTCTGGAACAGTCCATGACACAGGAGCTCTACAACCTGGAACTGTCTTGTCGGACAGCGGATTTCAAAGAAGGCCTGGCAGCGTTTCGACAGCGGCGCGCGCCAAAGTTCGACGGCCGATGACCCGCCCGATGCGTCCATGGAGGGACACCCATGCCACCTGACCCGTTCGACACTATCGATTATGAGGTCGACGGACACACCGCCATCATCACGCTGAACCGTCCGGAGGCGCTCAACGCCCTGAGCCCACACATGATCACCGAATTGCGGGCCGCGTACGACGAGGCGGAGAACGACGACGAGGTCTGGCTGCTCATCGTCACCGGCACCGGCCGCGCGTTCTGCACGGGTGCGGACGTCAAGGCCATTCCCGCCGACGGCAAGGTGATCTACGAACGGCCCTACCTGTCGACCTACGACCAGTGGGAGGCCCCGCAGGAGGGCACGCCGCCGTTTCGCACGATGGCCAAGCCGGTGCTGACCGCCGTCAACGGGCTGTGCTGCGGCGCGGGCATGGATTGGGTGACCACGACGGACATCGTCATCGCGTCCGAGCAGGCGACGTTCTTCGACCCGCACGTCAGCATCGGGCTGGTCGCCGGGCGGGAGTTGGTGCGGATATCCAGAGTGCTGCCCCGCTCGATCGCGCTGCGGATGGCGTTGATGGGCAAGCACGAGCGGATGAGCGCACAACGCGCCTACGAGCTGGGTCTGATCAGTGAAATCGTGCAGCACGAACGGCTTTTGGACCGGGCCCGCGAGATCGCCGATGTCGTGAACTCCAACGCACCGCTCGCTGTCCGCGGCACCCGGCTGGCCATCCTCAAGGGCCTCAACGTGCCGCTGCACGAGGCCGAGATCATGGCCGAGACCTTCCGCGAGCGCGTGCTGCGCACCGAGGACGCCCAAGAGGGTCCCCGGGCCTTCGTCGAAAAGCGCGCACCGAACTGGCAGTGCAGATGACCGATTTCGAAACCATCCGGCTCGAGGTCGACGCCTCCGACCATGTCGCCACCATCACGCTGAATCGGCCCGAGCAGCTGAATGCGTTCAACCGCACCATGTGCGCGGAAATGGCCCGGGCCTGGCAGGCGGTCAAGCTCGACGACTCGGTGCACGCGATTGTGCTGCGGGCGGCGGGCTCCCGGGCCTTCAGCGCGGGACTGGACATCAAGACGCCGTATGGTCAGCCTGAAAACGTCTGGAACCACGAGGATCCCGGTGAGGCACTGAGCCCCAAATGGCAGAAGTTGTGGAAGCCGGTGGTGTGTGCCGTCCAGGGCATGTGCACCGCGGGCGCGTACTACTTCGTCAACGAATCCGACGTGGTCATCTGCTCCACGGATGCAACGTTTTTCGACTCGCACGTGTCGGCGGGCCTGGTCTGCGCGCTGGAGCCGATCGGCCTGATGCGCCGTATCGGCCTGGGCGAGACGCTGCGGATCGCGCTGATGGGCAACGACGAACGCGTCGGCGCCGACACCGCGCTGCGGATCGGGCTGGTCTCCGAGGTGGTCGCCCCCGACCGGCTGTGGGCCCGCGCCCACGAGATCGCGACCGCCATCGCCGCCAAGCCGCCGTCGGCGACGCAGGGCACGGTGAAGGCGATCTGGGAATCCCTGGACAAGCCCTACCGCGCGGCGATGGAACAGGGCCTGATCTACACCCGACTGGGCAACCCGCTGGGCACGGCAGAACTGGCCGCGCAGGAGGGCACCGGCGGCGCCGGGAGCGAGCCGAAGATCCGGTGATGGCCGATCACCCGCTCAGCCGACGCATCGCCGAGGTACTGGACCTACAGCCGGATGCGCCCGCGATCGAGTATGCCGGCCAATGGGTTTCGTGGGCCCGGGTTGCCGACCTCGCGCGCCACATCGCGACGGTCGCAGGCCAGGCCGCCGACCCCCGGATCGGGATGCTCCTGCGCAACCGGCCCGGTCATGTCGGGGCGTTCCTCGGCGCGCTGCTCGGCGGCGCGACGGTGGTCACGATCAACCCGTCGCGCGGCGACGAACGGACCCGGGCCGACATCGCGGCCCTGAGCCTGCCACTGGTCGTCGGTGAATCCGCCGACCTGGCGACGCTGGTGACCACGGGGACCGGCGCGCTCGCGATTCGGCCCATGCTGGACGAGCCATGCGGCGCGCCGGTGCCGACCGGCGTGGCCACGCCCCGATCGGACGTCGCGGTGCGGATGCTGACCAGCGGGACAACGGGCCCACCGAAGCGCATCGACCTCAGCTACGACATGCTGGCGCGCAGCGTGCTGGGCCGCGAATCGACACCGGCGCCCACCGAACTGCGCCGCGGCGTCGCGATCGTCAACTCGCCGCTGGTGCACATCGGCGGCGTGTTCCGCGTGCTGCAATGCGTCGCCGAGGCGAGGTCCTTTGTGCTGCTGGACCGATTCGAGCTCGACACCTGGGCCGCCGCGGTGCGCAGACACCGCCCGCGCGCGGTGTCCCTGGTACCGGCCGCGTTACGGACGGTGCTGCATTCCGACCTGCCGCGCGCCGACCTGGAAAGCATCCTTGCCGTCACGTGCGGCACCGCTCCGCTGTCCGCCGACGACGCCGACGCATTCACCGAGAAGTACGGCATACCCGTCCTGACCTCTTATGCGGCAACCGAATTCGGCGGTGGGGTGGCTGGCTGGACCCTCCCCGACTACCGGCGGCACTGGCGAGCCAAGCGCGGCAGCGTGGGGCGGGCCAACCCGGGCTCCGCACTGCGGGTGGTCGACGACCACGGCACACCGCTCGGACCGGACCGCGTCGGCCTGTTGGAGGTCAAGCCCGGCCAGTTGGGGCCGTCGGCGCGGTGGATGCGGACCACCGATATGGCGCGCATCGACGAGGACGGCTTCGTCTGGATCGTCGGACGCGCCGACCAGGCGATCATCCGCGGGGGGTTCAAGGTGATGCCCGACGACGTGCGCAACGCCCTCGAAGGACATCCCGCGGTGGCGGGAGCCGCGGTCGTCGGGCGACCGGACGATAGGCTCGGCGAGACACCGGTCGCCATGGTGGAACTGCGCGTTGGCGCCGACGTCGACGAACTCGCGGAATATCTGCGGACGCGCCTGGCCCGCTACGAGATTCCCACCGACATCGCGATCGTCGACGCGATCCCGCGGACGCCGTCGGGCAAGGCCGATCTGCACGCGGTCCGGAGCTTCTTCGCCGACCCCGCCCGCGCCGACCATGGCCGGTGACCGGACCGTCGCGAAACTCCTGCGACAGCAATCCCGTTCGCGGCCGGTCCACCCGCTGCTGGTGTGTGACGACGACCGGATCAGCTACGGCCAGGCTGATACCCGGTCGGCGGAGCTGGCCCGCGGGCTGATCGCCGCCGGCGCCGGTAAGGGCACGCATGTGGGGCTGCTGTACCCGAATGGCACCGACTTCGTCGTCGCCATGTTGGCGGCGGCGCGCATCGGGGCCGTGGTCGTCCCGTTCTCCACCTTCGCCACCGCACGGGAGCTGTGCGAGCAGCTGGTCGACAGCGACGTGTCGATCCTGCTGAACGCCAAGTCGTTCCGCTCCCATGACTATGTGCGGCGGCTCGCCGAGGTGGTCGGGGATGACGAGTTCGACGGGTTCTGTTCCGCCACGCCTCAATTGCGTCGGATCGGCGGCATCGATCGGCTGCCCGGGGGCAGCGTCGACGCAGCGGTGCTGCGCGCGCTGGAAGACGACGTCGACGGCTCGGACGTGCTGGTCATCGTCTACACATCCGGCTCGAGCGGTGCTCCCAAGGGAGTGGTGCACACGCACGCCGCGCTGCTGGCGCATCAGGAGAACCTCAACCGGATACGCGGTTTGACGCCCACCGACACGCTGTTCTGCAATTCGCCGTTCTTCTGGATCGGCGGCTTTGCGTTCGGTCTGCTCGCCACGCTGGTTGCCGGCTCGACGCTGGTATGCTCCAACGCGACCGACCCGGGCGCGACCCTGGACCTGCTCGAAGCCGAAAAGCCCACCATCACCAATGGTTTCGCTGCCACGATCGCTCACCTTGCCGATCACCCGAGCTTCGCGGAACGCGACCTGTCATCCATGCGGCGTGGCAACCTCTACCCGATCATGGCGCCCGACACCCGTCCGGCCGATCCCGAGCTGCGGCACAACATGCTTGGGCTGACCGAGGCTGGCAGCGTCGTGCTGATCGGCGCCGACGAATCCGACCAGCCCGAGCGGCGGCGGGGGTCCTTCGGCCAACCGGCGCCGGGATTCCAGACCATGATCGTCGACCCGGACACCGCGGGCGTCTGCGCCGTCGGTGAGGTCGGCGAATTGTGGCTGCGGGGGCCATATCTGATGCAGGGGTACTACGGGCGCAGTCGGGAGGACTGCTTCGACGCCGACGGTTGGTTCCACACCGGAGATCTGGTGCGCGCCGACGCCGAGGGTTACCTGTTCTTCGTCGGCCGGCTCAGCGCGATGATCAAGACCGCCGGCGCCAACGTCTCGGCCGCCGAGGTCGAAAAGGCCATCGCCAAGCTGGGACTGGTGGCCCACGTCGTGGGCCTCCCGGACGCGGAGCGCGGCGAGGTGGTGGCCGCCGTCGTCGTCGCGCCCGATCTCGACGCAGCGGCGCTGCGGGAGCGGCTCAAGACCGAGCTGTCCGCCTACAAGATTCCCAGGCGCTACGTCGCCGTGTCCCCGGCGGACGTGCCGCTGCTGTCCAGCGGCAAGGTGGATACCCGGCGACTGAAGATGCTGTTCGATGCCTGACACCATCGACCGGCTGCTGCGACGGCAAGCCGCCCGCCACGGCGCCAAGCCGATGGTCATCGATCCCGCCCACCGTGTCGGCTATCGCGAACTCGATTCGACCACAGCCGATTTGGCGGCCGTGTTCGTCGAGGCCGGTGTGGTCAAGGGCACTCGGGTCGCCTTGATCATGCCCAACAGCACCGAGTGGGTGCAGATCGCGATCGCACTGACCCGCATCGGCGCCGTGCTGGTTCCGTTGAGCACGCTGCTGCGGGCGGGTGAGCTCGTCGCCCAGCTACGGATGGCGGCGGTGCAGGTGCTGGTGAGCGTGCGGGAATTCCGCGGTCACCGTTACCTGGATGATCTCGCGCCGATAAGCCGAGCCGAACTCCCCGCGCTGCGCGAGATCTTGCCGGCCGACCGGATCGCGGGGCTGCCCGCCGGCGACCGCGCACGCGGGGTCGCCGATGCCATGACCGCAACGGTCAGGCCGGCGGACACGTTGGCCATCATGTTCACGTCGGGCAGCAGCGGGGCGCCCAAGGGCGTGGTGCATTCGCATGGCAACGCGCTGGGCGCGGTGCGGTCGGGCCTCGCCGCGCGTTGCATCACGCCCGATACCCGGCTCTATCTGCCAATGCCGTTTTTCTGGGTCGGCGGATTCGGCAGCGGCATC
Source organism: Mycobacterium sp. NGS68 (assembly GCF_059812195.1). Taxonomy (NCBI): domain Bacteria; kingdom Bacillati; phylum Actinomycetota; class Actinomycetes; order Mycobacteriales; family Mycobacteriaceae; genus Mycobacterium; species Mycobacterium sp. NGS68. The sequence goes on along the minus strand of NZ_JCALCE010000002.1, from coordinate 113,045 downwards.
CTGTCCGCTCTGCTGGCGGGCGCCACCCTGGTGACCGAGGAGTCACCGCGACCCGATACGACGTTGCGCCTCTTGGAAGCCGAGCGGGTCACGTTGTTCCGCGGCTGGCCGGATCAGGCGGAAACACTCGCGCGGCAAGCGGCCGGCGCCGATCTCTCGGCACTGCGACCGGGCAGCCTCGAGGCCCTGCTCCCGCTGGATATGCGCTCTCGACCCGGCGCGCGAGCCCGATTATTCGGCATGACAGAGGCGTTCGGCCCATACTGCGGCTACGCCGCCGATACCGACATGCCGTCGACCGCGTGGGGAAGCTGCGGAAAGCCGTTCCCCGGCATGGAGGTTCGCGTCGTCGACGCCGACACCGGCGTCCCCGTTGCGGCGGAAACCGTTGGCACCATCCAAATCCGGGGGCCGCACACGTTGCGCGGCATCTGCCGCCGCACCCGGGAAGACGTGTTCACCGCCGACGGCTTCTACCCCACCGGCGACCTCGGCCGCCTCGACGAGCACGGATTCCTCTTCTACCACGGCCGATCCGACGACATGTTCAAGGTCAGCGGCGCCACCGTCTACCCCGCCGAGGTGGAGCGGGCGCTGCGCGCCATCGACGGCGTCGAGCAGGCCTACGTCACCAATGTGCCCGGCGCCAAGGGGGAACGGGTGGGCGCGGCGGTGGTCTGCCGCATGCCTACCGCCGACCAGCTGCGGGCCGCGGCCCGTGAACTGCTGAGCGCCTTCAAGGTGCCCACGGTGTGGCTGCTGCTCGCCTCCGACGACGACGTACCACGCGGGGGCACCGGCAAGGTCGACGTTCGTCGGTTGCGGGAGATGCTGGCCGAAGTCGGCCAGGAACCACTCACCTGATCCGGGGCAGCGGGACGCGGTCACCGACCTCGCCGTTGTCGTCGCGCAGGGCGGGGCTCGCCAATCCCTCGCGCAGCAACCACCTTGCCAATTCCAGGGTTTCGGCGATTTCGGGCTCCGACAGCCTTAACCCCTCGGGCTGCAGACGCAGCGCGATCACGCCGTTCCACGCTCCCCACAGATAATTGGTCAGGCGTATCGAATCGACCGGGCGCGCCTCTCCGGCCGCGATCGCGTCGTCGATTTGTGCGGCGAACCGGCGCAGCAGCTCACCGACACGGTCGCGGATCGCCGCCTCGGGACCGTCGGCACCGGAAAGCGGTGCCGTGCCCGGATTTCGGTAGGCCAGGAAGTGGAACGCGCCCGGGTGGTCCAGGTGAAAACGCAGGTACGCGTCCCCGCCGGCGAGGACGCGCTGCAACGGCGTCATCGTCGCGTCTTCGCTGCGCGCCATGTATTCGGCGAACAGCTCCAGCGATCGGTCGACGAGGTGCAGGTAGACGCCGCGCTTGCCGTCGAAATGCGTGTAGATCGACCCGACCGACACGTCGGCGGCCGCCGCGATCTCCTCGATCCGCGCACCGTCGTAACCTTCGCGGCTGAACACGACTTCAGCGGCATCCAGGATCACGGCCCGGGTGCGGGCGCGTCGGCGTTCACCACGCGCAGCCGCGCCGGCGCTCGGTGCGGGACGAGGAACGGCGGACACGCGCTCAGGATAGGCCAGCGAGTAGATTGAAAGTCAATTCACAAAATGAACGCTCTTCCAAAATACTCGGCGGCGTGGCATCCTCACCCTATGGACGAGCGCACAGATGTCGTCATCGTCGGGAGCCGCTGCTCGGGAAGCGCCGCGGCCATCGCCTTCTCGCGACGCGGGCGCAATGTCATCGCGCTCGACGGCGCGTCGTTTCCGTCAGACACCCTGTCCACCCATCTGTTCTTCCCTCATCATTGGGCCGAACTGGAAGCGTTGGGCGCGTACGACCGCGTGCGCGAACTCGGCGCGCCCTTGCACACCCGCGCGGGACTCGGGGCTCCCGGAGTGGATGTGGTCGGCCGGTTCGATACGTATCTCGGCCACACCGCGGGCAGTTGCGTTCGCCGGCCCGGGCTGGACCTCGCCCTGGTCGAGACCGCACGCGAGGCCGGAGCCGACGTCCGCGAACGCACCCGGGTCACCGATCTCCTGCATGACGCGAGCGGTCGCGTTACGGGAGTTCGATACCGCCGACGCGACGGCGCCGAGGGCACGATCACGGCCAAGCTGGTCGTCGGTGCCGACGGCAGGCGCTCCACGGTCGCACGGATGGTCGGCACCACCGAGCACCACCGGTGGGACAACCAGCGGATGATGGCGTACGCCTATTTCGAGGATGCGCGCGACGACCTGCGCAACTTGGCCATGCAGTGGCGTTACGGCGACGATCTTGTCACCGTGTTCCCTTGTGACGGAGGGCAATTAATCGCCCTGCTGATGCCGCCCGTCGCCCGCGCCGAGGAGTTCCGCGCCGATTCCGAGGCCGCCTTCCTCGACGCCGTCCGGCGGGTACCGCCGTTCTCCGATCGCTTGCGCGGCTGCGAGCGCGTCGGCAAGGTTCGGGTCTCCTACACGCATCCGTCGTACTTCCGGCACTCACAGGGACCGGGCTGGGCGCTGGCCGGCGACGCGGGCCACTTCAAGGATCCGGTGACCGCGCAGGGCATTCGGGACGCGCTGCGGTTCGGCCGGCTCTTGGGCGTGACGGCGGCGGCCCACCTAGACGAACCCCGCGCCCTCGATGCGGCCCTGGTTGCCTGGGAGAACGATCGCGACGAACAATGCCTGCCGATGTATCAGTGGGCGAACCTGCTCGGCCGCGACGACGCGGTATCCCCGATCGAGGACGCGGCGTACCGGTGGTTCGCCCGGCGGCCTGACGGGGCAACGCAATTGCTCGACGTATTCTCTCGAAACCGGGCACCGACAAGCGTTTTCACGGCGCCGCGGGTCATTCGCTGGGTATTCGCCGCCGCACGGACGCCCGGCGTGGACCGTCGACAGCTCTGGCGCACGGTGCGCAGGGACGTGCGCCGCGAAGTCGACCGCATGGTCGAGCGGCGCTTGTTCGATCGCCGTCGTGCCGCGTCTGCCCGCAAATTCCTGGCGTCGCCAATGCGCGGGACGGTCGCCGACGATCCCATAGCATCGCTGGACGTGCAGTCGGCCTGATCCTTCAGGGCTTCAAGGATTTGTTGAGAATCCCCCAAGGTCTTTCCTCAAGCATTTATCAACCATTCGGCCGCCACGGGCGGCGGCCGCCGCGGAGGAAAGACTTATGTGGACTCGTTTTGTACTCATGCCCGGATGGGCACGTACGCTAGCAGGCGCCTGCGGCTACGGCGTCGTCGACGCCATGGCCTGGCACGGGCCGTCGGTCGACGCGTGGCGCGTCGCGGGCGTCGTGACTTTCGGTCTCCTGCTGGGCTTGTGCACCGACAGCTCGCACATCGTCTGCACCACCGCGCTCGACGGGCTTAGCTCGCAGCAGCGCTCGGCGGCCATCGATGCAAGCCTGCGCGGACCCGCGCCGGCGGACCCGGCCGTGCGCGAAGCGGCCAGCCGCATCGCGGATCGTCGGGCCTATTCGACCGGGTTCTGGAAGTCGAACTGCCTGGCGCTGCTGCTCTTGATGGCCGTCGCCGCCGGCCTCGGTTTGGCGTTGGGCACCTGGCCGCCCGGCCTGGATCGTGACGACTTGATATGGGGGACAACCGTTCTAGGCGTCCTGGCGGCGAGCTGGTACATCGCCCAAGGCGCGAGCCGCCGTCTTCAGATACTCAGGTGACAACTGAATTGGACCTTATCCGGTCATAGGAACCGACGAAGACCTCGACACGGCATTGCCGGACGCTCAGCGGTAACCGTTGAGGCGCATGAGTGTTTCCCTAACGATGGCATCGAGCCTGCGTCGGTGGCCACGAGCCTGCGGTGCGGGCCGGTATTTCTCCATCCGATCCGAAGGCCCTGTGCGCAGTCTCGGTGCGAGATTGCAGTGCCCTACGCCGACTGGCCGCCGTCGGCCACCACGCCACGCGCCGTCAGGTGCCCGATCAGCGGCACCGCGCCGGCCGCGAGATGCTCCGACATGGCGGCGCGGGCGAGCTTGTCGTCGTGTATCTCGAGGGCTGCCAGGATGCGCCGGTGGTCCTTGAGCGACTGGTCGGACCAGCCTTCGATCGCCGGGAACACCGACTCCGGTGCGTAGCGGGTGATTTGGGACATGAGCTGGGCGAGCTTCGGTGAGTCCGCGGCGACGTTGATGGCGCGGTGGAACTCGTGGTTGAGGCGAACGGTGCGCTCTTCGTCGCCGTCGGCGTAGGCCCGCTCCAGCTGGGCCTGAATCTCCTTGAGGCCGTGCAGCTGGTCGTCGGTGATGTTGACGGCGGCCCGGGCGGCCAGCTCGCCGCCGACATGAGCCTGCACGTTCGCGACGTCGGCGAGGTCCCGCTCGGTCACCGGTAGCACCACGAAGCCGCGGTGCGGCTGCTGGGCGATCCAACCTTCGGCCCGCAGCGCGAACAGCGCCTCGCGCACCGGGGTCACGCTGATCCCCAACTCGGCGGCCAACTGGTCCAGCCGAATGTACTGTCCCGCCGCGTAACTGCCGTCGAAGATCCGCTTGCGGACAAAACGCGCGACGTCCTCGGAAAGCTGCGGCCGAGCGGCGAAATCCGGGGCAGGCGGGGTTGCCACGGCGTCACACCCGGTATTCGGCGAGCAGCCGCTTGCTGATGATCTGCTTCTGGATCTCGCTGGTGCCCTCGCCGATCAGCAGGAACGGCGCGTCGCGCATCAACCGCTCGATCTCGTACTCCTTGGAATAGCCGTAACCGCCGTGAATCCGGAAGCTTTGTTGCGTGACCTCCGCGCAGCATTCACTGGCAAGGTATTTCGCCATACCGGCTGCGACGTCGTTGCGCTCGCCGGAATCCTTTAGCCGCGCCGCGTTGACCATCATCAGGTGTGCGGACTCGACCTTGGTTGCCATTTCGGCGAGCTGGAACGCGATGGCCTGGTGCTCGGCGATCGGCTTGCCGAACGTGTGGCGCTGCTGGGCGTAACGCACCGCGAGCTCGAAGGCGCGAATGCCGACCCCACAGGCGCGGGCCGACACGTTGACCCGGCCCACCTCGATGCCGTCCATCATCTGGAAGAAGCCCTGCCCGGGCGCGCCGCCGAGGATGTCGTCACCGTCGGCCTGGTAGCCGTCGAAGATGAGCTCGGTGGTGTCGATGCCCTTGTAGCCCAGCTTGTCGATTTTGCCGGGGATCAGCAGCCCCGGCGCCACCTCGCCGAAACCCGTTGGCTTCTCGATGAGGAAGGCCGTGAGGTTGCGGTGCGGCTTGTCCGCACCCTCGTCGGTGCGCACCAGCACGGCGACCAGCGTCGAACTGCCGCCGTTGGTCAGCCACATCTTCTGGCCGTTGATGGTGTACGTGCCGTCCGGGTTCCGTTGCGCGCGGGTGCGGATCGCGGCGACGTCGGAACCGAGCTCCGGCTCCGACATCGAGAAGGCGCCGCGGCATTCCCCGGTCGCCATCCGCGGCAGGAGGCGCTGCTTCTGCGCGTCGGTGCCGTGCTGGCGCAGCATGTACGCCACGATGAAGTGGGTGTTGATCACCCCGGAGATGCTCATCCAGCCGCGGGCCAACTCCTCGACGCACAGCGCGTACGTGAGCAGCGACTCTCCCAGCCCCCCATACTCTTCCGGAATCATCAGCCCGAACAGACCCATCTCCCGCATCTGGTCGACGATGGCCTGCGGGTAGGTGTCGTGCCGCTCCAGTTCCGGCGCGTTCGGAATGATCTCCTTGTCGACGAATTGCCTTACCGTGGCGATGATCTCGGTCTGAAATTCGGACAGGCCGAGTGTCTGGGCGAGTTTGGTCATGGGCGGTTGCCTCCGATCGTTTTCGCGGCCGACAGGCGCGCGAGGTCGGCGTCGGTCAAGCCCAGGACTTCGGTGAGCACGTCGGCGGTGTCCTGACCCAGCGCGGGCGCGGCGGCGGCGGCGGGATGGACGCCGTCAAAGGCGGTCGGCAGGCCGGGCGCCAGGTAGTCGCCGACACCCGGTTGATGCAGACGGGAGAACAGCGGATTGGCCGTCACTTTCGGGCCGCCGGCCGTGTCCGCGAACGTGCGGTAGCGCTCGAACAGGACGGTGGTGTTCGACAGTGCCGCATCGATCTCGTCGGCCGAATGGTCCGCGAACCACGTGCCGAACAAGCCGGACAGCACGTCGCGATAGCGGTAGCGGTCACCCTCGGAACCGAAGTCCACGCCCAAGGCGTCGGCCAGCGCCTTTACCGCCGCACCGGTGCCGGTGATGTCGACCAGGTCGCGAAAGTGCCGTCGCGTCAGGAGGACAACCATGAATCTGGCCCCGTCCCGGCTGGCGAAGTCCTGCCCGTACTGGCCGTAGATGGAGTTCCCCAACCGCTCGCGCTGGGTCCCGTTCACCTGCGGTTCGGTCAGCAGGCTGAGGTTTCCAGCGGTGGCCAGGGCGACATCCTCCAGCGCCAGGCTGATCCGTGCGCCCGCCCCGGTCTGGTCGCGACGGTGCACGGCGGCGACCACGGCCAGCGCGGCATACAGGCCGCAGGACACGTCCCACGCGGGCAGGACGTGGTTGATCGGGCCCGCATGACTGGCGGGGCCCGTGACGAGCGGGTATCCGATGCCGGCGTTGACCGTGTAGTCCACCCCGGTGGAACCGTCACCGCGGCCCAGCAATTGGACGTGGATGAGGTCGGAACGCTGCGCGGCCAGCAGCTCGTGGCTCAGCCAGGGCAGGACCGCGTTGGTGACGACGATGCCGCCGCCTTGCACGATCAGCCGCTGCACCAACTCCTGACCTTCGGGTGCGCGCAGATCGACGGTAGCCGAACGCTTTCCCTTATTCAGGCCCGTCCAGTAGATCGACGTGCCGTCGGCCGATAACGGCCAGCGCTGGGTGTCCGAGGCGCCCCCGATCGGGTCGATGCGGATCACCTGCGCGCCGAGTTGGCTCAGCGTCATCCCGCACAGCGGAGCGGCGACGAAGCTGGACACCTCGACGACGCTGACCCCGGCCAGCGGTTCCATGTCTAGGAGACCCGCTCGAAGACCGCGGCCAGACCCTGGCCGCCGCCGATGCACATGGTCTCCAACCCGTACCGCGCCTGCCGACGGGTGAGCTCGCGCGCCAACGAAGCCAGCATTCTGCCGCCGGTCGCACCCACCGGATGCCCCATCGAGATGCCAGAGCCATGCACGTTGGTCCGGTCGTGGTCGGCGGCGCCGAAGTTCCACTCCCGCATCACCGCAAGCGCTTGCGCGGCAAAGGCTTCGTTGAGTTCGATGACGTCGATGTCGCTCAGCTGCAGGCCCGCCTTGGCCAGTGCGACCTCCGTCGCGGGCACCGGGCCGATGCCCATGATGTTGGGCGCCACCCCCGCCGACCCCCACGAGACCAGGCGCACCAGCGGCGTCAGGCCGAGCTGTTCCGCCTTCTCCGGCGTCGTCACCACGCACATGGATGCCGCGTCGTTCTGCCCGCTGGCGTTGCCGGCGGTGACCGTCGCCTCCGGATCCTGCTTGGCCAGAACGGGTTTAAGCTTGCTCAGCGACTCCACGGTGGTGTCTGCGCGCGGATGCTCGTCGGTGTCGACGATCTCCTCGCCGTGCCTGGCGGGCACCGCGACCGGAATGATCTCCTCCGCCAGGATGCCGTTCTTCTGCGCGGCCACCGCTCGCTGGTGCGAACGGACCGCGAGTTCGTCCTGCTCCTGACGGGAGATGCCGTACTGGCGGCGCAGATTCTCGGCCGTCTCCAGCATTCCGCCCGGCACGGGATAGTGGCGGCCGCCGGCCGTGGTGCGCCCGCGGGCCAGGCCGTCGTGCACCTGGACACCGGAACGCGCTCCGCCCCAACGCATGTCGGTCGAGTAGAACGCGACGTTGCTCATGCTTTCGCAGCCGCCGGCGATCACCAGGTCGTTGTCGCCACTGGCCACCTGCAGACCGGCCTGGATCACCGCCTGCAGCCCCGAGCCGCACCGACGGTCGACCTGCATGCCCGGAACCGTCACCGGCAGGCCGGCATCCAGGGCAACCACGCGCCCGATCGCCGGCGCCTCACTGCTCGGGTAGCAGTGCCCGAGGATGACGTCCTGCACCGCGTCGGGCGCCAGCCCGGTCCGCTCGAGCAGTCCCTTCAGCGCGGCGACACCAAGGTCGACGGCGGTTTGCGACTTGAACATTCCGCCGTACCGGCCGATCGGCGTCCGGACCGGCTCACAGATGACGACCTCACGCATTTTGGCTCCCTTTGCCGTGCCGAGCAGACGCAAAAGCTCCCCAATTCGGCAGGAATTGGGGACTTTTGCGTCTGCTCGGCGTGAAACTCATAGGTGGCGGCCGCCGGTGATTTCCATGACGGTGCCGGTCATGTACGACGAGAGATCCGACGCCAGGAACAACGCGACGCTGGCGACCTCACTGGGCTCACCGGCCCGCCCCATCGGCACCTCGGCGACCTTCGAGTCCCAAATGCGTTGTGGCATGGCCTCTGTCATCGCCGAGCGGATCAAGCCCGGGGCGATGGCGTTGACCCGGACACCGAGGTGCGCAAGTTCCTTCGCGGCGGCCTTGGTCATCCCGACGATGCCGGCCTTGGCCGCCGAATAGTTCGTCTGCCCGATCATGCCGACCTTGCCCGAGACCGACGACATGTTCACGATCGCGCCGTGCTTCTGCTCGCGCATGATCGCGGCGGCCAACCGGGTCCCGTTCCACGTCCCCTTCAGGTGCACGGCGATCACCTGGTCGAACTGCTCTTCGGTCATCTTTCGCATCGTCGCGTCACGGGTGATGCCGGCGTTGTTGACCATGATGTCCAGGCCGCCGAAGCGGTCGATGGCGGTCTTGATCAGGGCGTCGACCTCGTCGGCCTTGGTCACGTCGCACTGCACGGCGACGGCCACGTCGTCACCGCCGAGTTGCTTGGCTGCGACCTGGGTAGCCTCGAGATTGACATCCCCGAGCACCACCCGCGCGCCCTCGGCGATGAATCGCTCCGCAATGGCGTATCCGAGGCCTTGCGCCCCACCCGTGACGACCGCGGTCTGACCGCTCAACAGAGACATTTGGCTCGCGCACCCCTATCTGTCTTGGCTCCCCGACGGGCACCTCAGTTCGAATATCATATTTCATATAGGATTCTGGGCGGCAACCACCCCATGGATGGAGCAAGTGAATGACGACCGCCGACGCCCGCCCCGATAGCTCCGAAGTCACAGACGACGATTTCCAGGAGATCCTGGCCGCGACCCGGCACTTCGTGCGCGACGTGGTGGTCCCCCGCGAGCAGGAGATTCTGGACGAGGACCGGGTGCCCGACGACCTGCGGGATCACGCCAAGAAGATGGGCCTGTTCGGGTACGCGATTCCGCAGGAGTGGGGCGGCCTCGGGCTGAATCTCATGCAGGACGTGGAACTCGCGATGGAGCTGGGGTACACCTCGCTGGCGCTGCGGTCGATGTTCGGCACGAACAACGGCATCGCCGGGCAGGTTCTCGTCGGGTTCGGCACCGACGAACAGAAGGGGCGTTGGCTGGAGCGCATCGCGTCGGGTGATGTCGTCGCTTCCTTCGCGCTGACCGAACCCGGCGCCGGGTCGAACCCGGCCGGGCTGCGCACGAAAGCCGTTCGCGACGGCCAGGATTGGGTGCTCAACGGCCAGAAGCGATTCATCACCAACGCGCCCGTCGCCGGGCTGTTCGTGGTTTTCGCCCGCACCCGGCCCGCCGACGACGAGGGCCCCGGCATCGCCGTTTTCCTGATTCCCGCGGACGCCGACGGTGTCAGCGTCGCCGCGAAGGACGCCAAGATGGGCCAGGAGGGCGCCTGGACCGCCGACGTCAGCTTCGACGACGTCCGGGTGGGCGACGACGCGCTGGTGGGCGGCAGCGAGGACGTCGGCTACCGGGCTGCGATGACGTCGTTGGCGCGCGGCCGCGTTCACATCGCCGCGCTCGCCGTGGGCGCGGCCCAACGCGCGCTCGACGAGTCCGTGACCTACGCCGCCACCGCGACGCAGGGCGGCGCCCCGATCGGCAGCTTCCAGTTGGTGCAGGCGATGCTCGCCGACCAGCAGACCGGCGTGCTGGCCGGCGGGGCGCTGGTACGCGATGTCGCGCGCAAGTGGGTCACCGGCGAGGATCGCCGGATCGCGCCATCGGCGGCCAAGCTGTTCTGCACCGAGATGGCCGGCCGGGTCGCCGACCTTGCGGTGCAGATCCATGGCGGCAGCGGGTACATGCGGGGCGTCCCCGTGGAGCGCATCTACCGCGACGTTCGGCTGCTGCGGCTATACGAGGGCACCAGCGAGATTCAGCGCCTGATCATCGGGGCGAACCTGGTCAAGTCCGCACAGCGCTGACCGCGGGGTGGATCCGGCGCGATATACGCGCAACCGCGGATGTTTGTGGCCGTTCACGCACGCATGCTGACTAGCATGAGCGAGATCGAGGGCCAGGCGGACCTTCCGTCACTGGACTGGAGCGACGCGGCGATGAACGAGCCCCTGCCGACCGGGACCGTCACATTGCTGCTGGCCGACGTGCAGGGTTCGACGCAGCTGTGGGACTCCCGGCCCGACGAGATGACCGCCGCGATCGCCGTGCAGACCCATCTCACGCATGTCTACGCGAAGCTCGGGGTGACATCGCGGGTGCAGCTGGTCCACGAAGCGCACCGCCACGACTGAACGTCAACCGATCAGGTCGAGTGTGCCCAGATCGCGGATCGCCCGGCAGCCGCGGGTGAGCATGGTCAGCACCATGTCGTCGCCGCGCTCGGTGCCCGCGGCGAACGCGAACCCCAGCGCCGAGATCATCGGTGCCTGCGGCACGCCGAGACGATAATCGCGCCAACAGGTTTCGCGGTCGTAATCCGTTACCCCGTATTCGGTCAGCGCGCGGTGGTACTCGCCGACCAAGCCTGCTTCGACGGATGCCCGCAGCTGCGGATCCAGGCTGGTCGCGGTGAAGTAGGCGAGATCGCGGGCCGGGAGGCCCACGCCGAGCGTCTGCCAGTCGACGATGCTGACCCGCGTCCGTTCGGGGTCAAACAGCATGTTGTCCAGGCGGTAGTCGCCGTGCAGTAGGGCGAACCGGTCCCGCTCGGCGAGCAGCCACGGTGTCACCAAACCCATCGTCGCGGTGAACGTATCCCGGTCTTCGGCGCTCATCCGGTCACCGAGCTTGTCCAGCGTGATGTCGGCGCTCATCTTCGCCACCTCGCCGAGGCCCTTGGCGGAGTCCTCGTCGGGAAGCCCGAACGCGATGGCGGAGAAGTCCAGCCACACTGGATCACGCCAGCTGGGCGCGTGCAGGCCGGCCAGCGCCCGCACCGCGAGCAGCGCCTCCCTTTCGCCGCAGCCCGCGATCTGGTCACCTTGCACGGCCGGCGCCTGGTCGGCGAGCAGCAGCGCGAAGTTCATTGCGTCGTCGCTGATTTCGCAGTAGTAGCACTGCGGCGTCGGCACCTGCACCTTGTCCGCGACGGAGGCGTAGAAGGCGCATTCGCTGCGATACCCGAAGACGACCCGGTCGCGGACCGTGTCGTCCTGCGCGGGCAGCTTGATCACGAACGTCGACGGAAGGTCCCCCGCATCGGTGACGTAGCCGGCGGTCACCCGGTAGGTGGCGCCCGTCTGGCCGGTGCCGATGGGCGCGACGGCGACGTCGGCTACCTCGACCGAGTGGCCTCGCTGGCTGAGCGCCGCCGACAACCACTCGACCGTCACATCGGTGGGGTATCGGGGAATCGACACGACGGCGGACACGGTGCCTCCCAGCCTCGATACGTGGACCCGTGGGCCCGATTCGACGGGTCAACTGTAAGGCATACCGCATCCGCCGTCGGGACGCGACCTCCTGCTATTGCCTATGAGGCCTTCTGCAGTTCGCGCATGGCGGTGCGCAGGCCGCGACGCTTTCCGGTGTCGGGGTCGACGAAGCTCTCCCGCATCCCTTCGCGGACGCGAAACTTCAACTCGGAATGAGTCTCCGGGGCGTCTTCGGACGTCGCCTTGAGCAGCTTGTCGGGCAGGGCGAGTTTCAGGATCGTCCAGAACGACTGCCAGTACTGCCGGCCCAGCGATCCCGTGGTGTACGGCAGGTCGTACTTCTCGCACAGTTCGCGCACCCGCACCGAGATCTCCGCGTAGCGGTTGCTGGGCAGGTCCGGAAAGAGATGGTGCTCGATCTGGTAGCACAGGTTGCCGCTGACGAACGCCATCACCGGGCCGGCGTTGAAGTTCGCCGAACCCAGCATCTGGCGCAGGTACCACTCCCCCTGCGTCTCGTTCTCGAACTCCTCGGCGGTGAATTTCTCTGCGCCGTCGGGGAAGTGGCCGCAGAAGATCACCATGTAGGACCAATAGTTGCGGATCAGGTTGGCGACCGCGTTGGCCTTCAAGGTCCGCTTCCAACCGCGGCCAGCCAAGGCGGGAAACACGATGTAGTCCTTGCCGACCTGTTTGCCGACCTTTTTGCCGATGACGCGCAGGTCCTTACGGACCTCGGCCCACGACTTCTCGTGTTTGCGGACTCTGGAAAGCTCCAAGCCGTGGGCGGCGACCCCCCACTCGAAGAGGGTGCCGAGCAGCATGTTGTAAATCGGGTTGCCCAACATCCACGGCGACCAGGGCTCGTCGCGGGTGACGCGCATGATGCCGTAGCCGACGTCGTCGTCCATGTCGACGACGTTCGTGTACTTGTGGTGGATGAAATTGTGCGACTTCTTCCAGTGGACGCTGGGCGAGGTCGTGTCCCACTCCCATTCGGTGGAGTGGATCTCCGGATCGTTCATCCAGTCCCATTGCCCGTGGGTGATGTTGTGCCCGAGTTCCATGTTCTCGATGATCTTGGCCATGGCGAGCATCCCTGTCCCGGCCAGCCACGCGTACCGGTTCCGGCTGGCGAACAGAGCGGCGCGGCCACCCGCGGCCAGTGCACGCTGCAGCTGGATGGAGCGGCGGATGTAGCGGGAGTCGCGATCCCCGCGGGATTCTTCGATGTCCTCGCGGATCGCGTCCAGCTCACGCGCGAGCTGTTCGACGTCTTCGGTGGTCAGGTGGGCGTATTCCTTGATGTCTGTGATAGCCATCTTGATTCCTCCTCAGATCTTGATGGTGCAGTCGCCGGACGCGGTGGAGATGCAGGTATTGATGCGATCGCCCTCGCCGTGCTCGGTCCCGGACCGGAAGTCGCGCACATGCCCCGATTCGAGCGGTAGCACGCAGGTCTGGCAGATGCCCATCCGGCACCCGAAGGGCATTTGGATGCCGACCTGTTCTCCGGCTTCCAAAAGAGATGTGGCGCCGTCGATTTCGACGGACTTATCGGATATCGAGAAGGTGACGGTACCGCCTTCGCCACCCTTGTCGGTGGCCGCGATGGTGAACCGCTCCAGGTGCAGCTGGTCCTCGAGATCCGCCTCTTTCCAGGACTTTTCGGCGTCATCCAGTAGCGCGGTCGGGCCACACACCCACGCCGGGCGATCGTGCCAGTCGGCGACAATATCTTTCAGTTTGCCGAAGTCGAAGTGGCCGTCGGTTTCGGTCATCTGCAGGTGCAGCCGATAGTTCGGCTTGCCGCTGTCCAGCTCGCGCAGCTCGTCGTGGAAGATCACGTCGTCGGCTTTGGGCGCCGAGTGGATGTGCACGATGTCGGGGTCGTGGCCGCGAGACTTCAGCGTGCGCAGCATCGCCATGACGGGGGTTATCCCGCTGCCCGCGGTGATGAAAAGCACCTTCGCCGGCGGCGGATCGGGCAGCGCGAAGTCCCCCTTGGGAGCCGCCAAGCGCACGATGGTCCCCGGTTTCACACCCTTGACCAAGTGCGTCGACAGAAAGCCCTCGGGGGTGGCTTTGACGGTGATCGTGATGTTCTTGTTGTCGCGCCGCGGGACCGACGTCAGGGAGTACGAACGCCAATGCCACCGACCGTTGACGCGCAACCCGATCCCGACGTACTGCCCCGGGTCATACTTACCGGTAAAGCCCCACCCGGGTTTGATCGTCACAGTCGCGGAGTCTTCAGTTTCCGGGTGTACACCGACGATCAGGCCGCGCAGTTCGCGGGCGGACCACAGCGGGTTGATTAATTTGAGGTAGTCGTCGGGGAGCAGCGGCGTGGTGGCGCGCGCCGCGAGGCCGCGCGGCACGTTAACCCACGGCGTTGACGCAGTTTGGACGCCTTTGGCGGGCGCCTTGCTCCACTGCATGAGGCTGCGAAGTGTCGTACCCATCGTTCTCCAAGCTGTTGGTCGGGGATTGTGTGGCTCGTGTAAAGCACGGTCCCTCACCGGCTTCCCGATTGCACCGTTCGATAAACACTTGTTCGCCGAGTGTGTGCACGCCGCTCACGCAGGCGCGCGCCGACTGCTACGGGTTGTTCTGCATGACGCATTGCACAACGCCGTTGGCGTAGTGCGGTTCGAATCCCATCTGCGCGACTTTGCGAGCCTCTGCGGCTGGCGAAGCGCCATTCTGCAGATCCTGCTCGACTAGTCCGGCCAGGTACTTATTGTTCGGATCGGCGTCGTGGAGCCGCAGTCCCGCCATGTTCACTACGCAGCGGGTGTAGCCGTCATAGTCGGCGTGGGCGGGCGGAGCCCCCGTCAACAAGATCGAAGCGAATGGCAGGGCGGCAAGGGCGGTGGCGTAAACAGGGCGCATGCCCGTGAATACCCAGCGCCGACGTCAATAACTCCTGGCAGACAGAATAAAATGCGGGATTTTTGCCGGTCCCAAAACTAGCCGTTTCAGAGGGACGGCGGGTGCAGGTGCTTACGATAGGCACTCGAAGAAGGGGGAGTCACATGTCCGATCGGGCATCGTTGCGACGGGTCATCGGCGGCCTGGTGTCCGCTGCATTCGTGGTGGGCGGGGCGGCGGCGTTGTCGGCGCTGCAGCCGCCGTCGGCCTGGGCCAACGGCGTGCACTGCATCCAGGTCGCGTACGAACCCGGCCCCTGGGGGTCGGAGCCAGGCATATACAAGAGCTGCACCGATGACGCGGGGCGTTGTGTTGCTCCCCCTGACGGCTCGCACGACGCATGTCCCTACATGCATCGTCCGAGGTAGGGAACGGCTGCGATCGAATAAGTGCGGGCGGAGGGACTCGAACCCTCAAGCTCTTGCGAGCACCGGCACCTAAAGCCGGCATGTTTGCCAATTTCATCACGCCCGCGGCGATGCGATCTTAGCGCGCCGCCCACGCATCGCTTGTCGGCGCCGAAGGCCTGACCGGTACCGTCGTGGGGTGTCCAGTACCCGTCGGCGCAGGCCCGCAATGATCGCGTTGGTGATCGTCGCGGCGTGCGGGTGCCTGGCCCTGGGCTGGTGGCAGTGGACCCGGTACCAGTCGGCGTCGGGTACCTTCCAGAACCTGGGCTACGCGCTGCAGTGGCCGCTGTTCGCGTGGTTCTGCGTCTACGCGTACCGCAAGTTCGTCCGCTACGAAGATGCCGGGCCGCAGCCTGGGCAGAGCGACGCGATCACCGAAATACCCGCCGGGTTGCTGCCCGAACGTCCCAAGCCGGCGCAGCGGCCGACCGACGACCCCGCCCTGCGGGAGTACAACGCCTACCTGGCCGAACTCGCGAGGAACGACTCGGAAAAGGAGAACAGGACCACCGCATGAGCACACCCGAGACGCCGGAGGCAGCCGCGACGGTCTTCCCCGTCGAAAAGATCCGCACCGCGCTGCGCGGCTACCGAATCATGGCGTGGGCGACGGGCATCTGGCTGATCGTGCTGTGCGGCGAGCTCGTGTCGCACCTGGCCTACCACCATGAGGTCCCCTGGATCGGGCTCGTGCACGGCTGGGTGTATTTCGTGTACGTGCTGGCCGCCTTCAACCTTGCGGTCAAGGCACGCTGGCCGATCGGCAAGAGCCTCGGCGTGCTGCTCGCCGGCACCATCCCGCTGTTGGGCATCGTCGTCGAGCACTTCCAGACGCGAAACGTCAAGCAGCAGTTCGGGCTTTAATCGGCCAAAGCCCGACCGCTCGAGGAAGAGGGATTTACAGAGCTAGGCTGTAATGCCTTGCTTGCGGGCTGATCGGAACGAACGGTGTGGCAGGTCGCAGAATCCGGAGGCTGAGGCGCCGTGGCAGTCTCGGCGGCCGCAAACGCCGCGTCGATGATCGCGACGAGATCCCCCTCGTCGGTCTGTGCCCAGGTTTCCAATGCGGTCACAAATACGGCAACTGCGACTGCCGCATGGACGGTCACCACCAAATCGGTTTGGGCTAGACCATTCCGTCGCGCGAGGGAACGCGCGAACAGGTCGCGGGTGTCATCCGTCGTGGATTTCACCTGCCACGCCCGCAGCTCGGGTGTACTCAACATGAGACGAACGCGCGCAAGAATTCTGTGGCGGTCGGTCGGCAGGATGGCTGCGAAACTGGCGGACAGCGCGGCGCCGATCGCGGTGAGTGGTGACTCGTGCGATGGTCGGGCGACGATGAGTTCCTCGATCATCGGGTCGTACTCACGCGTTTGGACGACGTTTTCCTTGCGGGGGAAGTATCGGAAGAACGTCATATGCGACACGCCGGCGGCCGCGGCGATGTCTTCGACCGTTGTGTTGTCGTAGCCGTTTTCGGCGAACAGGCGTAACGCGTGTTCCTGGATCGCCCTGCGGGTGGCCGCTTTCTTGCGGCTGCGCCAGTCGTCGTTCGTCATTGCGCCGACACCGTGTTCACGGCGGTCGGACGCCCGAGAGCGGTGTCGAGCCACGCTGCAAGCAGGCGGGGGTCGGATCCGCGCCACGCGAGATGCCCATCAGGCCGCACCAGAAGGGCGTCGCTGTCATCGAGGTCGTGGCCGGGTAGGACCGCGACGTCACCGAGTCGAGCCTTCGCGACGGCACCCAGCGTGTCTGGGCCGAGCAGGGCCCAACCGGGGCCGAGCAACGTGTACAGCCGCGCCACATCCCCGTTCTCCCCGGTGAATTCGGCGTCCGGCACCCTGTCACCCGGACGAAGTCCAGGCGCGCGCAGTCGCCGCGTGCTTCCGAGCGGCCCCCTGCGATAGGTCACGGACAACTGCGAGGCCTTGTCCGCGATATGCCGCTGCACCCATCGCCGACGCAGCATCGGCAGCATGGCGCGATCGCGGATCAGCCGCGTCATGAGCCCGGTGCCGGCCAGGATTTCGGTGACGTCGGCTGTGCCAGACAACACTTCCGCCGCGATCGGGCGCCGCTCGGCCTGGTAAGTATCGAGCAGTTCCTCATGTGCATGCCCGCTCACTACGAGGGCGAGCTTCCACGCGAGGTTCTCGGCGTCGCCGATTCCGGTGTTCAATCCCTGAGCACCCACGGGACTGTGCACGTGGGCGGCGTCACCGACGAGTAGCAATCGGCCGCGCCGGTACGCGTCGGCCAGCCGGCGGTGTATGCGAAAGGACGACGCCCACGCAACCGATCGGACGACACCGCTCCCGTGCTGCGCCAAGCCGGCCTCGAATTCACCGACGATGTCCTCTGGCGCCGGTTCGGCGAGATCCGCTCCGGCCGCAGGAGCCATCAGCCGCCACACGTCGTCGCCCGGCAGAGGAAAAGCTCCCAGCAGACCCGTCGGACCGGCAAAGAACACCACGGCGTCTCTGGGGCTGTCGAGGTCGGCGCAAACGTCGGCGATGATGAGCCGTTCGGCCATCGGTACGCCCGGGAAGTCGATGCCCGCGGCTTTGCGCACCGCGCTGTGCGCCCCATCGGCGCCTATCACCCAATCGGCATGGATGACCGTTCCATCGGCGAGTTGCACCGAAGCGTGCTCGTCGGCGTCTTCGACACTCACGACGCGCTGGTTCCACTCCACGGTTCCGCCAACATCGGTGAGGCGGTTGCGCAGCGACGCCTCGATGTCCGCCTGCGAGATGATCACCGGGTTGGCGGGCCCTGACCGGCTCGCGTTGACCCACGACAGCTCTGTCGGCCGGCGACCGTTGATCCGAAATATCGAGCGCGACAACGGCACAGCGGTCTCCCGCAAGTTGCCGAGGGCACCGACCCGATCGAGCACCTCGATACCGCGCGGCTGCAAACCCAACGCTCGTGATGTGGTTGCCGGCGCGGGGGCGGCATCGAAGGTCCGGACGTCGACGCCGGCCGCGCGGAGCGCCGATGAGGCCACCAAGCCACTGGGACCCGCGCCGACGACGACGACCGCACACTTCGATTCTCCTAACATGTTATTACGCTAACATGTTAGTAGGATAACATTTAGTGACTTCACGCCTCGGAAAGCTCGGCCAGCGCCCGCAGCGCCGGCACCAGCAGCGCCAGCGCGCGGCCCCGGTGCGATATCGCGTCCTTCTCCTGCGGGCTCAGCTGCGCTGCCGTGCGGTCGTAGCCGTCCGGGACGAAGACGGGGTCATAGCCGAAACCGCCGTCGCCGCGAGCCTCGCGGGCGATCGTGCCCGGCCACTCGCCGCGCACGACGACCTCGCCAGACCCCGACACGAGCGCGCAGGCGGACACGAATGCCGCACCGCGCCGCCCGTCGGGCACGTCACCTAACTGCGCCAACAGCAATGCGGTGTTGGCGGCGTCGTCGCCGTGGCGGCCGGACCAGCGCGCCGACAGCACGCCCGGCATGCCGTTCAGCGCGGCCACCGCCAACCCGGAGTCGTCGGCCACCGTCGCCACACCCGTCGCGGCGAACCCGTCGCGCGCCTTGGCCAGCGCGTTGTCCTCGAAGGTCGCACCCGTCTCGGGCGCCTCGTCGAACGGCGGCACGTCGTCCAGCGACACCAGCGTCAACCCCGACAGGCCCGCGCCGTCGAGCACCCGGCGCAACTCGGCCAGCTTCTTGCGGTTGCGGCTGGCAACCAGCAGCTGAGTGCCCACGATCATCCCCTTTCGTGCCAGCCCGAGCGTAAAGCCCACACGCCGGCCACACCATGCGCCCACGGCGCTAGGCAGGGTGATCACGAGGAGGGGTTCGTGCTC
Organism: Mycobacterium sp. NGS68; assembly: GCF_059812195.1. Taxonomy (NCBI): domain Bacteria; kingdom Bacillati; phylum Actinomycetota; class Actinomycetes; order Mycobacteriales; family Mycobacteriaceae; genus Mycobacterium; species Mycobacterium sp. NGS68. Next base: position 94,129 of record NZ_JCALCE010000002.1, on the reverse strand, counting down.
CACTTTCGCTGCGCCGCCGGGGGATAACGGCCCAAATCTCACGGCTATGGAAAGTCATTCCGGATTTGGACACCGAGAGATCTTTCATCGATTCGGTCACCAAAGGGCCGAATGAGAAATCCATTCAGTTCCTATTTCGGAGCGACCAGCGACCTTAGCTTCCGAACGCCTTCGGCGGCGGCGGCCCCTCCGGCAGCACCCCCGGATACGGCAGCTCCAGCGCTTCGCGCTGCGCGACGAACAGCTTGTCGCAGGCCTCGAGCGCCATATCGAGCATCTTGTCCAGCGTCGAACGCGGGAACGTCGCGCCCTCGCCCGTTCCCTGAATCTCTACCAGGGTGCCGGTGTCGGTGGCGACGACGTTCATGTCGACCTCGGCGCGCGAGTCCTCCTCGTAGGGCAGGTCCACGCGCACCCGTCCGCCGACGACGCCGACGCTGACCGCCGCGATCGCGCACGACAACGGCCGGGGGTCCGACAGCTTGCCGGCCGCCGCGAGGTAGGTCACCGCGTCGGCCAACGCGACGTAGGCGCCGGTGATGGCCGCAGTGCGGGTGCCGCCGTCGGCCTGCAGCACGTCGCAGTCGACGGCGATCGTGTTCTCCCCCAATGCCCGCAGGTCGATGCACGCCCGCAGCGACCGGCCGACCAGCCGGCTGATCTCCTGGGTGCGCCCGCCGACGCGGCCCTTCACCGATTCGCGGTCGGACCGGGTGTGGGTGGACGACGGCAGCATCGCGTACTCCGCGGTGAGCCAGCCCAATCCGGATCCCTTCCGCCAGCGCGGCACGCCCTCAGTGACGCTGGCTGTGCACATCACCTTGGTGTGGCCGAATTCGATCAGGACTGAGCCCGCCGGGTGGTCGGTGAAGCCGCGGGTGATGACCACGGGGCGAAGCTCGTCGTCAAGCCGGCCGTCTTCTCGTTTGGACACGAGCCAACCCTAGCGAGGGAACGACGCGTTCAGATGCGCGGGACGTCGAAGGTCTCGCCGCACACCACCGCGTGCACCGGGCCGTCGAATTCCGCCTTGGCCTCGCTGATGACGTCCTCGCGCGAAGTCCACGGCGGGATGTGCGTCAGCAGCAGTTCGCGGACACCCGCGTCCTTGGCGGCGCGGCCCGCCTCGGTGCCCGAAAGATGCAGCGCGGGTGGGCGTTCCGGTGAGTGTGTCCAGGAGGCCTCGCACAGGAAGACGTCTGCGCCGCGCGCCAGGTCGACGACCTGCTCGCAGGCGCCGGTGTCGCCGCTGTAGACGAGCGACGCGCCGCTGGGGTCGGTGATCCGCAGGCCGTACGACTCGGTGGGGTGGGCCACCACCCGCGGCACGATGGTCAGCGCGCCGATGGTCACCGGTTCACCGTCGACCCAGTGGTGCACCTCGAAGATGTCCGAGCAGTCGTCGATCTCGCCGCCGTACGGTGACGACGCCGCGCCCAGCCGCGACCAAGTGTCGCTCGGGCCATACAGCAGCGCCTTGCCGTCGGGCTTCGACGGGTGGTAGCGACGCCATACGAACAGCCCCGGCATGTCGAGGCAGTGGTCGGCGTGCAGGTGCGAGAGAAGCACGTGCACCGAACCCGGGTCGGTGTACCGCTGCAGCGCGCCGAGCACACCCCCGCCGAAGTCGAGAACAAGGGGCGGGGTGTCAGGCGCCCGGACCAGATAACCGGACGCAGGCGAATCCGGACCGACGACGCTACCCGAGCAGCCGAGCACGGTTATTCGCACGGACACTACTGTGCCATGCCCGATACGTGGATAGGGAAAACATGGCCCATTCGGTTTGCAGAATCTCTTCGCAGGGCTTATCCAACCCGTGTGTGATGAACGGGTTGCACGCCCGTCACGGCGGGCCCGAGGAATCGCGCCGCGAGTTTGGTGAACGCCTCGGGGTCGCCGGTCGCTTCGAACACCCTCGTGGCGGGGGACGCGTCATGCGGGCGCAGCAGGTCCCGCTCGGAGAGCACGCGCAGTACCTCTTTGGCGGTCTCCTCGGCGCTGGAGACCAGAGTGACGTTGTCGCCCATTGCCAGTTGGATGAGCCCGGACAGCAGCGGGTAGTGCGTGCATCCCAACACCAACGTGTCGACCTCGGCCCGCTGCAACGGCTCCAGATACCCCTCGGCCAGTCCGAGGACCTGCCGGCCGCTGGTCACGCCGCGCTCGACGAAGTCGACGAACCTGGGGCAGGCCACCGCGGTGATCTCGGTGTCGCGGGCGGCGGCGAACGCGTCCTGGTAGGCGTGCGAGGTGATGGTCGCCTGGGTGCCGATGACGCCGATGCGCCCGTTGCGGGTGGCGGCGACGGCACGGCGCACCGCCGGCAGGATGACTTCGACGACGGGCACGTCGTAGCGCTCGCGCGCGTCCCGCAGGCACGCCGCCGACGCCGAGTTGCACGCGATCACCAGCGCCTTGACGCCGCGGCCGACCAGGTCGTCACCGATGGCCAGGGCGTGCGCGCGGATCTCGGGGATGGTGAGCGGGCCGTACGGTCCGTTGCCGGTGTCGCCGACGTAGACGATGTCCTCGTCGGGCAGTTGGTCGATGATGGCGCGGGCGACGGTCAGTCCGCCGACGCCGGAGTCGAATACCCCGACGGGCGCCAGCGGCGAGGTCATGCCTTCACGGCCCTCTTCCGCTCGCGCGCCTTACGTTCGGGGCCGGACAGTAGATACGCCGCGATCACCCCTGCGATCGCCCCGCACAGGTGGCCCTGCCATGACACGCCACCGCACTGGTGCAGCACGGGCATCGCGCCGAGCAGCACACTGCCGTAGGCGACCAGCACCACTAGTCCGACGACGATGTGTGACAGCTTTCGGACGAACAGCCCGAACACCAGCAGGAAGGTCAGCCAGCCGAAGATTAGGCCGGAGGCCCCGATGTGGTCGGTCGGCCCGCAGCTACTACCCATGTTGCCGATGAGCCAGGTGCCGAAGCCACCGAGGATCCAGATGATCGCGGTGGCCCAGACGAATCGCGACATTCCGAGCAGTGTCATCAGGAACCCGAGCACCAGCATCGGGACGGTATTGGCGATCAGATGTGCCCAGTTGGCGTGCAGCAGCGGCGCGAAGATGATCCCCGACAGACCGTCTTCGGTCAGGGGTTTGATGCCGTTCTCGTCCAGCCGGTATCCGCCGATCTGGTCGATCAGCTCGATGAGGTACAGCAACGCGACGAAGGTGACGATCGTGGCGCCGCCAACCACCCACTGGGGCCGCTTTTGCGTCGCCGGCAGCTTGCCCGACCGATTCATGTGGCGCCGCTCCTGTTCATCGCCCCGCTCGGATCCAGGCTACCTGCACAGACGATGTCCGCCAGGGACCTATGTGCCGCCGAACGCTCCGGGGAGCACACCGCGGTAGGTCGGTATCCCGGCCACGGACTCGGCGGCCAGCACGCCGGCCAGCACCGCGCGGGCCAGGCAGTCGGTGGCCGCCGCGCCCACCGCGGTGACCAGCGCGGTCTCCGGCGACAGCGCGGCCGGCGTCTGGGGCGACGGCGGCACCTCCACAGCGCCGGTCGCGAGCGCGTAGATGGTGTCGCCGTCGAGCGGCGTGTGCGCCGGGCGAATGGTGCGCGCCAGGCCGTCGTGGGCGGCGATCGCGACGCGCCGGCACGCCGCCGGGCTGAGCGCCGCGTCGGTGGCGACCACGCCGATCGTGGTGTTCAGCGCGCTCAGCGGGGACGGCAGCCCGGCGAACGCAGCGATCTGCTCGGCCGGCGGCGGCGTCAGCCCGAACTCGTCGATCAGGTATGCCATCCAGGGCAGGCCGGTGTCCGGGTCGGCGACTTCACCCGCGGCGTTGGCGACGACGACCGCGCCGACGGTGACGCCCGACGGCAGCGTCGTCGACGCCGTCCCCACACCCCCCTTGAGCACGCCGGCCCGCGCGCCCACGCCGGCGCCGACCGTCCCTAGCGCCACGGCCTCATCCGCGGCCTCCGCGGCCGCGTAGCCGAACTCGGCCGTCGGCCGGCAGTCCCAGCCGCCGACGGGCAGGTCGAAAATCACCGCACCCGGCACGATCGGCACCACGCCCGCCCCCATCGCCACGCCGCGGTCGTGTTCCTCCAGCCAGCGCATGACGCCGTCGGCCGCGGCCAGCCCGTAGGCGCTGCCGCCGGAGAGCAACACGGCGTCGACGAAGCGCACGCTGTTCGCCGGGTCGAGCAGGTCGGACTCGCGCGTTCCGGGCGCGCCGCCGCGGCAGTCGACCGCGCCGACGGTCCCCGGCGGTGTCAGCACGACGGTGGTGCCGCAGGCCCAGCCCGCGCCGATGGACGCATCCGGGTCCAGCCGCTGATAGTGGCCGACCCGGATGCCGCCGACGTCAGTGATGGAATTCATCGGGCCGCCATCAGGATCGTCCGCGTCCCATCAGCACCAGGACCAGGTACTCCTGCAACACGGTCAGCCACTGGTAGACGTCGAGGTGCGCCGCCAGCGGATGGTCGGCGGGCAGCCGCTCCGGACCCTGCGGGCCGATCTCGAGCAGCACCCCCAGCGTCAACCGCAGGTCGTTGACCGCCGCGATCCAGGCGTTGGCGGTCTCTTCGGTCAGCTCCAGCCGGCCGCCATTAACGGGAACAGTGTCCAACAGTTGCTGCGCGGCAACGCGTTTAGCGTCGATGATCTCCGGTTCGTGCAAGCTGCGCAGCGCGGAGTTGAGGCTGTCGGGGTCGTCGAGTCCGGTATTCCCGTCGTCGGACTTGTGGAAATCGGGTAGCAGCCGACGCAGCATCGGGTCCGGCGGCGGCTCGGTGTTGCCGGTCTTGATCCCGGTGATCTCCTCGAGTTCGTCTGACGGCGAGGATGATTGGCGTTCGTCGAGCAGGTCGATCATCGCGGTGACCAGGTTCTTCAACAGCGCAGCCTCGTGCGCGGCCAAGGCGGACCGAAAACGGGGACCGTTGGCGGTCTCGACGCGCTTCCATTTGCGCACAGGGAATCCCGGATACCCTCGGATCTACCGGTCCTGCTGCATCGTTGCCCACAACCCGGCGGCATGCAGCTTGGACACGTCAACTTCCATGGACTCTCGACTACCCGCCGACACCACGGCCTTACCCTCGTTGTGCACTTGGAGCATCAACTTGGTGGCATGCGGCTCGCTGTAACCGAACAACTTCTGGAACACGTACGTCACATAGGTCATCAAATTGACCGGGTCGTCCCACACGATCGTGACCCACGGACTGTCCGTGACGTCTACCGGTGCGGCCTCGCGTTGCCCGGTACTGCCCGGCTTCGACTTCGGCTCAGTGGGCGCTGACGCAGCAACCATGGCCCCTAGGATACCGAGCCGCCATCCGCCCCGAAGCGAACCGATACGGTTTGCGGTGTGAACGAGCCGTCCTGGGCGGGTCTGCTGACCGACAAGTACGAGCTGACCATGCTCGCGGCCGCGCTGCGCGACGGCACCGCCGAGCGTCGCACGACGTTCGAGGTGTTCGCCCGCCGCCTGCCCGCCGGTCGGCGGTACGGGGTGGTTGCCGGCACCGGTCGGCTGCTGGAGACGTTGCCGCAGTTCAGGTTCGACGACGAGGCGTGCCAGTTGCTGGCGGACTTCTTGGACCCGGACGCGCTGCATTACCTGCGCGAATTTCGCTTCGGCGGCGACATCGACGGCTACGCCGAGGGCGAGCTGTACTTCCCCGACTCCCCGATCCTGTCCGTGCGCGGCAGCTTCGCCGAGTGCGTGGTGATCGAGACGCTGGTGCTGTCGATCTTCAATCACGACACCGCGATCGCGTCCGCGGCGGCGCGGATGACCAGCGCCGCAGGCGAACGGCCGCTGATCGAGATGGGCTCCCGGCGCACCCATGAACACGCCGCGGTGGCCGCCGCTCGGGCCGCCTACATCGCCGGCTTCGCCGCGTCGTCCAACCTGGAGGCCCAGCGACGCTACGGCGTGCCCGCGGAGGGCACCGCCGCGCACGCGTACACGATGCTGCACACCCATGCGGACGGCCCGGATGAGTTGGCCGCATTTCGCGGACAGGTCGACGCGCTGGGCGCCGGCACCACGCTGCTGGTGGACACCTACGACGTGACCACCGGCGTGGCCAACGCTGTGGCCGCAGCCGGCGCGGCGCTCGGCGCCGTGCGCATCGACTCCGGCGAGTTGGCGGTGCTGGCCCGACAAGTGCGTGCGCAGCTCGACGGCCTGGGGGCGACCGGGACCCGCATCGTGGTGTCCGGAGATCTTGACGAGTTCTCGATCGCCGCGCTGCAGGCCGCGCCGGTAGACACCTACGGGGTCGGCACGTCGCTGGTCACCGGCTCGGGCGCGCCGACCGCCAACATGGTCTACAAGCTGGTCGAGGTCGACGGCATTGCGGTGCAAAAGCGCAGCAGCCACAAGGAATCCCACGGCGGCGCCAAGCAGGCGCTGCGGGTGTCGCGGCCGACGGGGACCGTCACCGAGGAGATCGTGCACCCGGCGGGCCGGCCACCGGACACCGCGGGACAGTGCCGGGTGTTGACGACGCCGCTGGTCCGCGGGGGGCGGGTGGTGGCCGCCGGCGACCTGGCCGCCGCGCGGGAGTTGGTGGCGGCCGGGCTGCGCAGCCTGCCGTGGGAGGGGCTGAAATTGGCGGCCGGCGACCCCGCCATTCCGACGACGACGATTCCGCGCTGACTGGGCTACCGTCAACCTCGTGTCCGGTGCCCAGTCCGTACCGCAGCTGCTGGCCACCGCCGTGGCCGCGCTCGGCGGCAGCGAACGCCGCGGTCAGCAGGAGATGGCCGCCGCGGTGGCCCAGGCTTTCGACACCGGCGAGCACCTGGCCGTGCAGGCCGGCACCGGCACCGGCAAGTCGCTGGCGTATCTGGTTCCCGCGATCGTCCGCGCCGTCAACGACGAGGCGCCGGTGGTCGTGTCGACGGCGACGATCGCGCTGCAGCGCCAGCTCGTCGATCGCGACCTGCCCCGACTGGCCGACGCCCTGGCTGCGGCGCTGCCCCGGCGTCCGCGGTTCGCGCTGCTCAAAGGGCGCCGGAACTACCTGTGCCTGAACAAGATCCACGGCGGTGGGGCCGACGCGGAGGACGACAGGCCGCAGGAGGAGCTGTTCGACCCGGTGGCTGCCACCGCGATGGGCCGCGACGTGCAGCGGATCACCGCCTGGGCGTCGACAACCGAGACCGGTGACCGGGACGACCTGAAGCCCGGGGTGCCGGACCGGTCCTGGTCGCAGGTCAGCGTCTCGGCGCGGGAGTGCATCGGCGTGGCGCGGTGTCCGTATGGCTCCGAATGCTTTTCGGAACGGGCGCGCAGCCGCGCCGGCCGCGTCGACGTCGTCGTCACCAACCACGCGCTGCTGGCCATCGACGCGGTCGCCGACTCGGCGCTGCTGCCCGAGCATGCGCTGCTGGTGGTCGACGAGGCGCACGAGTTGGCGGACCGGGTCACCTCGGTGGCCACCGCGGAGCTGACGTCGGCAACCCTGGGTGCCGTAGCGCGACGCATCACCCGCCTGGTCGGTCCCGAACTGACCCAGCGCCTCGAGGCGGCCTCCACCACCTTCGGCTCGGCGATCCACGACGCCCAGCCCGGCCGCATCGATTACCTCGACGACGAACTCGCGACGTACCTGACCGCGCTGCGCGACGCGGCGAGCGCGGCGCGGTCAGCCGTCAACACCAGCAGCGACTCCCAGGCTGCCGCGGCGCGCGCCGAAGCCGTTGCGGCGCTGGGCGAGATCTCCGATACGGCGGCGCGGATATTGGCGTCGTTCGGCCCCGCCATCCCCGATCGCACCGATGTCGTGTGGCTGGACCACGAGGACAACCGGGGCTCGCCGCGGGCGGTGCTGCGGGTGGCGCCGCTGACGGTGGCCGAGCTGCTCTCCACGCATGTGTTCTCCCGGTCGACGACGGTGCTGACGTCGGCGACTCTGACCATCGGCGGGTCTTTCGACGCGATGGCCGCCGCGTGGGGCCTGACGTCCGACCAACCCTGGCGCGGGCTCGACGTGGGCTCGCCGTTCCAGCACGCCAAGTCGGGAATCCTTTACGTCGCAGCGCATCTTCCGCCGCCGGGCCGTGACGGCACGGGCTCGGCCGAGCAGCTGGACGAGATCGCCGAGCTCGTGACCGCCGCCGGCGGGCGGACCCTGGGGCTGTTCTCGTCGATGCACGCGGCCCGCACCGCCGCCGAGGCCATGCGCGACCGGCTGTCTACCCCGGTGTTGTGCCAGGGCGACGACAGCACCTCGACGCTGGTCGAGCAGTTCACCGAGGACCCCGAGACGTCGCTGTTCGGCACGCTGTCGCTGTGGCAGGGCGTCGACGTGCCCGGACCGTCGCTGTCGTTGGTGCTGATCGACCGCATCCCGTTCCCCCGGCCCGACGACCCGCTGTTGAGCGCACGGCAACGCGCGGTGGCCGCGCGCGGTCAGAACGGCTTCATGGCCGTCGCCGCGAGCCACGCCGCGTTGCTGCTGGCGCAGGGGTCGGGCCGGTTGTTGCGCCGCGTGACCGACCGGGGCGTGATAGCGGTGCTCGACTCCCGTATGGTCACCGCGCGCTACGGCGGCTATCTGCGGGCCTCACTGCCGCCGTTCTGGCAGACCACCAACGCGGCGCAGGTCCGCGCGGCGCTCGAGCGGCTGCGCACCGCCCCCGACTAGCCCCGGCCGCCAGAGTCCTCAAATCGCAGGATATTGCCGTGATTTGGCCCACTTTGGGGCGGCTCACGCTCGGCGGTCAGGCCAGCGTGACCAAACCCAACTCGTTGCTGTCGGCGAGCATCGGATGGCACGGCAGCACCCGCACCGTGTAACCGACCGCCCCGGCCAGCGGCAGCGGCGTCGTCGTCGAAAAGACCTGACTTCCGCCTTCGGCGGTACCCGTGTACGACATCCCCACGGTCACCGGATCCACCAGCGTGTCCCCGGCGTCGACCCGGCCCAGCACCGCCTGCACCGTCACCTCGTCGGGCGCCAGGCCGGCCAGCTGCACGGTGGCGGTCAGCGTCAGCTTCGAACCCAGCAACGGAGTGTCCGGCAGGCCGGTGCTGTCGACGTCGGTGATGTCGATGTTGGGCCACGCTTCCTGCGCGCGGCGGCGATAGGCGGAGAGTTCCCGGGCCGCCGCGAACGCGTCGTCTTCGCCCGGGGCGACGGTGCGGCGCAGCGACTGGGCCGCCGGCAGGTAGTAGTGCTCGACGTAGTCGCGAACCATCCGCGACGCCAGCACTTTCGGCCCGAGCGTCTGCAGCGTGTGCCGCACCATCGCGATCCACCGTGGCGGCAGCCCGTGCTCGTCGCGTTCGTAGAACTTGGGCACTACGGCGTGCTCGAGCAGGTCGTACAGCGCGCTGGACTCCAGGTCGTCACGCCGCGCCTCGTCGGTCACACCGGTGGCCGACGGTATCTCCCAACCGTTTTCGCCGTCGTACCACTCATCCCACCAGCCGTCGCGAATGGACAGGTTGAGCCCGCCGTTGAGCGCGCTCTTCATGCCGGAGGTGCCGCACGCCTCCAGCGGCCGCAGCGGGTTGTTCAGCCAGACGTCGCAGCCCCAGTACAAATGCCGGGCCATGGACATGTCGTAGTTGGGCAGAAAGGCGATGCGGTGGCGCACCTGCGGCCTGTCGGCGAAGCGCACGATCTGCTGAATCAGAGCCTTTCCGCCGTCGTCGGCGGGATGCGACTTCCCGGCGACGATCAGCTGGATCGGCCGCTCGTTGTTGAGCAGTAGCCGTTCCAGCCGGTCGGGATCGCGCAGCATCAGCGTCAGCCGCTTGTACGTCGGCACCCGGCGTGCGAACCCGATGGTGAGCACGTTCGGGTCGAAGGCCTTTGCGATCCAACCCAGTTCGGCGTCCGCAGCGCCGCGCTCGACCCAGGACTCACGCAGCCGCACCCGGACGTCGTCGACCAGCAGCGCTCGCAGCTGCGAGCGGATCCACCACAGGTGGCCGGGGTCGACCTCCTGCAACCGCAGCCAGACGCCGGGATCGGCGAACGAGTCCGAGCCGGCCAGCTCGCGCCCGAGCTGCAGCCACTGCGGCGCCGCCCAGGTGCGCGCGTGGACGCCGTTGGTGATCGATCCGATCGGCACCTCGTCGGGGTCGAACCCGGGCCACAACTCGTTGAACATGACGCGGCTCACCCGGCCATGCAGCAACGAGACGCCGTTGGCCCGCTGCGCGAGCCGCAGGCCCATGTGCGCCATGTTGAACTTGGTCGGATCATCCTCCGCCCCCAGCGCGAGAATTCGGTCGGCCGGCACCCCCGGCAGCAGCGTGGATATCCCGTCGCCGTCGTCGTCGAAATACTCCTGCACCATCTCGAGCGGGAACCGGTCGATGCCGGCGGGCACCGGGGTGTGGGTGGTGAACACGGTGGAAGACCGCACCACCGTCAGCGCAGTGTCGAAATCCAGCCCCGCTTCGGTGATCAGCTCGCGGATCCGCTCCGCGCCCAGGAACCCGGCGTGCCCCTCGTTCATGTGGAATACCTCGGGCGCGGGCAGCCCCTCCAGCGCGGTGTACGCGCGGATCGCCCGCACCCCGCCGACGCCGGCCAGGATCTCCTGGCGGATGCGATGCTCCTGGTCACCGCCGTATAGCCGATCGGTGACGCTGCGCAGGTCGTGCTCGTTCTCGGGCACGTCGGAATCCAGCAGCAGCAGCGGAACCCGACCCACCTGCGCGACCCACACCCGGGCCCGCAGCTGCGCGTCCTCCGGCAGGGTCAACTCGACCAGCACCGGCGCGCCGCCGGCGTCGGTCAGCAACCGCAGCGGCAGGCCCTGCGGGTCCAGGGAGGGGTACGTCTCCTGCTGCCAGCCGTCCGCGGTCAACGACTGGCGAAAGTAGCCGGACCGGTAGTACAGCCCGACCGCGATCAGCGGGACACCCAGATCGGACGCGGACTTCAGATGATCGCCGGCCAGAATCCCAAGCCCGCCTGAGTAATTGGGCAACACCTTGGCGACACCGAACTCCATCGAGAAGTACGCGATGCCGGTGGGCAGGGCGGTCGGAAGCTCGGCCTGCTGCTGGTACCACAGCGGCCGAGTCAGGTAGTCGTTGAGCTCGGCTGCCAGCGCATCGAGGCGACCAAGAAAGCCTTGGTCGAGCGCCAGTTCGTCCAGTCGCGCCGGCTTGACCGCACCCAGCAGCTCGACCGGGTCGAAGCCGCAGCGCGCCCACAGCGCCGGGTCGATGGCCTCGAACAGGTCCTGCGTCGGTTTGTCCCAGGACCATCGCAGGTTGGTGGACAACTGTTCGAGGGCGGCGAGTCGCTCGGGGAGGTGAGAACGGACCGTAAATCGACGGAGGGCTTTCACCGTCATGAGCTTACTGAGAACCCCCGGGCCGGGAAGCCGAACTATCCGCGGTCTACCTCGCGGTGTGTGGCCAGCCACTAGGGTGGGTATCGGTTAGTTGTTGGGTTTCGCGTAGTCAGAGCGGGGGCGCAACGAAGCTTCCCGGCGAGAGGGAGTCCCCTGCCGAGAGGAATTCCCGACGGCAGGAGTTCCCACGGAGTTTCCCGACGAGAGGCAGTCCGCGAGGTAGCACACGCGGCTGGCCCCACACATCGGAACGGAACGGAGTAGTCGGTGCCCGGTCGTGTCGAGATCGATAACGTCGCGCCCGTCGTCTCGTGTGGCGCGTATCCCGCCAAGGCGGTGGTCGGCGAGGTAGTCCCCGTCAGCGCGGCGGTCTGGCGGGAAGGTCATGAGGCGGTGGCGGCGACGCTGGTCGTGCGCTACCACGGGCCGCGCTATCCGCAGGTGGCCGAGATGCGCCGGATCAAGGCGGTGCAGGCTCCGGAGGTGGCTCCGGACGCTGTCGCGCCGGATACGGCGCGGGTGAAGCCGCTGCTGCTGCCGATGACCATGGGTTTGGAGCCGTACGTTTTTCACGGCCAGTTCACACCGGACAGCGTCGGGTTGTGGACCTTCCGGGTCGACGGCTGGGGTGACCCGATCCACACCTGGCGGCACGGGTTGGTGGCCAAGCTGGAGGCCGGTCAGGGCGAGAAGGAGCTGTCCAACGACCTGCTGGTGGGCGCGGCGCTGTTCGAGCGCGCCGCGACGGGTGTGCCCCGCGCGCAGCGCTGGCCGCTGCTCGAGGCCGCGGCGGCGTTGCGCCGGCCCGGGGATCCGGTCACCCGGTCCGCGCCGGCGCTGACGGGCGACGTCGACGAGATCCTGACCGCCTATCCGCTGCGCGACCTGGTCACCCGGGGCGAGCAGTTCGGCGTCTGGGTGGATCGGCCGCTGGCCAGTTTCGGCTCGTGGTACGAGATGTTTCCGCGGTCGACCGGCGGCTGGGACGCCGACGGCAACCCGGTGCACGGTACGTTCGCCACCGCAACCGCGGAGCTGACGCGGATCGCCGAGATGGGCTTCGACGTGGTGTACCTGCCGCCGATCCATCCGATCGGTAAGGTGCACCGCAAGGGTCGCAACAACAACCCCACCGCCGAGCCCGGGGATGTCGGCTCGCCCTGGGCGATCGGCAGCGACGAGGGCGGCCACGATGCCGTGCATCCGCGCCTGGGCACCATCGACGACTTCGACGACTTCGTCGCGGCGGCGCGCGCTCTCGGCATGGAAGTGTCCCTGGACTTGGCGCTGCAGTGCGCCCCCGACCACCCGTGGGCCCGCGATCACCGGCAGTGGTTCACCGAACTGCCGGACGGCACCATCGCCTACGCGGAGAACCCGCCGAAGAAGTACCAGGACATCTACCCGCTCAACTTCGACAACGATCCGGCGGGCCTCTACGACGAGGTGCTGCGCGTGGTGCGGCACTGGATTGACCACGGCGTCAAGTTCTTTCGCGTCGACAATCCGCACACCAAACCGCCCGACTTCTGGGCCTGGCTGATCGGTCAGGTGAAAGCCGTCGACCCCGACGTGCTGTTCCTCTCCGAGGCCTTCACCCCGCCGGCCCGCCAGTACGGCCTGGCCAAGCTCGGCTTCACGCAGTCCTACAGCTACTTCACCTGGCGGACGGCCAAGTGGGAGCTCACCGAATTCGGCAACGACATCGCGGCGCTGGCCGACTTCCGGCGGCCGAACCTGTTCGTCAACACCCCCGACATCCTGCACGAAGTGCTCCAGCACGGCGGCCCGGGCATGTTCGCCATCCGCGCAGTGCTGGCGGCGACCATGAGCCCCGCTTGGGGGGTCTACTCCGGCTACGAGCTCTTCGAGCACCGCGCCGTGCGGGAAGGCAGCGAGGAGTACCTGGACTCGGAGAAGTACGAACTGCGGCCCCGCGACTTCGCCGGCGCGCTCGCCGAGGGCAGGTCACTGGAGCCTTTCATCACCAGGCTCAACGCAATTCGCCGCCTGCATCCCGCCCTGCAGCAGTTGCGCACGATCCATTTTCACGGCGTGGACAACGACGCGCTGCTGGCCTACAGCAAGTTCGACCCGGCCACCGGCGACTGCGTGTTGGTGGTGGTCACCCTCAACGCGTTCGGACCCGAGGAGGCCACGCTGTGGTTGGACATGGAGGCTTTGGGTATGGAGCCCTACGAACGGTTCTGGGTGCGTGACGAAATCACCGGCGAGGAATACCAATGGGGGCAATCCAATTACGTTCGTCTGGACCCGGGGCGTGCCGTCGCGCACGTCATCAACATGCCATTAATACCGGAAGAATCCCGAATCACGCTGCTGCGCAGGAGGTGAAGGCACCATGAGCAGAACTGACCAACTCGCCGGGACGCACCTGGCGCCGGAACCCGGCGACGTGGCGCGTCTGGCGGCCGGCGCGCACCACAATCCGCACGGCATCCTGGGCGCCCACGAGTACGGGGACCACACCGTCATCCGGGCCTACCGGCCGCACGCGGTCGACGTCGTCGCCCTGGTCGGTGACGAGCGATTCTCGTTGCAGCACATCGAATCCGGGCTGTTCGCCGTGGCGCTGCCGTTCGTCGACCTGATCGACTACCGCCTGGAAGTGCGCTACGAGGGCGCCCCCGCGCACGTCGTCGCGGACCCCTACCGATTCCTGCCCACCATGGGCGAGGTCGACCTGCACCTGTTCGCCGAGGGTCGCCACGAGCGGCTCTGGGAGGTGCTGGGCGCGCATCCCCGGTCGTTCGAGACGCCCGACGGCGTGGTCACCGGTGTCTCGTTCGCCGTGTGGGCGCCGAACGCCAAGGGCGTCAGTCTGATCGGCGAGTTCAACGGCTGGACCGGCAACGAGGCCCCGATGCGGGTGCTGGGCTCCTCCGGCGTCTGGGAGCTGTTCTGGCCGGGCTTCCCCACCGACGGCCTGTACAAGTTCCGGGTGCACGGCGCCGACGGCGTGGTCACCGAACGGGCCGACCCGTTCGCCTTCGGCACCGAGGTGCCGCCGCAGACCGCGTCGCGGGTGACGGTGAGCGACTACACCTGGGCCGACGACGGCTGGCTGGCGCGACGCGCGCGGGGCAACCCCGTCTTCGAGCCGATGAGCACCTACGAAGTCCACCTCGGCTCGTGGCGACCAGGCCTGAGCTACCGCCAACTCGCCCGTGAACTGACGGATTACGTTGCCGAGCAGGGATTTACCCACGTCGAGCTGTTGCCCGTCGCCGAGCACCCCTTCGGCGGGTCGTGGGGCTACCAGGTCACGTCGTACTACGCGCCCTCGTCCCGGTTCGGCACACCCGACGAGTTCCGGGCGTTGGTTGACGCCCTGCACCAGGCCGGCATCGGGGTGATCGTGGACTGGGTGCCCGCGCACTTCCCGAAGGACGCATGGGCGCTGGGCCGGTTCGACGGCACCCCGCTCTACGAGCACTCCGACCCCAAGCGCGGGGAGCAGTTGGACTGGGGCACTTACGTGTTCGACTTCGGCCGCCCGGAGGTGCGCAACTTTCTGGTGGCCAACGCCCTGTACTGGCTTGAGGAGTTCCACATCGACGGCCTGCGGGTGGATGCGGTGGCGTCGATGCTCTACCTGGACTATTCGCGGCCAGAAGGCGGCTGGACGCCGAACATCTACGGCGGCCGGGAAAACCTGGAGGCGGTGCAGTTCCTGCAGGAGATGAACGCCACCGCCCACAAGGCGGCACCCGGCATCGTCACCATCGCCGAGGAGTCGACGTCGTGGCCCGGGGTGACCCGCCCGACCAACCTTGGCGGCCTTGGCTTTTCGATGAAGTGGAACATGGGCTGGATGCACGACACGCTCGACTACGTCAGCCGCGATCCGATCCACCGCAGCTACCACCATCACGAGATGACCTTCTCGATGCTCTACGCCTTCAGCGAGAACTATGTGCTGCCGCTCAGCCACGACGAGGTGGTGCACGGCAAGGGCACGCTGTGGGGGCGGATGCCGGGCAATAACCACGCCAAGGCCGCCGGCCTGCGCAGTCTGCTCGCCTACCAGTGGGCGCACCCGGGCAAGCAGCTGCTGTTCATGGGCCAGGAGTTCGGCCAGCGGGCCGAGTGGTCCGAGGAGCGTGGCCTGGACTGGTTCCAGCTCGACGAACACGGTTTCTCCAACGGGGTGCAGCGACTGGTGCGCGACATCAACGGCATCTACGGCAGCCACCCGGCGCTGTGGAGTCAGGACACCACGCCGGAGGGCTATTCCTGGATCGACGCCAACGATTCCGGCAACAACGTGCTGAGCTTCCTGCGGCATGGCAGTGACGGCTCGGTGCTGGCCTGCGTGTTCAACTTCTCCGGCGCCGAGCACAGCGGCTACCGGCTCGGCCTGCCGCTTGCGGGCCGTTGGCGCGAGGTGCTCAACACCGACGCCACGGACTACAACGGCTCGGGGATCGGCAACCTCGGCGGCGTCGACGCGACCGCGGACCCCTGGCATGGCCGTCCGGCATCGGCGGTGCTGGTGCTGCCCCCGACGTCGGCGCTGTGGCTCGAGCCCGAGTAACGCCGGCGATCCCCGCGAGCAGACGCGAAAGCCCCTCATTTTCCGCACGAAATGGGGGCTTTTGCGTCTGTTGGCGCTAGTAAAGCGCGTTGGCGAGGTTGCGGCGACCGACGATGACCTCGGGATCGGCGGGGTCGAACAGCTCGAACAGCTCGATCAGGCGGGTCCGCACCCGGGTGCGGTCGTCGCCGGATGTGCTGCGCACCAACGTCGTCAGCCGCTCGAAGGCGGCCGTCACATCCTGATTGAGGATCTGCACGTCGGCGGCGGCGAACGCGGCCTCGATGTCGTTCGGCGCGGCGTCGGCGACCACGACGGCATCGGGGCGCTGCGAGGTCGCGCGCGTGAGGAATTCGATCTGCCGGATCGCGCCCTTGGCCTCCACGCTGCCCGGGTTGGCGTCCAGAATGGCCTGATACGACACTCGCGCGGCCTCGAAGTCGCCGACCTCGAGCTGCTGGCGGGCCTGGGCGAGCTCGGGGTCGACCTCCGCCGCGTCCTCGTCCCCACCCGGGCCCCGGAGCTTGCCGGCCGTCGCCGACAGCAGCGAGTCCAGCCAGCGTCGCAGCTGCTCGGCGGGCTGCACACCCTGGAAACTCGATACGGGCTGACCGGCGGCCAGCGCCACGACCGTCGGCACCGCGTCGACACCGAAGATCCGCGCCACCCTGGGCGCCTCGTCGACGTTGACGGTCGCCAGCGACCAGCTGCCGTTGTCCTCGGCGGCCAGGCCCGACAGCGTGTCAACCAGGTCCACGCACGCATCGCTGCGCGGCGACCACAGCGCCACCACGACCGGCACTTCGTCCGACCGCATCAGCACTTCCGCTTCGAAGTTGGCTTCGGTGACCTCGGTGGTCTGCGGGCCTGCCGGCTGCGCCGACGCTGCCCGGGCGGCAGGGGCACTCGCCGTAGCATTCTGCTGGGCTCGCTGCTTGAGGCCGGACAGATCGACCGCACCGGCCATCGCAGGCCCGATCGGGGGTCGCGGACGCGTCACGTGCTCAAGTCTGTCACGTCGCGCCGCCGCGCGATCCACCCGGTGGCGCCGAGGCCAGCGAGCCTCCGCAGCCGCGCGAAAGCCGCTGCTCAAGCGCCGGATATGACCGAAATCACAAACGTCTCGCGACGTCCGTTCGCAGCAAAGTTACCGGCCGGAAAGTTACCGACGAGTTCGAAATCGCTTAGCCCGCGCGCAGAATCAGCGCGTCGCCCTGGCCGCCGGCCCCGCACAGCGCGGCGACGCCGTAGCCTGACCCGCGGCGCGCCAACTCGAGTGCCACGTGCAGCGTGATCCTGGCCCCCGACATGCCGATTGGATGCCCGACGGCGATCGCGCCGCCGTTGACGTTGACGAGGTCGGGGTTGATGCCGAGCTCGCGGGTGGAGGCCAGCGCGACGGCCGCGAACGCCTCGTTGATCTCCACGACATCGAGCTGGTCGACCGAGATCCCCTCGCGTCCCAGCGCCTTCTTGATCGCGTTGGCGGGCTGCGACTGCAGCGTGGAGTCCGGTCCGGCGACGACGCCGTGCGCACCGATCTCGGCCAGCCACGTCAGCCCCAGTTCCTGGGCCTTCTGCTTGTTCATCACCAGCACCGCGGCGGCGCCGTCGGAGATCTGGGAGGCCGACCCCGCCGTGATTGTGCCGTCCTTGCGGAACGCGGGCTTGAGTCCGGCCAGTGACTCCGCTGTGGTGTTCGCCCGGATCCCCTCGTCCTCGGTGAACTGCAACGGATCCCCCTTGCGCTGTGGGATGTTCACCGGCACCACCTCGTCAGCGAAGACGCCGTCCTTCCACGCCGCGGCCGCTTTCTGGTGCGATCCGGCGGCGTATTCGTCCTGCTCGGCGCGGGTGAACTTGTCCGCGTCGTTGCGCTGCTCGGTCAGGGCGCCCATCGGCTGGTCGGTGAACACGTCGTGCAGCCCGTCATAGGCCATGTGGTCCAAAACCTTGACGTCGCCGTACTTGTAGCCCGCGCGGCTGTCCATCAACAGGTGCGGCGCCTTGGTCATCGATTCCTGGCCACCGGCGACCACCACGTCGAATTCGCCCGCCCGAATCAGCTGGTCAGCCAGGGCAATCGAGTCGATTCCGGACAGGCACATCTTGTTGATGGTCAGCGCCGGCACGTCCCAGCCGATGCCTGCCGCGACCGCCGACTGCCGGGCCGGCATCTGGCCGGCCCCCGCGGTCAGCACCTGGCCCATGATCACGTACTCGACCAAATCGGCGGCCACTCCCGCCTTTTCCAGCGCCCCCGCAATCGCGATCGCGCCGAGGTCGCTGGCCGAGAAATCTTTGAGGGAGCCCATCAATTTCCCTATCGGGGTGCGTGCCCCAGCAACGATCACCGACGTCGTCATGACTACCTCCTAGGCTCGTGCGGAAGGCGGATTCGACCTACCGGAGAAGCGCAATCTCGATCGCCAGGTTACCGTTGTGTGATGACGACCGATCAAGTTGACGCCCGTCACGTGCTTGCCACCTCTTTGGTCACCGGGCTCGATCACGTCGGGATCGCGGTCGCCGACCTCGACGCTTCCATCGAGTGGTACCACGACCACCTCGGCATGATCCTGGTCCACGAAGAAGTCAACGACGACCAGGGCATCCGCGAGGCCATGCTGTCCGTGCCGGGCACCTCGGCGCAGATCCAGCTGATGGCCCCGCTCGACGAGTCGTCCGTGATAGCAAAGTTCTTGGACAAGCGCGGTCCGGGCATCCAGCAGCTGGCCTGCAGGGTCAGCGATCTCGACGCCCTCTGCCGGCAATTGCGCTCGCAGGGTGTCCGCCTGGTGTACGACGCCCCGCGGCGCGGCACCGCCAACTCACGGATCAACTTCATCCACCCCAAGGACGCCGGCGGGGTCCTGATCGAGTTGGTCGAGCCGGCTCGCTAAGACCACCGTCGCGTCGGGCCGCGGTTAGCGCGATTCGTCCAGCACGGCGTGTGCCAGTGCCGCCGGTCATCTGCGGCCTCCGGCGACTCCGTTGGCCAGACCACCACATGCGCGATGCCGGAACGAATCTCGTGGTCGCAGCCCGGGCAGCGATAGGTCTTTACGGCGCGGGCCGCGGCGATCGGGCGCACTTCGTACTCGAAGCCGTCGGGTCCGGTTTCCAGCCGACGCACGCCCAGCGACAGCGGCGCGGGCGGCGTCCCGCGGGGCGGTCTGCGGCGCCGGGGCATCCGGCAAGTTTAGGGCTTCACCCGGCGCGCCCTACGCGAGGGCGCGCGCGGCTCAGAACAGCCGGTACTCGTCGCTGTCCATCCCGCGCATCTTGTCGTAATCCAGTGTCAGGCAACGGATCCCGCGGTCGGTGGCCAGCGTGCGGGCCTGCGGCTTGATCTGCTGAGCGGCGAACACGCCCTTGACCGGCGCGAGCACGCTGTCGCGGTTGAGCAGCTCGAGGTAGCGGGTGAGCTGTTCCACCCCGTCGATCTCGCCGCGCCGCTTGATCTCCACCGCGACGGAGCCGCCTTGTTCATCGCGGCACAACAGGTCGACGGGCCCGATCGCGGTCATGTACTCGCGGCGCACCAGCGTGTAGCCCTCGCCCAGCAGCTGGACGTGCTCGGCCAGCAGCGCCTGCAGGTGCGCCTCGACGCCGTCTTTGACCAGCCCCGGGTCCACGCCCAGGTCATGGCTGGAGTCGTGCTCGATCTGCTCGACGGTGATGCGCAGCTGCTCGCCCGCCCTGTTCTCCACCACCCAGACCGGCGCGGACTCGCCGGGCTCTTCGGTGGTCCAGCACGGCGGGCTCATCCAGTTCAACGGCTTGTAGGCGCGGTCGTCGGCGTGCACGCTGACCGACCCGTCGGCCTTGAAAAGCAAGAGCCGGCGCGCGGAAGGCAGGTGCGCGGTCAGCCGGCCGACGTAATCAACGGTGCATTGGGCGATCACTAGACGCACCCGACTCACCTTAGAGCGTGCGAAACGAATTAGGCTGACGCCACAATGTCGGCGAAACAATCGGCCGCCAAGAGGACGTCTGCCAAGAAGTCCGTGGCGCAACGCTTGGGCCGGGTGCTCGAAAGGGTCACCCGTCAGAGCGGCCGACTGCCGGAAACCCCGGCGTACGGCTCGTGGCTGCTCGGACGGGTGTCGGAAGACCAACAAAGCCGGCGGGTGCGCATCCAGAGCATCATGACCGTTCTGATCGTGGCCGCGAATCTGATCGGCATCGCGGTCAACGTGCTGCTGGTGACGGTCGCCATCCCCCAGCCGAGCGTGTTCACCGACGCCCCGAAGTGGCTCACGTTCGGCGTCGGACCGGGTTACATGCTCCTCGCGTTGGTGCTGGGCGCGTATTGGATCACCAGGCAGACCGTGGAGGCCCTGCGCTGGGCGATCGAGGAACGCCCACCGACGCCCGACGACGAGCGCAACACCTTTATGGCGGCATGGCGCGTGGCGTTCGGCGACCTCATCCTGTGGGGTATCGGGGCGGTGCTGCTGACCACCCTCTACGGCATGGTCAATTACCAGTTCATCCCGCGATTCCTGATCACGGTGAGTTTCAGCGGCCTGCTGGTCTCCACCAGCAGTTACCTGCTCACCGAGTTCGCGCTGCGCCCGGTGGCCGCGCAGGCGCTCGAGGCCGGGCCGCCGCCGCGCAGGCTCGCGCCGGGAATCATGGGCCGGACCATGATGGTGTGGCTGATGGGTTCGGGGGTTCCCGTCATCGGCATCGCGCTGCTGGCCATCTTCCAGATCTCGATGCAGAACCTCACCGAGACCGAGTTCGCGGTCGGCGTGTTGATCGTGGCGGCCGCGACGTTCATCTTCGGCTTCATCCTGATGTGGATCATGTCCTGGCTGACGGCGACCCCGGTGCGGGTGGTGCGCGCGGCGCTCAAGCGCGTCGAGCAGGGCGACCTGCGCGGCGATCTGGTGGTGTTCGACGGGACCGAACTCGGTGAGCTGCAACGCGGTTTCAACGCGATGGTCGACGGCCTGCGCGAGCGCGAACGCGTGCGCGATCTGTTCGGCCGGCACGTCGGACGCGAAGTCGCCGCGGCGGCCGAACGCGAGAAACCGAAACTCGGCGGGGAGGAGCGTCACGTCGCCGTGTTGTTCATCGACATCGTCGGGTCCACCAAGCTGGTAACCAGCCAACCGCCGTCCGAGGTAGTCCAGTTACTGAACCGGTTCTTCGCGATCGTCGTCGAAGAGATCGACCGCCACCACGGATTCGTGAACAAGTTCGAGGGCGACGCCTCCCTCGCGATCTTCGGCGCCCCGAACCACCTGGACTCCCCCGAGGACGCGGCGCTGGGCGCTGCGCGGGCCATCGCCGACCGACTGGCCGACGAAATGCCCGATTGCCAGGCCGGCATCGGGGTAGCGGCCGGCCAGGTCGTCGCCGGCAACGTGGGGGCCAGGGAACGCTTCGAATACACCGTCATCGGCGAGCCGGTCAACGAGGCGGCCCGGCTGTGCGAATTGGCCAAGTCCCGGCCCGGCAAGCTGCTCACTTCGGCGCAGACCCTGGAAGGCGCGAGCGAAAGTGAGCGCGAGCACTGGACTTTGGGCAGACACGTCCGGCTCCGTGGGCACGATCAACGCACCCGGATTGCCTCTCCGGCCGAGCCGGCGACACCGCGCAAGCAGGACGCCTGAGGTTATTGGCTTAACGCCAGTCCCCTCACCATCGAGACTGCGCTAGAGGGCCCCGACCCGCGCCGGACCAGACCCTGGACGCAGTCTGAACGCCGCCACCACAGACTCGACACCCCGCGGACGGGCCCCACATAGGTTTCTAACCGAATGCCTTGACCATGGTCCCCATGTCGAAGTAGTCGCGCCACGCGGTGATCTGGTCGTCGGCGACCTCGAACACGCCGGTGACCGGCAGCTCGATGACCTTACCGGCCTTGGTACGGATGATGTCCGTCCGCTCGTTGAAGACCAGATTCCCTTCGCTGACCTGGCGGTGTACGACAAATTCGATGCCGTCCATCGTCGTCAAGAAGTTCTCGATGAAGGCGCGAATCGCCTCCCGGCCCTGCACCGGATCCATCGGAATATTGTGATAGACAGCATCTTCGGCCATGTTCGCGGTGATAGCGGCGACGTCTTGCTTCGACCACAACGCACAGAATTCAGTTACCAGCTCACCGGGTGAACGTGACATTCGATCTCCTTCGACCAAGCCGCCGGGCAGACTTCAGCGTGACAGTGCGCCACTACTTTGTAAAGGTCGTCGGCCCTAGTCACCCGCGAACTACTTTCTTCCGGACTCGGGGATGAGTACGAACAACATGGGTCCAGGGTCGCCGGGCAGCTGCAATCCCTCGAAACTGAATTCCATCGGGCCGAGATCGGGATGGCACATCACTTTGGATCTGACGAGATATTCGGCGATATCGTGGGCGGCCCATAGCGTCCGGAAGTCATCGCTACGGGTGGACAACTCACCGACGAGACCAGATAGACGCTCGTGACCTCGTCGACATTGATGTCGTTTTTCCGCCAGTCTTGTCGGTGGGCAGGTGTAACTGTGGAACCCGTGCATGAAGATTTCGAGCGCTGCTACCGGGCCGTCCAGTCCAAGGACGCCCGGTTCGACGGCTGGTTCGTCACCGCGGTGCTGACGACGCGGATCTATTGCCGTCCCAGTTGCCCCGTGCGGCCGCCGTTCGCGCGCAACGTACGTTTCCTGCCGACCGCGGCGGCCGCCCAACGGGAGGGCTTCCGGGCGTGCAAGCGGTGCCGTCCCGACGCATCGCCGGGCTCCCCCGAGTGGAATGTGCGCGGGGATGTGGTGGCCCGCGCGATGCGGCTCATCGCCGACGGCACGGTGGACCGCGAGGGCGTCGGCGGGCTCGCGGCGCACGTCGGCTACACCACGCGCCAGCTGGAGCGACTGTTGCAGGCCGAGGTGGGTGCCGGCCCGCTCGCGCTGGCCCGCGCGCAGCGGACGCAGACCGCGCGGGTCCTGATCGAGACCACCGACCTGGCGTTCGCCGATGTCGCCTTCGCCGCGGGTTTCTCCAGCATTCGCCAGTTCAACGACACCGTGCGACTGGTATTCGAGAACACGCCGACGGCGCTGCGCCGGCGCGCCGCGGTCCGGTTCGGGTCCGAGGCGCCGTCACCGGGGGCCGTGTCGCTGCGGCTGCCGGTACGCACCCCGTTCTCCTACGAGGGCGTCTTCGGCCACCTGGCCGCCGGGACGGTGCCGGGCTGCGAGGAGGTCCGGGCCGGTGCGTACCGCCGCAGCCTGCGGCTGCCCTACGGCAACGCCGTGGTCAGCCTCACGCCGGCGGTGGATCACATCGGCTGTCAGTTAGCCCTCGACGACTTCCGCGACCTCACCACCGCGATCGCCCGGTGCCGGCGCCTCCTGGACCTCGACGCCGACCCCGAAGCGGTGGTCGAGGCGCTCAGCGCCGATCCGGATCTGGCCCCGGTGGTAGCCAAGGCTCCGGGGCAACGCATCCCCCGCACCGTCGACGAAGCGGAACTCGCCGTGCGCGCCGTGCTGGGTCAGCAGGTGTCGACCAAGGCCGCCCGCACGCACCTGGGCAGGCTGGTTGCCGCCTACGGGCGGCCCGTCCACGATCCCGCGGGCGCGATCACCCACACCTTCCCGTCGGTCGAACAGCTCGCAGAGATCGACCCGGTACATCTCGCCGTCCCGAAGGCCCGGCAACGCACGCTGAGCGCTCTGGTTGCCGGACTTGCCGACGGCAGCATCGCCCTGGACGCCGGCTGCGACTGGGAAAGCGCCCGTGGACAATTGCTGAACGTGCCCGGGATCGGGCCCTGGACGGCGGAGGTGATCGCGATGCGAGGCCTCGGCGATCCAGACGCCTTCCCGGCCAGCGACCTCGGCCTGAGGCTGGCCGCGGAGCGACTCGGCCTCCCCGCCCGCGAGCGGACGCTCACCGAACGCAGCGCACGCTGGCGGCCCTGGCGCTCCTACGCGGTCCAGCATTTGTGGACCACTCTCGATCATCCGGTAAACCAATGGCCCCAGGAGGTCGCATGATTCATTACCGCACCATCGACAGCCCGATCGGCCCCCTCACCCTGGCCGGCCGGGGCCGCACGCTGACGAATTTGAGGATGGTCGACCAGACCTATGAACCGAGCCGCGCCGACTGGGCTCTGGATGACGGGGTGTTCGACGACGCCGTCGCGCAACTCGACGCGTACTTCGCCGGCGAGCTCACCGACTTCGATGTCGAACTCGACATGCGCGGCAGCGAATTTCAGCGACGGGTCTGGCAGGCGCTGCTGACCATCCCGTACGGCGAAACCCGCTCCTACGGAGAAATCGCCGAACAGGTCGGCGCACCCGGCGCCGCGCGTGCGGTCGGACTGGCCAACGGGCACAATCCCATCGCGATCATCGTCCCGTGCCACCGCGTCATCGGCGCGAGCGGCAGCCTCACCGGCTACGGCGGCGGCCTGGACCGCAAGAGGACGCTGCTCGCCTTGGAAAAGAAGCGCGCGCCGGCGGACCTGACGCTGTTCGACTAGCGGCATGCCCGCGGCACGCCCGCGCGCGTAACGGCACCGCGAAAAATCAGCCCCTGAATTCGCAGGCAGGTTACGCCCGCGAGGGCCGATCGAGAATGCAAAAACACCCCCTTTGCAGGGGGTGTTTTTGTATATGTTCGGCGGTGTCCGACTCTTCCACCCGAATAGGGCAGTACCATTGGCGCTGACAGGCTTAGCTTCCGGGTTCGGGATGGGACCGGGCGTTTCCCTGTCGCTGTGGCCGCCGTAACTCTATTTATTTTTCCATTCAAGTGTATTGATGGGGGGTGTGGTGTCTCACGACGAATGTCGTGAGTACCGAATAGTGGTTGCGATTTGTGTTGGTAAGTTTTCGGCCGGTTAGTGCCAGTTCCCTTCGCCCATTGCTGGAACTTCCAGGTCTGGCCTATCGATCCCGTAGTCTGCGGGGGGCCTTATCTCTCTAAAAGAGTGAGAAGCCTGATCTTGGAGAAGGTTTCCCGCTTAGATGCTTTCAGCGGTTATCCTGTCCGAACGTAGCTATCCAGCCGTGCTCCTGGTGGAACAACTGGTGCACTAGAGGTTCGTCCGTCCCGGTCCTCTCGTACTAGGGACAGGTTTCCTCAAGCTTCTGACGCGCGCGGCGGATAGAGACCGAACTGTCTCACGACGTTCTAAACCCAGCTCGCGTGCCGCTTTAATGGGCGAACAGCCCAACCCTTGGGACCTGCTCCAGCCCCAGGATGCGACGAGCCGACATCGAGGTGCCAAACCATCCCGTCGATATGGACTCTTGGGGAAGATCAGCCTGTTATCCCCGGGGTACCTTTTATCCGTTGAGCGACACCCCTTCCACTCAGAGGTGCCGGATCACTAATCCCGACTTTCGTCCCTGCTTGACTTGTAAGTCTCGCAGTCAAGCTCCCTTGTGCATTTACACTCAACACCTGATTGCCGTCCAGGTTGAGGGAACCTTTGGGCGCCTCCGTTACATTTTAGGAGGCAACCGCCCCAGTTAAACTACCCACCAGGCACTGTCCGTGAACCGGATATACGGTTCGACGTTAGGTATCCAATACGATCAGAGTGGTATTTCAACAACGACTCCACCCCAACTAGCGTCGAGGTTTCACAGTCTCCCACCTATCCTACACAAACCGTACCGAACACCAATACCAAGCTATAGTGAAGGTCCCGGGGTCTTTTCGTCCTGCCGCGCGTAACGAGCATCTTTACTCGTAATGCAATTTCGCCGAGTCTATGGTTGAGACAGTTGAGAAGTCGTTACGCCATTCGTGCAGGTCGGAACTTACCCGACAAGGAATTTCGCTACCTTAGGATGGTTATAGTTACCACCGCCGTTTACTGGGGCTTAAATTCTCCGCTTCACCCTTACGAGTTAACGGGTCCTCTTAACCTTCCAGCACCGGGCAGGCGTCAGTCCGTATACATCGTCTTGCGACTTCGCACGGACCTGTGTTTTTAGTAAACAGTCGCTTCTCACTGGTTTCTGCGACCGAATCCCGCTTCCACCGCAAGGGTGTTCACGGTATTTCGGTCCCCCTTCTCCCGAAGTTACGGGGGCATTTTGCCGAGTTCCTTAACCATAGTTATCTCGTACGCCTTGGTATGCTCTACCTGACCACCTGTGTCGGTTTGGGGTACGGGCCGTGTGTGTGCTCGCTAGAGGCTTTTCTTGGCAGCAGAGGATCACCGAATTCGCCTCAACCGGCTATGCATCACCTCTCAGGATTAGTGAGCGACGGATTTACCTATCGCTCTCCCTACAGGCTTACCCCAGTATTACCACTGACTGGTACGGCTACCTTCCTGCGTCACCCCATCGCTTGACTACTACCAACCCGGGTCCCACGCAGCCGGCGATCCTCGCACCCCGAAGGGTTTGATAGACCACCATTTGGGTGGTTAGCAGAGTTGATTCATCACGGGCGCCCACACACGGGTACGGGAATATCAACCCGTTGTCCATCGACTACGCCTGTCGGCCTCGCCTTAGGTCCCGACTCACCCTGGGCGGACTGGCCTGGCCCAGGAACCCTTGGTCTTACGGCGGGCAAGGTTCTCACTTGCCTTATCGCTACTCATGCCTGCATTCTCACTCCCCCATCCTCCACCATCGGTCACCCAATGGCTTCGCAGAAAGGGGGACGCTCCCCTACCCAACCTTACGGTTGCCGCGGCTTCGGCGGTGTGCTTGAGCCCCGCTACATTATCGGCGCACAATCACTTGACCAGTGAGCTATTACGCACTCTTTCAAGGGTGGCTGCTTCTAAGCCAACCTCCTGGTTGTCTCTGCGACTGCACATCCTTTCCCACTTAGCACACGCTTAGGGGCCTTAGCCGGCGATCTGGGCTGTTTCCCTTTCGACGTACGGAGCTTATCCCCCGCCGTCTCACTGCCACGCTGTACACCACGGCATTCGGAGTTTGGCTGACGTCAGTAACCTAGTAGGGCCCATCGGCCATCCAGTAGCTCTACCTCCGTGGTGAATCACGCAACGCTGCACCTAAATGCATTTCGGGGAGAACCAGCTATCACGGAGTTTGATTGGCCTTTCACCCCTACCCACAACTCATCCCCTCAGTCTTCAACCTAAGTGGGTTCGGGCCTCCACGCGGTCTTACCCGCGCTTCACCCTGGCCATGGGTAGATCACTCCGCTTCGGGTCCAGAACACGCCACTACACCCCAAAAGGGGATACGCCCTATTCAGACTCGCTTTCGCTGCGGCTACCCCACACGGGTTAACCTCGCGACATGTCCCTGACTCGCAGGCTCATTCTTCAAAAGGCACGCCATCACCCCACGAGGAGGCTCTGACGGATTGTAGGCACACGGTTTCAGGTACTCTTTCACTCCCCTCCCGGGGTACTTTTCACCATTCCCTCACGGTACTAATCCGCTATCGGTCATCGAGTAGTATTTAGGCTTACCGGGTGGTCCCGGCAGATTCACAGCAGATTCCACGGGCCCGCTGCTACTCGGGAGTTGATACAAGGTAGGTGTCGGGTTTTCGCGTACCGGGCTCTCACCGTCTGCGGCGGACCGTCCCAGGCCACTTCCGCTAACCACGACACTTTCTGACTACCCCTCAGCCAGGTAGAGCTGAGATGTATCAATCCCACAACCCCGCACACACAACCCCTACCCGGTTACACATGCATGCGGTTTAGCCATGTTCCGCGTTCGCTCGCCACTACTAGCGGAATCACAATTGTTTTCTTTTCCTACGGGTACTGAGATGTTTCACTTCCCCGCGTTACCTCTCGCAACCTATATATTCAGAAGCGAGTAACACGACATCACTCGTGCTGGGTTTCCCCATTCGGAAATCCTCGGATCAACGCTCGGTTGACAGCTCCCCGAGGCATATCGCAGCCTCCCACGTCCTTCATCGGCTCTCGATGCCAAGGCATCCACCATGCGCCCTTATTCACTTACAAACACAAAAAACCAAAGAAAAATTACATTTATGAACACGCTACCGCTAAGCAGCGCATCCATTAGATGCTCGCAACCACTATCCAATAGTCAAACACCACACCCCACCACCAAGATGGTGGGACAACACCTGAGTGTTGCCTCAGGACCCAATAGTGTGTCTGGCTTGCTTGTTGTTGTGCACCCGGCTTCCGTCCACTACAGACGAGAACCCCTCACGGCTCGCACCCCACCAATTGGAGTGCTTTTCGTGGTGCTCCTTAGAAAGGAGGTGATCCAGCCGCACCTTCCGGTACGGCTACCTTGTTACGACTTCGTCCCAATCGCCGATCCCACCTTCGACAGCTCCCTCCCAAAGGGTTAGGCCACTGGCTTCGGGTGTTACCGACTTTCATGACGTGACGGGCGGTGTGTACAAGGCCCGGGAACGTATTCACCGCAGCGTTGCTGATCTGCGATTACTAGCGACTCCGACTTCACGGGGTCGAGTTGCAGACCCCGATCCGAACTGAGACCGGCTTTAAAAGGATTCGCTTAACCTTGCGGTATCGCAGCCCTTTGTACCGGCCATTGTAGCATGTGTGAAGCCCTGGACATAAGGGGCATGATGACTTGACGTCATCCCCACCTTCCTCCGAGTTGACCCCGGCAGTCTCTCACGAGTCCCCGGCATTACCCGCTGGCAACATGAGACAAGGGTTGCGCTCGTTGCGGGACTTAACCCAACATCTCACGACACGAGCTGACGACAGCCATGCACCACCTGCACACAGGCCACAAGGGAACGCCTATCTCTAGACGCGTCCTGTGCATGTCAAACCCAGGTAAGGTTCTTCGCGTTGCATCGAATTAATCCACATGCTCCGCCGCTTGTGCGGGCCCCCGTCAATTCCTTTGAGTTTTAGCCTTGCGGCCGTACTCCCCAGGCGGGGTACTTAATGCGTTAGCTACGGCACGGATCCCAAGGAAGGAAACCCACACCTAGTACCCACCGTTTACGGCGTGGACTACCAGGGTATCTAATCCTGTTCGCTCCCCACGCTTTCGCTCCTCAGCGTCAGTTACTGCCCAGAGACCCGCCTTCGCCACCGGTGTTCCTCCTGATATCTGCGCATTCCACCGCTACACCAGGAATTCCAGTCTCCCCTGCAGTACTCCAGTCTGCCCGTATCGCCCGCACGCTCACAGTTAAGCCGTGAGATTTCACGAACAACGCGACAAACCACCTACGAGCTCTTTACGCCCAGTAATTCCGGACAACGCTCGCACCCTACGTATTACCGCGGCTGCTGGCACGTAGTTGGCCGGTGCTTCTTCTGCAGGTACCGTCACTTGCGCTTCGTCCCTGCTGAAAGAGGTTTACAACCCGAAGGCCGTCATCCCCCACGCGGCGTCGCTGCATCAGGCTTGCGCCCATTGTGCAATATTCCCCACTGCTGCCTCCCGTAGGAGTCTGGGCCGTATCTCAGTCCCAGTGTGGCCGGACACCCTCTCAGGCCGGCTACCCGTCGTCGCCTTGGTAGGCCATCACCCCACCAACAAGCTGATAGGCCGCGGGCCCATCCCACACCGCAAAAGCTTTCCACCAGAGGACATGCGTCCCGAGGTCATATCCGGTATTAGACCCAGTTTCCCAGGCTTATCCCGATGTGCAGGGCAGATTACCCACGTGTTACTCACCCGTTCGCCACTCGAGTATCTCCGAAGAGACCTTTCCGTTCGACTTGCATGTGTTAAGCACGCCGCCAGCGTTCGTCCTGAGCCAGGATCAAACTCTCCAAACAAAAACTCCTCGCAAGGCGAGGTGAATTCAAATCAGAGAAAATCTGACCTAACAAAAAGACACCAATTAACTGGCATCAAAAAACGACCATACCCACACACGGGGGGCGTAAGTATGGTCAAAAAACAACAACAAACAAAAACACCAAACACACTATTGAGTTCTCAAACAACACTTCTTGCTTGTTTCTCGCCCGCTTCGGGGCAACCCTGCCAGCTTAATACGGATCCGGCAGTGGAGTCAAGCCCCGGTTTTTGGCGATCTGTGCGAGACGCTCCCCGAGGGGGGCGGTCGAGCACGCGCCCTACTCTACCCTCTCGATCTCCGCTCCCAAAAACGCCAGGTTCTCGACGAACAACGGGTAGCCGCGATCGATGTGAAAAACGTCGTGGACCTCGGTTTCTCCGTCCGCGACCAGTCCCGCGAGCACCAGCCCGGCGCCGGCCCGAATGTCCGAGCACCAGACCGGCGCGCTGGACAGTTGCGGCAGGCCCCGCACCACGGCGTGGTGTCCGTCGGTACGGGCGTCGGCGCCGAGCCGGATCATCTCCTCGACGAACCGGAACCGCGCCTCGAACACGTTTTCCGTGATCATCGACGTGCCGTCGGCGATCGAAGCCAGCGCGATGGCCATCGGCTGCAGATCGGTCGGAAACCCCGGGAACGGCAACGTCGCAACGTTGACGGCCTTAGGCCGCTCGTACTGGGCCACCCGGAAACTGTCATCCGTTTGGGTGACGGTGGCACCTGCGTCGTGCAGCTTGTGCAGGACCAACTGCAGATGCAGCGGATCTATTCCCGTGACCGTGATGTCGCCGCGCGTCATCGCGGCGGCAATGCCCCAGGTGGCGGCCACGATGCGGTCCCCGATCACGCGGTGCTCGGTCGGATAGAGCCGCGGAACACCGGTGATCGTCATCGTCGGTGAACCCGCGCCTTCGACCTGGGCGCCCATCTGGTTCAGCATCGTGCACAGGTCGACGACGTCGGGCTCGCGCGCGGCGTTGTGGATCGTGGTGACGCCTTCGGCGAGGACGGCGGCCATCAGGATGTTCTCGGTGGCGCCCACCGAAGGGAACTCCAATTGAATCTCCGCGCCGCGCAAGGTGTCCGCCTGCGCCACGACGCAGCCGTGCTCGATGTTGCAGTGCGCGCCGAGCTGTCTGAGGCCTGCCTGGTGCATGTCTAACGGGCGCGACCCGATCGCGTCGCCGCCCGGCAGCGCCACCCTGGCACGCTTGCACCGCCCCACCAGGGGGCCCAGCACGCAGACCGAGGCGCGGAACTGCCGCACCGCGGCGAAATCGGCGTCGTACTTGGGCTCGTCGGGCGAGGTGATCCGGGCGACGTCGCCGTCGAGCTCGACGGTGGCACCCAGGCCTCGCAGCACCTCCGCCATCAGCGGCACGTCGAGGATGTCGGGACAGTTGGTGATGGTGCTGGTGCCTTCGGCCAGCAACGTGGCGGCCATGAGCTTGAGCACGCTGTTCTTCGCGCCCCCGACTGCGACTCGGCCGGACAACCGGTTGCCGCCGGTCACCATGAATCGCTCAGCCACCCGCGTCAGTCTAGTGAAGCGGTATCGCCTTGTCAGTCAGCCAAGGGGGTCTGCCCGGTACCGTTTTGGTCATGGCAGTACACCTGACCCGCATCTATACGCGCACCGGCGACGACGGAACCACGGGATTGAGCGATTTCTCACGCGTGTCCAAGAACGACGCTCGGCTGGCGGCGTATGCCGACTGCGACGAGGCCAACTCCGCGATCGGCGTGGCTATCGAGCTGGGCGGTCCCGAACCGGAGATCGCGGACGCGCTGCGGCAGATTCAGAACGATCTGTTCGATGCGGGCGCGGATCTGTCGACGCCCGTGGTGGAGAACCCGAAGTATCCTCCGCTGCGAGTCAGCCAGCCGTATATCGACCGGCTGGAGGGCTGGTGTGACCGTTACAACGAAGACCTGCCTGCGCTGAATTCCTTTGTGCTGCCCGGTGGTTCGCCTCTGTCGGCGCTGTTGCACGTCGCCCGCACAGTGGTCCGCAGAGCGGAGCGCTCGGCCTGGGCGGCCGTCGACGCGCACCCGGACGGCGTCAGCGTCTTGCCGGCGAAGTACCTGAACCGGCTGTCGGATCTGCTGTTCATCCTGGCGCGGGTGGCCAACGGGGGCAACGACGTGCTGTGGCGCCCGGGCGGCGGCGCGGCGAGTTAGCGGCCGGCCCTCACACGCTGCGGCCGCGCGCGCGGGGCGAAGGCCGAGACTCCAACCACGACAAGAACGCCGTCAGCGCGCCCTGGTCGAGCGCGATCTCGTAACCCGACCGTCGATCCTGCGTGCTGTCGCGCAGTTCCAGGACGACGATCTCGTCGGTCATGATGTCGTACTCGTCGCCGCGGGGCCCGCGCCGGGCGATGATCTCCACACCGCGCCGGCTGAGCCGGCGATCCGGCCATAGCCGCAGGCTGGACAACCGATAGAAGGCGGCCTCGCCGCCGCGGTACCGGATGACGCCGTGCCGCCAGCCGTGACCCCCGACGGCGGGGATGTCCCGCATGATCCCGGCCGTCCCGCCCTGACGCAGCTTCCACAGCCGGTAGCTCAGCGCCAGGACGGCGACCCCCAAGACGATGGTGAGCACGGCCATGACGACCACGGGCGCGCTCATCTAATGGCCCGAGGCGGTCAGTCGAGCGCGCCGAGGGCGCGCAATCTGGCGCGGCCCCTGGCGGCGGTCTTCGGGTCGTCAGACTCGGAATCCTCTTTGGCGGCGCTCTCGTTGATGTCCTTTTCGAACTCCGCAGACTCGGCGAGAACGGTGACACCCTCTTCGGTCACCGATATGAAGCCGCCATCCACCGCGACACGGAGATCGTCTCCGTCTTCCCGCTCGACGCGCACCATGGCATCGTCGACGAGTTGCGCCACCAGTGGGATGTGGTGCGGAAGGATTCCGATCTCGCCGACGGTGGTGCGGGTGAACAGAAACGTTGCCTCTCCCGACCAGATCTTGCGATCGACAGCGACGATTTCAACGTTCAATTCGGCCATGCCACACCACCTTTCAGCGCTCTTTCAGGCCCGCTGGGCTCGATCACAATTTGACGTCGAAGGTCTCGGCCTTCTTGGCCAAGTCGTCGAGGCCCCCGATCAGGAAGAACGCCTGCTCGGGTACGTGGTCGAAGTCGCCCTTGGCCAGCTTGTCGAATGCCTCGATGGTCTCCTTGACGGGGACGGTGGAACCCGGCTGACCCGTGAACTGCTCGGCCGCCATCATGTTCTGCGACAGGAATCGCTCGATCCGACGGGCCCGGTTGACCAGCTGCTTGTCCTCTTCGGACAGTTCGTCGATACCGAGGATGGCGATGATGTCCTGGAGGTCCTTGTAGCGCTGCAGGATTCGGATGACTTCCTGCGCCACGCGGTAGTGCTCGTCGCCCACGACGCTGGGGTCCAGGATGGTCGAGCTCGACGCCAGCGGGTCCACCGCCGGGAAGATGCCCTTCGAGAAAACGTTTCGGGACAGCTCGGTGGTGGCGTCGAGGTGAGCGAAGGTGGTCGCCGGCGCCGGGTCGGTGTAGTCGTCAGCTGGCACGTAGACGGCCTGCATGGACGTGATCGAACGGCCTCGGGTCGAAGTGATGCGTTCCTGCAGCTCACCCATCTCGTCGGCTAGCGTCGGCTGGTATCCCACCGCGGACGGCATACGGCCGAGCAGCGTCGACACCTCCGAACCGGCCTGGGTGAACCGGAAGATGTTGTCGATGAACAGCAGCACGTCCTGGCCCGCCTCGTCGCGGAACCACTCCGCCATCGTCAGCGCCGACAACGCCACGCGCATACGGGTGCCGGGCGGCTCGTCCATCTGACCGAACACCAGCGCGGTGTCCTTGAGCACGTCGGCTTCCTTGAGCTCCACCCACAGGTCGTTGCCCTCACGGGTGCGCTCCCCCACGCCGGCGAACACCGAAGTGCCACCGAAGTTTCGGGCGATGCGGTTGATCATTTCCTGGATGAGCACGGTCTTGCCCACGCCGGCACCGCCGAACAGGGCGATCTTGCCGCCACGCACATACGGAGTGAGCAGGTCGACGACCTTGAGGCCGGTTTCCAGCATTTCGGTGCGGGGTTCGAGGTCCTCGAACTTCGGCGGCTTGCGGTGAATCGACCAGTGGTCGAAGTCTTCGCCGTAGCCGGGCTTGTCCAGGCAGTAGCCCAGCGCGTTGAAGACGTGGCCCTTGACTTCCTCGCCGACCGGCACAGAGATCGAGTTACCGGTGTCGGTCACCTCGACGCCGCGCACCAGTCCGTCGGTGGGTTGCATCGAGATGGTGCGCACCAGGTTGTCGCCGAGGTGCTGCGCGACCTCCAACGTCAGGGTCTTGGCGAGTTCCTCGTATTTGATCTCGGCATGCAGGGCGTTGAAAAGCTCCGGTACCGAACCCCGCGGGAATTCGACGTCCACGACCGGCCCAGTGATCCGAACCACGCGGCCGCTGGTCTCGGAGCCTTTCGAGTTGCCGGTCTTTGTTTCCGATGTAGCAGTCATGTCTTCTTCGCTTCCTCGTGGACTACTTCGCGGCGTCAGCGAGCGCGTTTGCGCCGCCGACGATTTCGCTGATTTCCTGGGTGATCTGAGCCTGCCGCTCACGGTTTGCTTCCAGCGTCAGAGCCTTGATGAGGTCGTCTGCGTTGTCGGTAGCCGACTTCATGGCCCGCTGACGCGACGCCAACTCCGATGCCGCGGATTCCAGCAATGCCGCATACACACGCGTGGTCAGGTAGCGCGGCAGTAGCGCGTCGAACAGCGTCGTCGCATCCGGCTCGAACGAGTACAGCGTGTGTAGCCCCTGATCTTCCTCGACGTACTCCACCAGCAAAGGCGCGATGCGGTGGGCCACCGCCGTCTGCGACATCATCGACTTGAATTCCGAATAGACGATGTGCAATTCGTCCACGCCCTGACCGTCTTCGGACTCGTCGTCGCCACTACCCCGCATGAATGCGTCGACCAACGCCGTACCGATTTCAGCCGCGTCCTCGTATTTCGGTTGCTCCGAGAAGCCCGTCCACGATTCGGTGATGTCCCAGTTCCGGAACCTGAAGTAGTTCTGCGCCTTACGCCCGACGGTGTAGAGAACCGGTTGCTTTCCTTCCTCCCTCAGCAGGGAGAACAGTTCCTCGGAGCGGCGGAAGATGCTCGAGTTGTACGCGCCGCACAAACCCCGGTCAGAAGACGCCACCAGCACGCCGGCCCGCTTAGGCTCCGCGCGCTCGACGAGCAGCGGATGGTCCAGGGCGGCTTCGGCGGACAGGGTGGTCAGCATCCGGGTGATCTCGAACGCGTAAGGCCTGGCTGCTTCCAGCCGGGTTTGCGCCTTACCGATGCGCGAGGTCGCGATCAACTCCTGGGCCTTGGTGATCTTCTTGATCGACCCCGCCGAGCGGATCCGTCCGCGCAATTCGCGAAGTGTGGCAGCCATTGTTAGCTACTTCTTGTCCTTCTTGCCGCCCTTGGACTCCTTCTTGTCCTTGGGCTTTTCCTTCTTGACTTGCACGGATTCCTTGCCCAGGTCCTCTTCGTCAAGGGCATCGACGTGCTCGTCGGGGACCACCGACCCGCCACCCGTGGCCGCGAAGCCCTTCTTGAAGTGGTTGATGATGTCGGTCAGCTTCTCTTCGGATTCCTCGCCCAGCTTCTGGCTCTCGCGGATCCCCTCGAGGAACTTCTCCTCGGAAGCCCGGATGTGTTCCAGGAGTTCGGCTTCGAAACGCTTGACGTCTTCCACCGGCACCGAGTCCAGGTGTCCGCCGGTGCCCAGGAAGATCGAAATTACCTGCTCCTCAACGGGCATCGGCGCGAACTGCGGTTGCTTGAGCAGCTCGACCAGCCGCTCGCCGCGCTCCAGCTGCTTTTTCGACGTCTCGTCGAGGTCGGAGGCGAAGGCAGCGAAGGACTCCAGCTCGCGGTATTGCGACAGGTCCAGACGGAGGCTTCCGGCCACCTCCTTCATCGCCTTGATCTGCGCAGCACCACCGACACGCGACACCGACACGCCCACGTTGATGGCCGGTCGCACGCCCTGGTTGAACAGGTCGGTCTCCAGGAAGCACTGGCCGTCGGTGATCGAGATGACGTTGGTCGGAATGTAGGCCGAGATGTCGTTGGCCTTGGTCTCGATGATCGGCAGCCCGGTCAGCGATCCGCCGCCGAGGTCATCGGACAGCTTGGCGCAGCGCTCGAGGAGCCGCGAGTGCAGATAGAACACGTCGCCCGGGTATGCCTCGCGGCCGGGCGGACGGCGCAGCAGCAGCGAGATGGCGCGGTAGGCCTCGGCCTGCTTGGTCAGGTCGTCGAAGACGATCAGCACGTGCTTGCCGTCGTACATCCAGTGCTGGGCGATCGCCGAACCGGTATAGGGCGCAAGCCATTTGAAGCCAGCCGAGTCCGAGGCGGGAGCGGCGACGATGGTGGTGTAGTCCATGGCGCCGCCCTCGTCGAGCGCGCGGCGCACCGAAGCGATCGTGGTGCCCTTCTGCCCGATGGCCACGTAGACGCAGCGCACCTGCTTCTTCTCGTCGCCGGTCTCCCAGTTCTGCCGCTGGTTGAGGATGGTGTCCACACACACCGCGGTCTTGCCGGTCTTGCGGTCGCCGATGATCAGCTGGCGCTGGCCGCGGCCGATCGGGGTCATCGCGTCGATGGCCTTGATGCCGGTCTGCAGGGGTTCGCTCACGCTTTGCCGCTGCACCACCGACGGCGCCTGCAACTCCAGCGCACGCCGCGTGTCGGTGTCGATGTCGCCGCCGCCGTCGATCGGCTGGCCGAGCGGATTGACGACACGTCCCAGGAAGGCGTCACCCACCGGAACCGACAGGACTTCGCCGGTGCGCTTGACCTGCTGGCCTTCTTCGATGTTTTCGAAGTCACCCAGGATGACCGCGCCGACGCTGTGTTCGTCAAGGTTGAGGGCCACGCCGAGGACCCCGCCGGGGAACTCCAGCAACTCCTGGGTCATCACCGACGGCAAGCCCTCCACGTGCGCGATGCCATCCCCGGCGTCGACGACCGTGCCGACCTCTTCGCGGGAGGTGTCGGCGGTGAAGGAGCTTACGTACTCCTCGATGGCACTCTGAATGTCATCGGCGGAGATTGTCAGGTCTGCCATGGCTTTTCGTACTCCTACTTCGGTTTGTACAGGCTAGTTCGGGTTTGTCGGGCTGCGCTTCTAATCTGGCAGTTGGGCTTCGGCCGCGGTCAGGCGAGACGAGAGCGTACCGTCGATCACCTCGTCGCCCACGGAGATCAATAGTCCTCCCAGCAACTCCGGGTCGATCTGCAGCTGGATTGCCACCGGGTGGGCGTAGATGCGGCTCAGCACTTCGGTAAGGCGCGTGCGCTGGGCGTCGCTGAGCTCTGCCGCCGCACTGACCTGCGCGACGACTTCGCCCCGGCGCGCCACCGCCGCCTCGGCCAGAAACAGCACGGCCTCGTCCGCCGACTGGCCGCGCAGCAGCTCCACGGTGTGGGCCAGCAGCGAGTTCGTGATCCTGTTGGCCCTGCCGGTCGCGCACTTGAGCACATTGCGCAGCAATCCGACGCGTCCTTCGGCCGGGACACCGTAGTCGCCCAGGAGGATGGCCAGGCGAGGCTGAGCTGCGAGAATGCGGGAGAAGCGGAACAATTGGTCTTCGACCTCGTCGACCCGCTCTTCGCGTTCGGCGACCTCCAACAGCGCTTGCCTGGACACGTGTTCGATCGCGTCGACTAGATCCGAGTTGGTCGACCAACGCTCCGAAACGGCGGCCCGCAGCACGTCGAGGGTCGGGGCGCCAACCTTGTCGGCCACCAAGCGCTCGAGCAACTTCACCCTCGGGGACGCGTCTTCGGCGGGCACGGTGAGGTACCGGGTGACGACGAGTTCCTTATTCAGCAGTTGCGCCACCGATACGAGCTCGTCGGAGAGCTTCTCCAAAGCCGGGTTGTCGAGGTCCTTGGCGATGGAACCGAGCCGGTCCCCCAGGTTGCCCAGCGCGCGCCGGCTGGCCGAGCGGAACTTCGCCAGCAGGGGGAACTGAACTTCCGCCGGCTCCGGCGCCATCTCGTCGAGTTCGTCCAGGAAACGATCGACGGTGGCCGACTGCTGACCCGGGTCCGCGACGTAGTTGCGCACCAATTCCCCTGCCTGGCGCACGGACTCGTGGCCCAGCTCCAGACGAAGCTGACGGCTGAGCTGTGCCCGCAGCAGGTCGACCTGGCGGCCGCCTTGTGCCTTGATGCGGTCCGCATCGACTTCGGACTGGGCCTGCAACTGTTCCCTGATGCGTTCGGTATCCGCCTTGGCCTCCGCGACGACCCGCTCGGCCTCTTCCTTAGCGGACTCCACGGCGTTGCTGTGCGCCGTGGTCGACTCGGTCAGCCGCTCAGCGGCCGCCAACGAGTCCTTCAATTGCTGGCGCACGGTGTCCTGGCGCGCGGTCATCAACTTGCGCACCGGCGGCACGGCGTAACGCACCACGATGAACACGATGATCGCGAACCCGG
Organism: Mycobacterium sp. NGS68; assembly: GCF_059812195.1. Lineage (NCBI taxonomy): Bacteria > Bacillati > Actinomycetota > Actinomycetes > Mycobacteriales > Mycobacteriaceae > Mycobacterium > Mycobacterium sp. NGS68. The sequence goes on along the minus strand of NZ_JCALCE010000002.1, from coordinate 55,992 downwards.
CGAGCTGCGAGAAGAAAACCGGCCCGAAAAACGTCGACATCGCCTACCTCGTCGTGGTTGAAGGGGTGACGTCGACACCGAGGATTCGGCTGGCCAGGGTCGTCGACATGGACGCGACATTGGCGCGCAGATCCAATTCGACGGCGTCGCGCTCCCGCTTCAATTGGTCGTTGGCCTGCGCCAACGTCGCGGCAACGTGCTGCTCGGCCGCGGCGCGAGCGTCGTCGACGACCTTACGGCCGTCCGCGCGGGCATTGTCGCGCAACGCCGACGCCTCGACCCGGGCCTCTTTCAACGCCGCTTCGTAATCGTCCTGCGCAGCGGCGAACTGCTCGGCCGCCTTCTTGCTGTCGGCGGCCGTCTTGGCGACCATGGCGTCGCGTTCCCGCAACACCTTCATGATCGGCGGCACCACGAAGGTGCCGATGATGGCCAGCACGAGAAGGAAGATGGCCAGCACGAAGAAGAACGTGCCGTTGGGGATGAGGAAGGAGCTTCCGCCGCCTTCTCCGCCCTCGCCTCCGGCCAGAACGAGAGTGCTCGCGTCGCCGATCACAGTGGATTACTGAGTGGGAGAGATTGGCGCGCCGAAGACGAACAACGCCATGAAGGCCAGGTTGATGAAGTACGCCGCCTCGACCAGACCGACGGTGATGAAGAACGGGGTGAACAACCGTCCCTGCGCCTCGGGCTGCCGGGCGATGCCGGAAACCAGCGCGTTACCCGCAATACCGTCACCGATACCGGCGCCGATCGCACCGCCGGCCATGATCAGGCCACCGCCGATGTAGGCGCCGAGTCCGAGCAGATTTGCATCCGCCATTTCTTTATCCTCCTTGATAACTGGTAGCGCTCTACCAGGCTTCTGTTGTGGTGCTTCGGCTAGTAGTGGGCTAGTGGTGTTCGTCTTCCAGCTCCATCGCCTGACTGAAATACAACACGGTCAGAATGGAGAAAATGAAGGCCTGAATAGCCCCGACGAACAGGTCGAACGTTTTCCAGATCGCATTCGGCGCCCACATTACGGCCGGCCCCAGGAGCGCGATCAGCGACACGAGGATGCCGCCGGCGAAGATGTTGCCGAAAAGACGGAGGGACAACGAGATCGGCTTGGCGAGCTCTTCGACGATGTTGATCGGCGCCAGGAAGGCGACGTGTCCCTTGAGCACCCTGACCGGGTGCCCGATGATGCCGCGGCGCCAGATTCCGGCGGCGTGGTAGCACAGGAACACGAACAGAGCCAGCGCGAGCACATAGTTGATGTCCCCGGCGGCTGACGAAAGCAACTCCTTGGGATGCCCGTCCTTGTCGGCGTACTGCAACGGAAGGACCGACAACCAGTTGGAGATCAAAATGAACACGAAGATGGTGACCGCCAGCGGAAGCACGAACGGGGCGATCCGCATCCCGATGGCACTCTCGATCTGGTCGCGCATCTGGATGGTGATGGCCTCCCAGAACAACTGCACGCCGCCCGGCACGCCCTTCGAGGTCACCTTGGCTTTCAGGTAGAACGCCAGCGCAATCACGATCACCGCGGCGATCCCCGTCGACAACACCGTGTCGACGTTGACATGCATCCCCAGCCAGATCTTGGTGTCGTGGTGGCCGACCTCGATTCCGGTGCCGGCCAGGACCGTCTCAGTCATCGCTGGTAATGCTCCCTTCGGACCCGTCGGCGCCGCCGCCCGCGGACGCGAGGCGCTGCTCCTCGCGCAACTTCTTCAAGACCGGCAGCGACGTCGAGAACACCAGCATCACCTGGAACAGCGCCAGGCCGAACATCGCGCCCAGGCCATTGGGCCGGAACACACCCGCGAGGATCAGGGCGGCGATGGTGATGATCGCCAGCCGGGACGCCGAGTTGAGCGCCATCGCCTTCTTCAGCGGATGTTCTTTCGCCGTGATCGCGCCCACGGAACGCCGCACCAGAAGCGCGTTGAGCAAACCGAGCAACAGTCCGATACCGAAGAACACCCCGAACATCAGGCGGCCGGCCAGACCGGTGAGCACGGTCACCCCCGCTGCGAGCACGACGCTGATAACAAGGAGACGAACCGGGCGGAAGGCAACGGCGGGAAACACCAACGGCGCGTCCTGCGCTGGTGTCGTCACTTCAGTACCTCAATCCCGGGTTGGCGGAGCCGGTACCACCCATCCGACCGATCGGTGGCCCGCAGAGCGTATCGCAGTCGTCGCGCTGGAATCACCCAAGGGGTAGCTCCCTTTGTCGGTCGTGCGTCGGCGCGCTCGGATAGGTATCCGATGAGCCGGGTGGCCGGCAACCCACGAGGTTTGATTTCGGGGTTCTAGCTGCACCGTACCACAAGGTAGAGCCCCCTACTACCGAGCGTCGTAGTCTTTGCCGTCGTCCTCGTCGTAGTCGTCTCGGTAGTCGTCCTGGTAGTCGTCGCGGCGGCGCAGCAGCGGGATCGCCGTCGCGATGCCCGCGACGACAATCGCGCCCAGCATCACCGCCGCGGTATGGCGCGGATTGAAGAAGATCGTGCTCGCCGCCCCGAACGCGACGATGCCGACCCACAGATAGATCAGCAGGACCACTCGGCGATGGGAATGACCGATCTGCAGCAACCGGTGGTGCAGGTGCATCTTGTCGGGGCTGAACGCGCTGCGGCCCGCGCGGGTGCGGCGGACGATCGCCAGCAGAAGGTCGAGCATCGGCACGAACATCACCGCCACCACCAACAGGAACGGTGACAGCAGAGCAAACACGTCGCGGGCGCCGTAGGCGTTCTGCGAGATGGGGCCGGCGGCGGTGGTGGACGCCGCCGCGAGCATCAGGCCGATCAGCATCGAGCCCGAATCGCCCATGAAGATCCGGGCCCGGTGGAAGTTGTGCGGCAGAAAGCCCAGACAGGCGCCGGCGAGCACCACCGAAATCACGGCGGGCGGATAGAAGAGCACGTCACCGCCGTGGTCACGGAGCAGGCCGACCGAGAAGACACAGATCGCCAGCGCGGTGATCAGGCCCAGCCCCGCGGCCAGCCCGTCGAGCCCGTCGACGAAATTCATCGCGTTGACGATCGATACGGTCAGCGCCAGGGTGAGCAGGATCGACGACGCCTGGTCCAGGACGATGGTGCCGACGCCGCCGATCGGGATGTATAGGACGCTCCACGCGACGCCCATGGTGACCAGCACGCTCGCCGCGGTGATCTGGCCGGCGAACTTGGTCAGCGCGTCCAGCCCCCAGCGGTCGTCGATCAGGCCGATGCCCATGATCACCGCGCCCGCCACCAGGACCGCGGGCATGCCGGTCGAGTAGACGAAGCCGCGGGTCAGGGCGGGCAGCTGGGACGCCAGAAACACGGCCGCCAGCACGCCCAGAAACATCGCCAGCCCGCCCATCCTGGGAGTGGGTGTGACGTGCACATCGCGCTCTCGGGGGTAGGCGACCGCTCCCAGCCGGGTGGCCAGCACACGCACCGGACCGGTCGCGAAGTAGGTGATGATCGCCGCGGTCAGCCCGACCAGAGCCAACTCGCGCAGGGGCACCCCGGCGCCACGATCCGCCAATGCGAGCAACCCTGCGGCAAGGCTGGTTACGTCGCTGGACACCACGAGACCCTACTGCACCGTCAGGCTTGCCGGGTCCAGGCCGAGGACCTCCGCGATGCGGTCGGTGCCGACGGGGCCCGGCCGCAGGACGCGCGGCGCGTCGCCGGTCAGGTCGACGATCGTGGACGCGGCCTGCTGGGCGGACGGGCCGGCATCGAGGTAGACCTCGACGAGGTCACCGAGTTGCCTGCGCGCGTCGTCGGCGTTGACCGCGGGCGGGCGGCCGGAGACATTTGCGCTGGACACGGCCATCGGACCCACCTCGCGGAGCAGTTCGATCGCGACGGGGTGCAACGGCATTCGCACCATCACCGTGCCGCGGGCATCGCCGAGGTCCCACTGCAACGACGGGGCCTGCGTCACCACGAGGCTCAGCGCGCCGGGCCAGAACGCGCGGATCAGTTCGCGCGCGCCCTCGGGCATGGCGTACACCAGACCCTCGATCGTGTGCCACGAGCCCACCAGCACTCCCACCGGCATGTCGCGTCCGCGCCCCTTGGCCGCCAGCAGCGCGGCCACCGCGTCGCTGTCGAAGGCGTCGGCGCCGATGCCGTAGACGGTGTCGGTCGGCATGACGACCAGCCGGCCCGCCTTGAGTGTGTCTGCCGCCGCCGAGATTCCGCGCGCACGCTGCTCGTGGTCGGCGCAGTCGTACAGTTCACTCATCTGCGCCGCCCCCTCTGCGAGCCGTCACGAACCTGGGTCGGCCGGCCAGATCCTGCCGAGCCCGGATGTCCTCGAAAACCCCTGCATCCGACAGTAATTCGATGGTCGATGCCGATGTCGAGTCGTCGTGCTCGATGGCCACCAGGCCGCCGCAACGCAACCAGCGCGCCGCGCGGGCGACGACGCCGGCGATCACCGCCATCCCGTCCGGCCCGCCGAACACCGCGTGCGCGGGATCGTGTTGAGCCACTTCGGGTTCCAGCACCGCGCCGTCCGGAACATAGGGCGGGTTGGCGACGATCAGATCGACGCGTCCGTCGAGTTCGGGCAGCATGCCGGGCGTGCCGACGTCGGCGCGCACGAGTTCCACCGCGGTGCCCTCGATGTTGCGACGGGCGTAGCGCAGGGCCGCGTCCGAGTCGTCGATGCCGATCACCCGGGCCGCGGGCCAATGGTGGGCCAGGGCCACGGCCAGCGCGCCGGAGCCCGTGCACAGGTCGACGATGACCGGCCGCGCCGCGATCGGCTGCGCCGTGGCCCATGCCAACATCGCCTCGGTCTCCGGCCGCGGGATGAACACCCCCGGACCGACGCGTAGCTCGACCGGCCCGAACATCACGGATCCGGTGATGTGCTGCAAGGGAATCCGTCGTGATCGTGCGGCGACGGCGTCGTCGTAGCGCCCGAAGAACTCCGCGGCGGGCGGGGCGAGCAGCGGCAACCGGCCGCGGTCGGTGCCCGTCAGATGAGCGGCCAGAAACTCGGCATCGTGACGCGCGGAGTCGATTCCGGCGTCGGCCAGGACTGCCGTCGCGGAGTCGATCGCGCGCCGCAGGCTGGTCATGGCGCCTGTTGCAGCCGGGACTGCTTGTCGGCCGCGCTCAGCGCGTCGAACAGCGCATCCAGGTCGCCGTCCAGCACCTGATCGAGGTTGTGGGATTTGTAGTTGATTCGGTGATCGGCGATCCGATTCTCCGGGAAGTTGTAGGTGCGAATGCGCTCGCTGCGGTCTACCGTGCGGATCTGGCTCGCCCGATCCGCCGAGGCGTCGGCCAGTGCCTGTTCCTCGGCCGCGGCCTGCAACCGCGCGGCCAGTACCTGTAAAGCGCGCGTCTTGTTCTGCAGCTGCGAGCGTTCGTTCTGGCAGGTGACCACGATCCCGGTGGGAAGATGGGTTATCCGCACCGCGGAGTCGGTGGTATTGACACCCTGGCCGCCCTTGCCGGAGGAGCGGTAGACGTCGATGCGCAGGTCCGACTCGTCGATCTGGACCTCGCCCACCTCCTCGGGTTCCGGGTAGACCAGCACACCCGCCGCCGAAGTGTGAACGCGGCCTTGGGATTCCGTCACCGGAACGCGCTGCACCCGGTGCACGCCACCCTCGAACTTCATCTTCGACCACACTCCGTCGGCCGTGTCGCCCTTGCTGGCGATGGCCAGCGTGGCGTCTTTGTAACCGCCCAGGTCCGAGGTGGTTTCGTCCAGCACCGTCACGTTCCAGCCGTGCCGCTCGGCGTAGCGGATATACATCCTGGCCAGGTCCGCTGCGAACAACGCGGACTCCTCGCCGCCCTCACCGGATTTGACCTCGAGCAGAATGTCGTCGGCGTCGTGCGGGTCACGCGGCGCCAACATGTCGGTCAGCTGGGTATCCAGTTCGGCCACCCGGGATTCCAGTTCGGTGACCTCTTCGGCAAAAGACTCGTCGTCGGCGGCCAACTCGCGCGCGGTCTCCAGATCCTCGCGCGCGGACACCAGCTTGCGGTGCGTGGCGACGATCGGGGCCAGTCGGGCGAACCGGCGGCCGGCCTTGCGGGCCTCGTCGGGCTTGCTGTGCAGTTCGGGGTCGGCCAGCGCGCGCTCGAGGTCGGCGTGTTCGGCGAGCACCACGTCGATGGTCTGCGTCGGCTTCTGAGCTGGTGGTGTCATGTCAGACCTCCTAGCACCTTGCCTCCGCTGTCAACCGCAAACACGAACCGACGCCCGGCCTGTGCGGTTACCAGCACAGTTCGGGCGTCGGTCAGCCAGCTATTTGTCGGCCGCGGCGGCGTCGGTCTTGGTGCGCTTGCCGTAGCGCTTCTCGAAGCGGGCGACCCGGCCGCCGCTGTCGAGGATCTTCTGCTTGCCGGTGTAGAAGGGGTGGCACTGCGAACAAACCTCGACCACGATGCGGCCGCCCGGCTTGGTGCTGCGGGTCTGGAAGGTGTTGCCGCAGCCGCAGTGCACTGTGGTCTCTTCGTACGCGGGATGAATGTCAGCTTTCATCATGTCCTCTTCGATCGTTGGCCGCCCGGTGCCGCCGTGTTAAGCAGGGCTCGATCAGGCGTTTGGGCTCGAACTCCTAAGGACCTTTGCCGGTCCCGGGTGGTCGACCGTCGATTATGCCAGGTCAACCGCCATCACCCCAAACACCGAGATGCGCCCCCGCATTCCCGGGTCACCCGTCGCGGTCCAGGCGGGTGTAGACCTTGCTTCTCGCGTCGCGCGTCCAGATCGCACCGCCGTCGGGCAGCGGGCCGCGGGCGGAAAGCTCCCGCTTGAGGACCTTGTTGGTCGCCGTGGCGGGCAGCTCGTGGGTGAGCCAGACCCGGCGGGGCCACGCCTTGGGCGACAGATCGGGCTGGGCGGCCAGAAAATCGCCGAACTCCTCGGGCGTCAGGTGGGCATCGTCGGCCAGCACGATGGCGGCCATCACCTGGTCGCCGACGTGCTCGTCGGGCACCGCATACACCGCCACCTGGCTGATCGGCGCCAACCGCAGCAGGATCCGCTCGATCGGAGCGGCGGTCATGTTCTCGCCGTCGACGCGCAGCCAGTCACCGCTGCGGCCGGCGAAATAGATCCATCCGTCGGCGTCCCGATAGGCGAGGTCTCCCGACCAGTACATCCCGTTGCGAAGCCGCGAACTGGTGGCGTCGGGGTCGTTGTAGTAGCCGGAGAACAAGCCGCCGCCGGTGGTGTTGACCAACTCCCCGATCGCCTCGTCGGCGTTGGTCAGCGACCCGTCTTCGTCGAACGTGGCCACGGGGCATTCGGCCAGCGTGTCCGGGTTGTAGATGGCGACCCCGGGAAATCCGCGGCCCAGCGATCCCGGCGGGCAGCCGTCTTCGCGGGCGATGATGATGGCGCCCTCGGTGGCGCCGAAGCCGTCCCACACCGTGCAGTCGAAGCGTCGGCCGAATTCGGCGATGTCGCGCTCGCTGGCCTCGTTGCCGAACGCGACCCGCAGCGGATTGTCCTGGTCATCGGGCTGCTCGGGAGTGGCCAGGACGTAGGCGAGCGGCTTGCCGACGTAGTTCATATAGGTGGCGCCGTACCGGCGCACATCCCGCAGTAGCCCGGAGGCCGAAAACGTCGCGGGAACCATGGCCGCGCCCGCACCGACCGCCACGCTCCACCCGGCCAGCAGCGCGTTGGAATGGAACAGCGGCATCGACAGATAGCAGACGTCGGAAGAGTCGACCTTAAACCTCTGGGTGAGGTTGATACCGGCGAACAGCACGGTCAGGTGGGCTATTTGCACCGCCTTGGGCTCGCCGCTGGTGCCGGAGGTGAAGATCATCATGAACGTGTCCGTCGGCGTGACCTCGCGATGCGGGGTGAGCGTTCCGGCATCCAGCGACGAGGCCAGCAGCTCCTTCCAGGACTCGCTGGTCACGTCGAACACTTGCACGCCGGGCAGGTCGAGGCCGTCCAGCAGCTCGCGGTGCGCCGGGTCGGTGACCAGGATCTGGCAGTCGGCCCGCAGAATGTCTCTGACCAGCGCCTCGCCGCGGCGCGTGGTGTTGATGCCGCACAGCACGAACCCGCCCAGCGCGGCCGAAGCCATGAGGGTGAGCATCTCGGGCGTGTTGCCCAGCAATGCGCCCACGTGCAGCGGGCGGTCGGGGTCGGCCGCGCGGATCAGGGCCGCCGCGGTTGCGCTGGCATCCGCGAGATGCTCCCGCCAGGTCCACACCTGGTCGCCGTATCTCAGCCCTGGCGTGTCCTGGTCCAGCCGCTCACGAAGCAGTTGTTGAAGCGTCTCCGGCACGGCTCAACAGGCTAGTCCGGCTAATCCGAAACTAGTCATTGTCCATGTTGCCCGGTGTCGTCTTGGACACCTGGACCAGGAACTCGTAGTTGGTCTTCGTCTTGCGCAACTGCGACATCAGCAGGTCGATGGCCTGATGCGAGTCCAGACCCGACAGCACGCGGCGCAGCTTGTGCACGATGCCGAACTCGTCGGGCGAGAGCAGCAGCTCGTCCTTGCGGGTGCCCGAGGGGTTGACGTCGACGGCGGGGAAAACCCGTCGTTCCGAGATCTTGCGGTCCAGCTTGAGCTCGGCGTTGCCGGTGCCCTTGAACTCCTCGAAGATGACCGTGTCACCGGTGGACCCGGTCTCGACCATCGCGGTGGCGATGATGGTCAGCGACCCGCCCTCTTCGATGTTGCGGGCGGCACCCAGGAAGCGCTTGGGCGGGTAGAGCGCTGTGGAGTCGACGCCACCGGACAGGATGCGGCCCGACGCCGGCGACGCGTTGTTGTAGGCACGGCCCAGCCGGGTGATCGAGTCGAGCAGCACGACGACGTCCTTGCCCTGCTCGACGAGCCGCTTGGCGCGTTCGATGGCCAGCTCCGCGGCCTGGGTGTGGTCCGACGGCGGCCGGTCGAAGGTGGAAGCGATGACCTCGCCCTTCACCGAGCGCTGCATGTCGGTGACCTCTTCAGGACGCTCGTCGACGAGCACGACCATGAGGTGGCATTCCGGGTTGTTCCTGGTGATCGCGTTGGCGATGTCCTGCAGGATCGTCGTCTTACCCGCCTTGGGTGGCGACACGATGAGCGCGCGCTGGCCCTTGCCGATCGGCATGATCAGGTCGATGACGCGGGTGGTCAGCCGATCCGGGGTGGTTTCCAGGCGCAGCCGCTGGTTGGGGTACAGCGGTGTCAGTTTCTGGAAGTCGGGGCGCTTCCTGGCGTCTTCGACCGGTCCGCCGTTGACGCTGTCCAGACGCACCAGCGGGTTGAACTTCTGCCGCTGATTGGGCTGCTCGCCCTCCTTGGGCACTCGAACCGCGCCAGTCACCGCGTCGCCGCGGCGAAGGCCGTTCTTGCGCACCATGTTCATCGAGACGTAGACGTCGTGCGGGCCGGCGAGGTAACCCGACGTGCGCACGAAGGCGTAGTTGTCGAGCACGTCAAGGATGCCCGCCACTGGCTGGACGACGTCGTCCTCGCGCAGTTCGGTTTCGGTGCCTTCGCCGGTGCGCTCGCCGCGCCGCCTGCGGTCGCGGAACCGGCGCCCGCGTCGACCCTGACGACCGTCACCGTCGTCGTCCTGCTGATTCTGGTTCGAGTTCTGGTTCGAGCCGCCGCGCTGCTGACCCCCGGAGCCTTGCTGGTCACCGCCGTCCGATCCGCTGTCGTCGGACTTGCGGTTGTCGTCGGACTTGCGGTTGTCGTCCGTCTTGGCGTTCTGCTGGCCCTTCTGGCGCTTGCCGTCCCCGTCGGCGGCCGCGTTGCTGTCGCCGTCCTGTTCGCCGTCGCGGGAGGCTGATCCCGCTTCGCGGGCGGCGCCGCGACGTTCGCGACGGGGTGCCTCGGCAGATGAATCCTTTTGTTCCTCTTGGGCGGCGGTGGCTTTCGCGCTGGCCTCTTTGGGCTCTTTCGGCTCTTTGGGCTCTTTAGGCTCTGAAGCCTCGGCGGTGCCGTTGGCTTCGGTCGACGGCGCCCGCGAGGCGGCGGAGGCGCCGTTGGCTTGTCCCCTGGTTTCCTGAATCGCCGCGATCAGTTCGTTCTTACGCATGCCCGACGTCCCCTTGACGCCGGCCTGGTTGGCCAACGCGCGCAACTCGGGCAGCACCATCGTGGACAGTGAGCCGCCCGGCGCAGCCGCCTTGACGTCCGGCGTGGCAGGGGGTGTGTCAGTGGTCACAGAGTTCGACGGCGCACCGCTCTCAGTGCTTTCGCCAGCCGTGATGAGGTCCGTATCAGTCACGGATTTCCTTTCTTCCCTCGCTGATCAGTTGATGCGGGGGTTTCTAAAAGCCGCGCATTCAGCACAGTTGCCGAGTGCGTCCAAATCATCGACTTCGCAACGGTGATCGCCAGGACTGGCGGTTGAGACGGCGAACCTCGTTTACGAGAAGAATTGGTGGTGTCCTAGCGGCAAGGCAGTATGGATGCAGATGCAGATGCTGCGATTGCTGGACGGCTCCGAGGATAGCCCGCTTCCCAGCCTGAAGCAAGCAAACTCACCCGCAAAGGTGTGGATCAACTTGGGACTGTGACTCCCGGGCTCCAGCGTACTCCGTCGCCGGCGGTCATCGTGACAATCTTGAATCCATTTGCGGAGCCGTACTCCAACGCTTCCGCAGGCAACTGCGAGTCGGTGCTCAAGGCAATGACCGCAGGTCCCGCCCCAGAAAGCGTCGCCGCGACGTTATGACGCCGCAGCAGCCCCAAATATTCCGCGGACGCCGGCATCGCGGGGGCGCGTTGCGGCTGATGCAGTACGTCTTCGGTGGCCGCGAGCAGTAGGTCGGGGCGTTCGGTCAGCGCCACCACCAGCAACGCGGCGCGGCTGAGGTTGAACCGCGCGTCTTCGTGGCTGACCTGGGCGGGCAGCAGCACCCGCGTCTCCGCGGTCGACGAGCGTTCCTCGGGAATCGCAAGGAACAGCCGGATTTCGGGATGCAGCCGCAGGGGCGCCGCCGAATAGACGGGCTCGTCGCCGCCGCAGTCGGTCCACGAGACCACCGCACCACCGAGTACGGCCGCCGCGGCGTTGTCGGGATGACCCTCGAACTCCGACGACAGCTGTATCAGCTGCCGCTGGCTCAGCGGTGTCGAATCAGTCTGCGCGACAAGCCCATTGACCGCCGCGAGCCCACCCACCACCGCCGCCGCGGAGGAGCCCAGGCCGCGGGAGTGCGGGATGGCGTTGCGGCAGCGCACCAACATGCCGGCGGCACTGACCCCGACGGCTTGCAGCCCACGCAGGACCGCGCGCACCACCAAGTGATCGGGCCCCAACGGCACCTGGTTGGCGCCCTCGCCCTCGACCAGCACCACCAGAGCGGAGTCCTCGGAATCTATTGTCTCGACGACTATCTCGTCGCACAGATTCAGCGCCAGGCCGACGCTGTCAAAACCCGGGCCGAGGTTGGCGCTTGACGCCGACACAACCGCACTCCCTGCCAGCCCGGCAGGCAGTATCCGCGTCACCGACAAACCGCCACTAGACAAGCCCCAGCTTTTCGACCACGAGAACCGGATCAACAGGCAGCGCGGACACTTTCGGCATATCCTTCAGCGCCGTGTCAGGGTCCTTGAGGCCGTTGCCGGTCACCGTGCACACCACGGTCGACCCGGGCGCCACCCAGCCGTCGTCGATGGACTTCAGCAGGCCGGCGATGCTGGCCGCCGACGCTGGTTCGACGAAGACGCCCTCGGCACCGGCCACCAGATGGTAGGCGGCCAGGATCTCCTCGTCGGTGGCGGCCAGGAAGCGCCCGTTGGACTGCTGCTGAGCCTCGACGGCCGACGTCCACGACGCCGGGGCACCGATGCGGATCGCGGTGGCGATGGTTTCCGGATTGCTCACGGGCTCACCCCGCACCAGCGGCGCCGCGCCCGCAGCCTGGGTGCCGAGCATGCGGGGCAGCTTGTCGATCACGCCGTCGCGGTGGTACTCCGTATAGCCCTTCCAGTACGCGGTGATGTTGCCCGCGTTGCCCACCGGCAGGGCATGCACGTCGGGGGCGGTGCCCAGTGCGTCCACGATTTCGAACGCCGCCGTCTTCTGGCCTTCGATGCGCACAGGGTTCACCGAGTTGACCAGCGAGATGGTCGGGAAGTCGGAGGTCATCTTGCGGGCCAACTCGAGACAGTCGTCGAAGTTGCCGTCGATCTGGATGATCTTGGCGCCGTGCATCACCGCCTGCGCGAGCTTGCCCATCGCGATCTTGCCCTGCGGAATCAGCACGGCGCAGGTGATGCCGGCGCGGGCGGCGTAGGCGGCCGCCGAAGCCGAGGTGTTGCCCGTCGATGCGCACAGCACGGCCTGCTGCCCGCGGGCGACGGCGTCGGTGACCGCCATCGTCATGCCGCGGTCCTTGAAGGAGCCGGTGGGATTGAGCCCCTCGACCTTCAGATGGATGGTGCAGCCGGTCCTTTCGGAGAGCCTGGGCGCAGGGATCAGCGGGGTGCCGCCCTCGAGGAGGGTCACCGGGGTCCAGTCGTCGCCGACCGGCAACCGGTCGCGGTAGGCCTCGATCAGACCCGGCCACGGCGTGTGCACGGCGGTCACAGGCTGGTTCCTTCCAGTCGCAGCACGCTCGCCACACTTTCCACGACGTCCAAATCGGCCAGTGCCTCCACGGTTTCGGCCAGCGCGGCCTCCGTGGCGTGGTGGGTGACGACAACGATGCGGGCGCCCACCCGGCGACCGCCATCGTCCACCACACCCTCCTGGCGGACCTCGGCGATGCTCACCTCGCGCTTGGCGAATTCGGCTGCCACCGAGGACAACACGCCGGTCTTGTCCGCGACGTTCATGCTGACGTAGTAGCGCGTCGAGATGAAACCCATTGGTGCAACCTGAAGTTGGGCGTACTTGGATTCGCGTGGTCCGCGACTGCCCAACACCCGGTTACGCGCGGCCATCACCAGATCACCGGTCACCGCCGACGCGGTCGGCGCGCCGCCCGCCCCCTGGCCGTAGAACATCAGGCGTCCGGCGGCCTCGGCCTCGACCACCACCGCGTTGAACGCCCCGCTGACTGAGGCTAACGGATGCGACAGCGGCACCAGCGCCGGATAGACGCGGGCCGAAACCCGTTGCTGGCCTTCGTCGGTGGTGATGCGCTCGCAGATCGACAGCAGCTTGATGGTGCAGCCGAGCCCGCGCGCGGACACGAAGTCGGCCGGGGTGATCTTGGTGATGCCCTCGCGGTATACATCGTCGGCGGTCACCCGGGTGTGGAAGGCGATGGAGGCCAGGATCGCGGCTTTGGCGGCGGCGTCGTAGCCCTCGACATCGGCGGTGGGGTCGGCTTCGGCATAACCCAGCGCACCGGCGTCGGCCAGGGCGTTGTCGTAGTCGGCGCCGGTGCTGTCCATCGCCGAGAGGATGTAGTTCGTGGTGCCGTTGACGATGCCGGCCACCCGGAGCACGGTGTCACCGGCCAGCGACTGCGTCAGCGGTCGGATGACCGGGATGGCGCCGGCGACGGCGGCCTCAAAATACAGGTCGACATGCGCGTTTTCGGCGGCCTGCGCCAGTTCGCCGGTGGACGTGGACAACAGCGCCTTGTTGGCCGTGACGACGGACTTGCCGTGCTCGATCGCGGTCAGGATGGCCTTGCGGGCCGGCTCCACCGGACCCATCAACTCGACGACGATGTCGACGTCGTCACGCGACACCAGCTCCTCGATGTCGTCGGTCAGCATCCCGATCGGCACCCCGCGGTCGGCCGAGACGCGGCGAACGCCGATGCCGCGCAGCACCAACGGCGCCCCGACGCGGGCCGCGAGATCCTCCGCGCTGTCCTCGATGATGCGGACAACCTCGCTGCCCACGTTGCCAAAGCCGAGTACCGCTACGCCGACTGGCTTTTCTGCCTCTCCTTTACGGGGCACGGGTCACCTCACTTCCAGACTCAGGAGATCGTCGACCGTCTCGCGGCGCAGGATCAGGCGGGCCCGTCCAGCGCGCACCGCCACCACGGCGGGACGGCCGATCAAGTTGTAACGGCTCGACAGCGAATAGCAGTAGGCGCCGGTCGCGGCCACCCCCAGCAGGTCGCCGGGCGCCAGATCGTCGGGCACCCACGTGTCGCGCACGACAATATCGCCGCTCTCGCAGTGCTTTCCGACCACACGCGCCAGCACCGCCGGGGATTCGCTGAGCCTAGAGACCAATCGGGCGTCGTACTGCGCGTCGTACAGGGCGGTGCGGATGTTGTCGCTCATGCCGCCGTCGATGCTGATGTAGCGGCGGTGTGCGGTGGTGCTCACGTCGACGTCTTTGACGGTGCCGACCTCATACAGCGTGATGGTGCCGGGCCCGGCGATCGCGCGGCCCGGTTCGACGACCAGCTTGGGCGCCGGCAGCCCGACGGCCGCGGACTCCTTGCTCACGATGGCGCTCAGCTTGGCGGCCAGGTCGGCGATCGGCGGCGGGTCATCGGGCGGTAGGTACGAGATGCCCAGTCCCCCACCCAGATCGACCGTCGACAGCTGGGCGGTCTTTTCGGGCCCGAATTCGGCGACGACCTCGCGCAGCAGGCCGATGACGCGGTGCGCGGCCAGTTCGAAGCCGGCGACATCGAAGATCTGCGAACCGATGTGGCTGTGCAGCCCGACCAGCCGGAGATGGTCGGTCGCGAAAACCCGGCGGACTGCGGCGATCGCCGCGCCGCTGGAGACCGACAGGCCGAACTTCTGGTCCTCATGCGCGGTGGAGATGAACTCGTGGGTGTGCGCCTCCACGCCTACGGTGAGTCGCACCAGCACGTCCTGCACGACGCCGGCCTCACCCGCGATCGCGTCGAGACGCTCGATCTCGATCATCGAGTCCAGCACGATGTGCCCCACACCGGCTTTGACCGCCGCGGTCAGCTCCGCGATCGATTTGTTGTTGCCGTGCAGGTTGATCCGCTCCGGCGGGAAGTTCGCGTGCAGCGCGACGGCGAGCTCGCCGCCGGTGCACACGTCGAGGGACAGGCCCTCCTCGTCGATCCAGCGCGCTATTTCGCCGCACAGGAAGGCTTTTGCGGCGTAGTGCACGTTCGCCCCGCCGCCGAAGGCTTTCGCGGTCTCCCGGCAGCGGGAGCGGAAGTCGTCCTCGTCGATGACGAACAGCGGAGTCCCGTACTCGGCGGCCAGATCGGTCAGTTTGACGCCCGCTATGGCGGCGGCACCAGATTCGTCGCGAGTGGTGTTGCGCGGCCACACATTCGCGGCCAGCCTCAGGAGTTCGTCGGCTGACTGGGGCCGCGGCGGGCTGCTGGCGGGGCGTGTCTCTTCGGCGTGCCGGGGACCGGCGGGGTGGACGTTCACATGCGCTCCGGGGCGGTGACGCCGAGTATCGCCAACCCGTTGGCGACGACCTGCCGAGTGGCCTGGCACAGCGCCAGGCGCGCGGTGTTCAGGTCGGTGGGCTGCTCGTCGCCCTGGGGCAGGATCCGGCATGCGTCGTAGAACCGGTGGTAGTCACCGGCGAGGTCTTCAAGATAGCGGCAGACCCGGTGTGGTTCCCGCAGGGACGCAGCGGTTTTGAGCACGCGCGGGAATTCCCCTATGGTGCGCAACAGCGTGCCCTCTTTGTCGTGGCTCAGCAGTTCCAGGTGGGCTGCGTCGGGAATCAGGCCTAGTTCGGCGGCGTTGCGGGCCAGCGCGGAGAGCCGGGCATGCGCGTATTGCACGTAATAGACCGGATTTTCGTTCGACGCCGACGACCACAGGGCCAGGTCGATGTCGATTGGGGTGTCCACCGACGAGCGGATCAGGCTGTAGCGCGCGGCGTCGACGCCGATAGCCTCGACGAGGTCGTCCAGCGTGATCACGGTGCCCGCGCGCTTGCTCATCTTGACCGGCTGCCCGTCGCGGACCAGGTTGACCATCTGCCCGATCAGCACCTCGACGGTGGCGGGGTCCTCACCGAATGCGGCGGCCGTCGCCTTGAGCCGCGCGATATAGCCGTGGTGGTCGGCACCGAGCATGTAGATCAGCAGGTCAAAGCCGCGCTCCCGCTTGTCCAGGTAGTAGGCGAGATCCCCGGCGACGTAGGCCGGCTTGCCGTCGCTCTTGATTACGACGCGGTCCTTATCGTCACCAAAAGCGCTGGTGCGCAACCAGGTTGCACCGTCCTTCTCGTAGATGTTGCCGTTCTCACGGAGTTTCGCGATGGCCTGGTCGACGCGGCCGCTGGTGTGCATCGAGTCTTCGTGGGTGAAGACGTCGAAGTCCGTGCCGAACTCGTGCAACGACTCCTTGATGTGGGCGAACATCAGATCGACGCCGATCGCGCGGAAGGTTTCGCACATCTCGGCGTGGGGCAGGTCGAGCGCGTCGGGCGCCTTCGCGAGCACCTGCGCGGCGATGTCGTTGATGTAGCTGCCCGCGTAGCCGTCTTCCGGCGCCGGCTCCCCCTTGGCGGCGGCGACCAGGGAGTTGGCGAATCGGTCGATCTGCGCGCCGTGGTCGTTGAAATAGTATTCGCGCACCACGCGGGCGCCCTGCGTGCTGAGCAGGCGGCCCAAGGCGTCGCCGACGGCGGCCCAGCGGGTGCCGCCGATGTGGATCGGCCCCGTCGGGTTGGCGGAGACGAATTCCAGGTTGACGTTATGCCCGGCCAGGGCGTCGGAGTGACCGTACGTGGCGCCGGCGTCGATGACGTCGTTGACGACCTTGGCCTGCGCGGAGGTTTCCAGACGGATGTTGATGAAGCCCGGCCCGGCCACCTCGGCCGAGGCGATTCCGTCGACCCGGGTAAGCGCCTCGGCAAGCCAGCCGGCCAGCTCACGGGGGTTGGCCCCTACCTTCTTGCCGACCTGTAAGGCCAGGTTGGAGGCGTAATCGCCGTGCTCGGGGTTGCGCGGGCGCTCCACCGTGACCGTCTGCGGCAACGCGGACACGTCGAGGTCACGCTCAGCGAGCACCGCGGCGGCGGCGATCTTGAGCAGCTCAGCGAGGTCGACGGGGGTCACGAGCGTCCATCCTATTGGCTGGGGTACTCGCGCCTCGAATCCATTGCGGTGGCCGAGCCGTCATCGCGATGGGTTAGTCTGTTCGGGCCCAATGGCGCAGCATCTCGCTAAAGCGCCCCCGTAGCTCAGGGGATAGAGCGTCTGCCTCCGGAGCAGAAGGCCGCAGGTTCGAATCCTGCCGGGGGCACCAGGTCGTTGCGGGTTTTGGATTCACGCGGGCTATATCCGGGCTATTTCGGTGGTGCGCTGTCGGACCGCCGCCCTACCCTGATCGGCACTATGACCGGCGTTCTCGATCTCTCTGACTCCCGCGCTCGCCTCATCGAGGCCAAGGCTCAGCACGGCGAGCTGATGAGCGTGTTCATGGGCTGGATGGAGAGCGGCGGCATTGGTGTTCGGACCATCCGACACCCCCAATTCGCGATGTACCGCTGGGAGGTCGCGGTCACCACCGAGCCGGCAAAGAACCTGTCGTTGATGGCCGGACAGATCATCAACAACATCCGCTCGGCGCTCGAATATGTTGCCTTCCAGGTCTATCTGGTCGCCGGGGGCGAACCAGACGGCAAGCTGGCTGACAAGGTTGCATTCCCCATCGTCAACACTGCTGACCCCTGGGACTCTATGGTCAAGAAGAAGGTGCCCGATGTCTGGTCGGAGGCCGCTGACCTCATGAAGGCCGCGCAGCCTTTCTCCCAGACGGGCGAGGAGGTCAACGCGCTCCCGACATTGCGGGGTCTGGGCGGCACCGACAAGCACCGCAACCTCGTCCTGTGCGCCGCGGCTGCGTTTTCGGCTAACGCAGTTTGGCCCTCGGGTAAGGGCATCGGCGTCGACATCTGGCTAGATCGTGCGCCCGGCGACGTCGACAAAGGGCCGGTCATCCCGATCAAGCCCGGTACGTCAGTCCCGGTGGCGCGAGTGTCGGTCTACCCCGAGGGAGTACCGCACGACGACGCAGTGATGCTCTGGTCGTCAGGTATCAGATTCGACCAGCCGCCTCCACCCAACGTCGACTTCAGTTTCCGCGCCAACAACGGCACCGAGGTCAGCCTGTTCGCCGTGGGCGATCTGATCGACCACGTGGCGACGATCGTTGAGACTTTCGCCGACCTGCAGGGCGCACGACTCCAACGAGTTGCCCCTTGGCCTCGCGGATGACCGCCTTCTCGCCAACGTCGTTCCTGCTGAGTTCACGACGCGCTGCGGGCTCACCGGCCAGATGACGTACTCGGCCTCCAGCGTCCCCGGTCGCTCGTTGCGCACAAACGGATTCAGCACGGGCGTCGCACGTCATGAACCGTGCTTTCGGGTCGTGTGCCAGACCTCGATCTGCCGCTTAATGAGCACGTCGGCGGCGTCCCACATGGCCTTGGACAACATCTCGGTGTGGATGCCCGCTGCCTCGGCCGGCGGTACCGCTTGGGGTGGCGGGTGGCGTTACCGGCGGGCCGCGCATCGCGATCATGCGGGCACCGCCGTGCGGAGGCGGGTGGCAAGGGCGTCGGCGTGCGCAGGATTGAGCGCGTCCGCCTCGGCGTCGATCACCCGGCGGCAGCGCCAATAACTCAGCGCCGCACGGCAAGCCGCGACGTCGGGGTCTTCATTGCCGCGTCCGCGAGCGAGGTACGCGGCCAGCCGACCCGACCACTGCGCCGGAGTCAGCGTGGTCGGATCGGTGAGAATAATCGTGCTCTGCATATCCCCACCATCTCAAGTGAGGGTGCAGCGACGGTCGAGGTGACATCCGGACGTACGACACAGCGCCTGAGATGCCCGCGACAACGCTTAACGCCTGCGGTCGGCCCGAAAATCGGCAACAGTGGACATCCGAGGGAGCTAGTAACGGAGGATCCGTCGCTGACGGCTGAAAAGGAGTTCACTTGCGCGATCTGATTGCCCGTGCCGTAGAGCGACGTGCCGTGGAGGCGGCAATTTGGGGAATGCCGTTAGTCAACGTCGATGCAATGCGGCAGGCGTACTTCCGGGCGGGCGCGCAGTACAACGACGTGATCTTCTGGTCGAACCCGAACACGTGGATGAACCAGACGACAACGCCGAACCACTCGACCAGTTATGTCATGTTCTTCGTGAACCTCCAAAACGGGCCGGTTGTGGTTGACGTCCCTCCCGCCAGGGAGCAGGCGCTATACGGAAGTCTTATCAACGCATGGAACGAGCCGATGCTCAACGTCGGCAATACCGGCCACGACCAGGGCGGCGGAGCGAAATATCTGATGCTGCCGCCTGACTTCGAGGGCGAAGCTCCCGAGGGATATGTGGCGGTGCCCTTCAGCACCTTCAACGCATACAGTCTGCTGCGCATCATCCTGAAAACCCAAGGCGCTGCTGACGTACGCAGGGGCATTGAATATCTCCACACGCTAAGGGTGTATCCGCTCGACGACGCCCTCGATCCGACTGGCAGGTTCATCGACGTCGCCGAGCGACCCTTCGAGGCCGTTCCTTTGTACGACGCAAGTTTCTACCAATCACTGGCACGAATGGTGGCCGAAGAGCCGGTTCAGGAACGTGACCTCGCAATCATGGGTCAGTTAAATTTGTTGCACATCGGTAAGGGTCTTACCTTCAACCCCGACGAGCCGATGAATGAAATTCTGGCTCGAGCAATTCATGAGGCGCATCAGTGGATGATGGAGGGCTACGCCACCAACGGCGGTCCTGTCTGGTCGGGCGCAGGAACACGGTGGCGCTTCCTGCTCGATATCCCGTTAGCGGAATCCACAGGACTCACGTTCCTAGAACCGGGCAAAGATCTCCGCATCGACGTCCGCAGCTATGCCTGGTTCGCCATGTTCGGACCAGGCGTTCCGCCGCCCCCGCAGCTATATGTCAAGAGCTACGAGACCAATACCGGAGAACGGCTCAACGGCACTCATCGGTACCACCTGCGAGTGCCGGCCCGTGTGCCCGCAAGCCAGTTCTGGGCCGTTGACGTTTACGACGCCGCAACCGGAGCCTTCATCCGAGAGGCAGCCGTCGTCGGCTTGGATTCCTATAACCAAGATCTGGCAGTAAACGACGACGGCACCGTAGACGTCTACTTTGCAACCGAGCCGCTGCCGGGGCAGGAGTCCAACTGGATCATGACCGAGTCGGGTCGTCCGTTCTTCGTCATGTTCCGCATCTACGGTCCGGAGAAGCAGGCGGTCGATGGCTCATGGATGCTCAACGACATCGAACAAATCGACTAACCACAATCGCGAAAGGCAATTCAGTGGACAACGGCGATTACGCGGTCGAAGACCTTCAGTTGACCCGTGACATGATTCAGCGAGCTTACGACGATGCGGACCTGGCTCGCGCTATTGAGGCTTACAAATTCTTCTATCCCACCGTCTCAGGAGCGGCCGTTGTCAAAGGTAGCGCACAGATCGGAGTCGTCCCGAACAAAGTTTTCGGCGTCCTGGACTGCGCCCCCGAACAACTTGTCTTCACGGGCAACTCCGATACCCCCTACGGGCCAATCTTGCTTGACCTAGGGGTCGGCCCGATGGTGGTCGAACTACCTCCCGGACCGCTGATCGTGTTCTCAATGGACATCAATCAACGCTGGATCGCAGACATGGGTCTTCCTGGCCCAGACGCCGGGAATGGCGGCAAGCACTTGCTGCTGCCACCCGACTACACGGGTGACCTTCCAAGTGAGGGCTACTACGTCCATCGGGCTACTGGTAACCGACTAATCGTCGGTGCGCGCTCGCTACCGGTCGGCGGCGACGTCGCAGCGGCCAAGGCCCGGCTGACGACCATCAAGGTATATCCGCTCAACCCAACGGCGGGCTGGACCGAACCCGAATGGCGCGACGTCACCGGCAAGACCCAAGACACCACGCCACTCGAATGGGAAACCAACATCGCCTTTTGGGAAGTTCTGCACCAAACCATCGACACCGAACCTGCCTTTGATGGCTACCGCACTGCCTACGGCGAACTCGCCGCACTCGGCATCGCGAAGGGTGCGCCATTCATCCCCGACGCAAGAATGGCGTCGATCTTGCAGCGGGCGGCGCAAGTCGCCAACGCGCAAATGCGTGTGCAGTCCTTCGCCGACCGACGCCCCGACTGCATCGTCTGGGAGGGCCGCCAGTGGCAGTGGGCATCGCTGCGGTACGAAGACGGCGACTTCAATAAGGCTGGCCGCGTTGACCTCGAAGCCCGCGAAAAATGGTTCTACCAAGCAATCGGGGCGTCGCCCGCAATGTTCCGACGAGATACCCGTGCCGGGTCGCTCTACTGGCTGGGCCTATGCGACAACGAGGGTGGCTACCTCGACGGCGGAGCAGCCTACAAACTCAGCGTGCCGCTACCCGTACCGGCCAAATTATTTTGGTCGGTTACCGTTTACGACATCGACACGCGGTCACAGATACAGACATCGCAGGGAAAGGCGGCTCTGCGGTCTCTATTCGAATTGACGGACATCTCGGGTAATACTGTCGAACTGTTCTTCGGCCCAACACCGCCGGATGGTGCGGAAGGAAGATGGATCGAAACGCTGCCCGGAAAGGGCTGGTTTGTGTACTTCCGCATCTACGGACCCGAAGAAGCCGCTTTCGACAGCACCTGGAAGCCTGCAGACTTCGAGCGAGTGGCTTAGTTCGCGATTAAACGTTTGAGCAAGTCAACTGATCGAGCTGAACCGACTTCGGGTTTTCGTCCTCGGTCGGGCCGCGCCCGTCCCACCGCGCCAGGG
Organism: Mycobacterium sp. NGS68; assembly: GCF_059812195.1. Classification (NCBI taxonomy): domain Bacteria; kingdom Bacillati; phylum Actinomycetota; class Actinomycetes; order Mycobacteriales; family Mycobacteriaceae; genus Mycobacterium; species Mycobacterium sp. NGS68. Next base: position 34,334 of record NZ_JCALCE010000002.1, on the reverse strand, counting down.
CGGTCGACAACTGCTCGACCAGCTGCGCCGGAATCATCGGTCGCCAGCCCGCCTCACCCGTCGACCTGTTGCTGCCGGATTCGGCTGCGAGCGTTGACGAGAGCCAGCCGGAATCCACTGACGACGACGGCGCACCGGAGGATGACGCCGACCCCGCCCTCCCGACCTGGGAGGATTTGTCCCTGCTGGGGAGGATCAATCTCGTGCCGACACCGTTTTCAGCCGAGTTCCGCGCCGATGTCATCGCCGTAGCCCGAAAAGGGTGAGGCAAGAGCGCACGGAGCCGCGAGCGCGCGGCCACCACCTATCAGCCTCACAGGACTACAAATCCCATTCGAGACCCAGATGCGACGGCCCGGCACCCCAATATTTGGTCGATTGAAACGGCTTATCGGGACCACCCGTGCGCGTAGGTTCGATACATCAACGAAGGCGGACGGCCGGGGGCCAGCAGGCCGGATTGGGGGATGTCAAGATGAGGCGCACGTGGAGGGTAGGCGTGACTTCGGTGATGTTGGCCGTCGCTTTGGCTGCGTGCGGGAGCAAACTGAGCACTGCTGATCTCAAGAACCGCGTAACGACCGACATGATGAAGGACGGTTGGCTCATCGGGGTCAACCTCACCTGCCCGGACAAGGTGGACTCTCACTACGGCGACTTCGAATGCGATTTCACCGGAAGAAAAGCATGGAGTAACCCGTACGATCCAAGCACAGGAAGCGTGCCCATGAAAGGCAAGGTGAAAGTGTGGCTCAAGGACGAGCAAGGGAAGAGCTGCGACTATGTGGGCGATTACAGCGGTGACGCATCCGGACATGTAAGTGGCCACGTGGGCTAAGCCTTGGAGATGGCGACTGATAACAACATTTCGGACGCAACAAAGCTCAGGGCAATCACAGAAGCTTTAGATCGCGGCGGCGTGCCCGTCAAAACTTGAAATCGAAGTATTCACACTGGCTTACGAAGGCCGTTTTTTCGCAGTCACTTCACGCACGGCGCGAGGGATGCACGCGAGGCGCCTTTTGGTGCAGCAACGGGAGGACAAATGGCCGATTCGTTCGCCGAACGTGTTGGCCGGAGCACCTGCGTATTAGACCCTTTCCAGGTAGAAGTAGGCGTAGCGACCGTTGTCGAGGGCGTTCTTGCCGTTCATGATGCCCATCACGGCGTGGTCGTCGATCTTCTTGAAGTGGTCGTGGACGGGTTGTCCGTCGAAAACCATCGTCGCGGTGACCTCGCCGCGAAATTCCTGCATCCAGAGGCTGGCTTCGCCGTTGACGGTGTTCGAGTACTTGTTGCCCTCGGCGTCCAGGCAGACCAGCGGCTTCGCGTCGCTGGCCGAGTTGAAGGTCTTGCCGAACCAGTTGATCAGGGACAACGTCCCATTTTCCCGGTGGCCGGTGTCGAACTCGCCGCCCTGCCACTCACCGATCATGAAGTCGATGGTCGCCGGCTCGAGTGTGGCCCAGAACTCGTCGAGGTCGGCGTCGGGGATCAACATGCGGTGCGGCCCGGTCACGAGACGCTGTCCGGCGCGCTCCTTGAACTCGGTGAACTTTTGGCGCGCGAGGGCGTGGGTGTTTGCTGCAATGTTCATGGCATCGATGCTTCAGCCAGCGACGACGTCGCGGTAGCGGCCGGGTTTTTGTGGCGATACAAGCGTGCCTTGTACCAACAGGCTCAGACCGGCAGCACGGTCCCCGTGGCCGGACCCAGGATGATCTGCTGGCCGCCGGGCGGCAGGTACCCACCGGTGGGGCCGTAGATGCCGTAGATCGGGGTCATCGGCCCCCCGCCGGCGTAGATGTCGTTGATCCAGCCCGTGGCCAGGGTTTGCACGGCTTCGGGGTTGCCGCCCGGCGAGAAGCTGGTGAACAACTGCGCGATGAAGTCGATCACCGGCTTGTCGCCCACCAGCGAATCGACGTGCGAGCCATTCAGCAACTCGACCCCGACGAACTGCCCCGGGTACAGGCTGACAAGTTGACTCGTGGTGGCGCCGTTGGCATTCCACGCCTGTGGCGGTGCCGCCACCACATAGTCGGGGATGTCCAGCGTCTTCAGGTTGGCGATCGCGGCCGCGAAGGACGAGGAGTTGGATGCCACCCCGTCGAACATCACCACGCCGAGCAGGTGGTTGCTGGTGGTGTCGCCCGCAAGGCCCGTGATGTAATCGCCGGCGGCGATCGTGGCCAGGCCGCCGCCGGCGGAGTGGCCGGTCATCGTGAAATCCTGCGGCAGTGTGCCGTGGTACCCGGCCTGGCTCGCGCTCGCGTTCAGCGCCGACTCGCTGCCCAGGAACAACGTGCTGACGGCCTGCTGCATTGGCGCGCCGCTCAGCGAGACGCCGTTCGGCAAGGGAATCGATGACACGGTGGGGACGACCACGATGCTGTTGGTGCCCTTAGCCAGGGCGATGGCCAACGTGCTGTACCAGCCGCCCGTGCCCAGGAAGCCGTGCTGCAGATAGATGACACCGCGGGCGTTCACGGTGCCGTCGGCCTGGGTCGGGAAGTACCAACGCACCGGCGCGTCGTAGCCGTGGGGACCGACCGGAATCTCCAGGTAGGACGACCCCTGGGCGACCCCGGTCACCTGGCCCGGGGTTCCCGTCCCCTGCGTCACACCGCCACTGCCGGAACCGAGGGTCCCGTTAAAAAAGCCGCTGATCAGCCTGCCGCCCAGACCGGGGCCGGTGGTTCCGGCGACGGCAGGACCGACGGCGGCCTTGCCGAAGAGCGGTTTCCCGGTCAGATAGATGAAGGGCGAAAAGAATCCCTGGTCGAAGAACTGCTGCTGCACCCCTTGGACCAGCAGCGACACATTCGAGACCTCGGCGGCCGCGTACGTCGCCCCGGCGCCGCTCACCGCCCGCACAAACTCCGCATGGAACTGCGTCGCCCATGCGCTCAATTCCCGAAACGCCTGGCCATAACCACCAAACAATCTGGTGATGGCCACCGACACTTCGTCACGAGCCGCCGCGGCGATCGCCGTCGTCGCGGGCGCCGCGGCCGCGGCCGCCCCCTCAATCGCCTCCCCGATCCCGGTCAAGTCGGACGCAGTCACGGCGAAAGCCTCGGGCGCTGCGATCACATACGACATTGGCGGCTCCGATCACGCGGCGCGACAACCTCAGGACCAGCTACAGAATGGCACACTCGGCGACGACTCCGCGATGGTTCATATTTATCTTCGACGTCGGCTCGCGGCGCGGTCCCCGCCTATACGAGTCCTCTATGAGAACGCCTCTACATGCGCTTTCACCTGCACTTTCCCGACTACTTTCGCTGATGTAGCCCGCAGACAATCTCCCGAGGACATCAGGCGGAAGCATGAGAATTAACGGGTTCATCGCGACAATTGCGGTCTTGTCCGGCTTGGGTTTCGGCGGACCAGCGCCACTGGCCCGGGCGGAGCTTCCGTCGATGGACGGCGTCTACACGTACGAGGACGAAGACGGCATGGTTGCCACGTGGATCGTCAGGACCACGTGCACCCCGGAGTGCGTCGCACACGTGACGACGGGGCCGGGCTTGGGTTTCGACGCCCCTCTGGTCGACGGCCGTTACGCGGTCACCCGGACAGTCCCCCAAGGTGCGATCTGCCCGCCGTACACCATCGGGGACACCGGCTCTGTGTTCGACGGTGGAAAGCACCCGGTCAGGGTCTACCAATGGTGGGACCCGCAGACGCTGCGGGGCGAAGTGGACTTCCTGGATACCTCCGCACCCTGCGGTCTGCACGACCTGCGTGACACGTTCACGCTCACCAGAATCGGCTAGAGCCTGTCCCGCAACTAGCGCCTAACGGCAAGGTGTTTGCCCACCTGCCGCGTGCCCGCGTCTAGTTGCCCCACGATTTAGTCCGCGCCAACGCATCAGGCGCGTAACCCGGTCCCTAGAAGCGTGCCCTCGACGCGCGGGCCTTGGCCGTCGCCGCCGCACAGACAGCTCGACTCAAGACATTTTGTGCAACGTGAGTGAAATGTGCCTGGTCAATCGTAGGAATCTCGTTTGAACACCCCGAAACGCGTTTCAGCAGCCCATATGCTGATACATTGCGTACACATTGTCCTTGGGCAACTAGGCTCCGACCGTAGGCGGGGAAGATGAGGACGAACAGCGTCATCGCAATCTTTGCACTAGGATGCTGCGCCTGTCTGGGCGTAGCCGGATCACCCGCCAGGGCTGAAGTCCCGGCAACGGACGGCGTCTACGCGTACACGGAGTCCGACGGCGTGGCGGCGTACTGGACGATCAGGACTACGTGCACACCGGACTGTGTCGCTCATGTCACGACGGATCCGGGCCACGGGTTCACCGCTCCGCTGGTCAACGGCCGCTACACCGTTACCCGGGATGTCCCCGACGGCGTCCAATGCCCCGGCTTCTTCCTCGGGAACAACGGCGCGATGTTCCCCGGCTGGACGTATCCGGTGACCGTCCGCCAGTGGTGGGACCCAGTCACACTCGCCGGTCGGGTGGACTTCCTGGACAGCCCGTCGCCGTGCGGTATTCCGCACCCGCGTACCCGGTTTGTACTTACTAAAGTCGGTTAGCCGGACGATCGACTGCCGAGGAGTTCATCTGGCGTGGCCCAAGGTGTGCTGGTGTGTAGTTCTTATCGGTCATTCCGTCGCGCGCGCTTCACCGCGTAACGCACCGCCCACTTTCTTGGGCCGGACGAACTAGAACTGGCAGAGAACACGAGCGTCTTATCGCCGGGCTGCAGCGTGACAAACCCCGCCTTACGGTAAGTCTGTGCGCCAACGTCGCTCGCATCGATCACGCTCGGCGTCCAGCCGTGGGCCTGGCACAACGAAAGCCACGCCTGAAGAGCCTGAAACCACGCATCCGGATCGCCGACCGGATCTCCTATGGCTAGGCAAACGCCGATCTTGACGCGGTAGATGATGGCAGCACGGCCACTTTCGGCGAACAACACCGCGGTCTCCCGGCTCTCGAATTGCGATACGGGAGCGGATTGGCCATGAGTTTCAAGCAGGCCGCGAACAGCCGACTCGTCCCGGGCAGTGAGCGCATTGGCGGCGAACTGCGACCGGGACCACACCACCGCTGCGCCCATCAGAGCCAGCGCGCCCAACAAGCCCATGATCGTGTTGACGAACGCCTGCGGTCGGCCGGTGAACAAATTGGAATCCGCGACGGCGAACCCGGCCACCCGGTTGAGCACATACAAGAAACGATGATCCGGTGTCAGCGTCCCGGGAAACATCTGGATCAGGCCCCAGGACAACAGGATCCCGATCATCCACCCGATGATCAGCGCTGCGGCGGCTTTGACCGACGCACCCCTGCGGACCTTGGCCCGAAACTCCGGATAGCTCAGGATCAACAGGATCACAGCCACGCCGTGGAACGCGAATCCGAGACTTTCACCGAAACTCTGCGCCGGGGTGTTGCCGCCCTGGGCAATGTCAGCGACATTCAAAACGGCGGACAGCACCATGATGCCGAGCAGCAGCGACCAGGCAATCCGCTTGCGCGCGATCAACCCCGCGGCGAGCAGTGCCAGCAGGACCGACCACGCGATGCTGGTATCCGGGAATAGGAACAGGTAGCCGTTGATGAATTCGCGAGGTACCCGGACAAGTTTCCGTACCGGCGCGAGAACGCTGGTAATCAGCACCAGCATCGCGATGATTCCGACCGTCCAGCCCGCAGCGGCCGGCACCCAGCAGAACAACGACGTTCGGCGACTCGATGCGGTTACCACACCACCAGCCGCGCCGCCGACGGGCGCGGGCTCTGTCTGGCCAGACGGCGAGGCCTTCTGAGTGGGCGGCTCGGCGCCGGCGCGGTGGGGAGCCGGCTGCGTGTCTCGCACGCGGGTCGGATTCGCGACGGGTTGCTCTGCCGGGACGGTGATGGCGTCGCGCGCGGCGGTGGCCAACTCCACGGTGGTCGGATAACGCTGGTCGGGGTCCTTGGCCATTCCTGTGGCGATCACCTTGTCGACGCCGGCGGGCAGGCCCGGTCGAGCGGCAGAGGGCCGCGGCGGCGGGCTATTGAGGTGGGCGGCGATCAGGCGCGGCGTCGTGTCGCCGGCAAACGGCTGCTGTCCGGTCAGGGCTTCATACAGCACACACGCCAGCGAGTAGACATCGACACGGCCATCCTCCTCGGCGCGGCCGTCCAGGCGTTCTGGGGCGATGTAGGCAAACGTGCCAATGGTGTTGCCCGACTTGGTCAATCGTGTCTCATCGATGGCGCGGGCGATCCCGAAGTCGATCAGATACGCAAAATCGTCCTCGTCGAGCAGAACGTTGGAGGGTTTGACGTCGCGGTGGATCAGGCCGACCTTGTGGGCGGAGAGCAAGGCTCTGGCAACTTGCTCGACGATGCGCACCGCCCGCGCAGGCTCCAGCGGCCCGTCGGACAACACGCTGGCCAGGTCGCGGCCCTCCACCAGCCGCATGCTGACAAACAGCCGGTCGTCGATCTCGCCGTAATCGTGGATGGGTATGACGTGGGGGCTGTTGAGGCCGGCGGCTGCCTCGGCCTCGCGGCGAAACCGCACCGCGAACTCTTCGTCGTGACCCGACTGAACGGGCAAGACTTTTATGGCCACCGTGCGTTTGGTGATCGTGTCGAATGCGCGCCACACCTCGCCCATGCCGCCGCGGCCTAGCACCTCGATCAGCCGGTAGCGACCGAACGGTGTGCCTTCGCTGGCACCGTCCACTTTCCGATTCCTTCCGACCCGGGCAGGGAACAAACCCCGGAACATGACCCTAGAAGCTGCGATGGACTAACACCGGTGAACGCCGCCGAAAGCGTCCGCGAAGGAGCTTGCAGATTTCTTGGAGTGGCGACGAGTTTGTCTGGTATGCCTACGCCGACAGCAGGCTATTCGCCGCGTGCACGGGAACTCCTGGTTTGATGGACGGTGATCAAGAACGAGCGCGGTTGAGCTGGTCCAGCAAGCGGCGAGCCGACCCGGATACCCACAGAGCTGATCATTTGACCGGTCAATCCGACGACTGGCTCGTCCCAGTCGGCACCCCCATCGACCTCGACAACTGTGCCCGCGAGCCCATTCATATTCCGGGCAGCATCCAGCCGCGCGGCGTGCTCGCGGTGGTGCGCGAGCCCGATTTCGTGGTGCGCCAAGTCAGCGCCAACGTCGGCGACCTGCTCGGTCACCCGGTCGACGCCGTCCTGGGCCGGCATCTGTCGTTGCTGATCGGTGCCGAGCAGGCGGCACTGGTCGAACAGGCGGCGTCGACCTTCGGCGACCTGCGTCAACGCAACCCGATCGAGTGTGTGATCGACGTCGCTGGTACGACACGCGCGTTCGACGCCATCCTGCACCGGGAGCCGGGCGGCGCGCTGCTGGTCGAACTGGAGATCGCCTATGGCGCTCGGCCGTTCTCCTTCCCGAACACCTATCAGGCCGTGCGCAACTCGGTCGAGGAGCTGAACCGGGCGGCCACGCTGACCGAGCTCTACGGCACCACCGCCGGCGCGGTCCGCGACCTCACCGGCTTCGACCGGGTGATGGTGTACCGCTACGACGAGGACTACAACGGCGAGGTCGTCGCCGAGTCCAAGCGCGACGACCTCAACTCGTTCCTCGGCCTGCACTACCCGTCCACCGACATTCCGGCGCAGGCGCGGGCGCTGTACGAGAAAAACTGGCTGCGGCTCATCTCGGACGTCAACTACACGCCCGCCCCGCTCGTGCCGGCTGTCGATCCGGACAAGGGCACCCCGCTGGATCTCACGCACGCCGTGCTGCGCAGCGTGTCGCCCATCCACGTCGAATACCTGCAGAACATGGGCGTCCATGCATCGATGTCGATCTCGCTGCTGCGGCACGGGCGGCTGTGGGGGCTGATCGCCTGCCACCACTACGCCGGTCCGCATCTGCCCCCGTTCGGCACCCGGGCAGCTGCCGAGTTCCTCGGTTCGACCCTGTCGCTGCGACTCGTCGACCGGTTCGAGGGCGACCAGCTGCAGCAGCGCCTGGCCGCGCAGGCGGTGCAGGCCAAGCTCACCGCTGCCATGCTCGACGACACCGAGTCGTTGTCGGCGGTGCTGCTCGGCGCCCCCGACCTGTTCGACCTGGTGCCCGCGGACGGCGTCGTCGTCGACATTCAGGGCGACCGCCGGGAGAGCGGGTCGGTTCCACCGCCGCGGGTGGTGTCAGCCGTCGCCGCGTGGGCGCGCGAAGCCGACGACGAAATCGCGAGCACGGAATGCCTGGCCCGCGAGCTGCCCGACCTCGACCTCGATCCGAAACTGGCGTCGAGCGTGCTCGCGCTCAATCTGCCCGACGGGCAGTACGCGATCTGGTTTCGGCGCGAGGTGTTGCGCCCGCTGGATTGGGGTGGCGATCCGCGCAACAAGGCGATCATGGTCGGCGACGGCGACGGCAAGGAGGTCCGCCTCAGCCCACGCAAGTCGTTCGAGCGTTGGCGCGAGATCGTCAGCGGCTGCGGCGAGGCGTGGACGCTGAGCGAGACCGAGTCCGCCGAGGCGTTGCGGCGCGATCTGGTCGAGGCGCTGTACCGGCGCACGCGGGGCGCGCTGCGCGTGGCCGAGACGCTGCAGCGCAGCCTGCTGCCCGAGTCGATCCCGACGCTGGCGAGCTGGCACCTGTCCGCGCACTACGAGCCGGCGGCCGGCGACAACGTCGGCGGCGACTGGTACGACGCGTTCGAGCTGCGCGACGGCCGGTTGATCGTGCTGATCGGCGACGTCGCCGGGCACGGCATCACGGCCGCGGGCACGATGGCCCAGCTGCGCAACGTGCTACGCGCGCAACTGTTCGCCGGCGCCACACCTGCCGAGGCGCTGAACCAGCTCAACGACTTCTGCCTGCACATGATGCCGGGCGCCTTCGCCACCGTCATCGCCGCGCGGGTCGACCTCGACTCGGGGCGGGTGGAGGCCGCGTGCGCAGGGCACCTGATGCCGTACCTGACGAATCCGCTCAAGGCGGCCGTGCCGGCGCCGATCCAGCTATCACCGCCGATCGGCGTCAAGGGCGTGACCTACGCGCCGAGCGAGTTCACCGTCGAGTCCGGGGATGGACTGGTCTTGTACTCCGACGGCCTGGTCGAGCGTCGGGGCGAGCCGATCGACGACGGCCTCGCCCGATTGGCAGAGACCCTCGGCGGCGTCCGCGACGCCCCGGCGTCGTGGATCTCGGCGGCGATGGCGCGGCCACAGCTGGGCAATGTCGACGACGACATCACCATCGTCGTCCTGCGCCGGCCCTAACGTTCGCGACGTCAGCGCCGAAGCCGGTATCTGAGCTCTCCGCTGTCGGAGTCGACGACGCGCCCGTCGTTGCGGATGAGAAACAGCAACTGGCTCCGGTCGGCATCCACGATCCGGGTGCCGCTGCGAATGCGGAACACCAATTGCCGCGTCCTGGCATCGACGATCCGCGGACCGTGTACGCGAAAGAGGGTCCGGCCGGAGTTCGCATCGATCATCCGGTGCCCGTCGAAGCGGCCCTCGTCCACACCCCAGAGCGTAGGACTAGGGCGGCCGCGGCGACGGGCGGACGCCGCCGCGTCAGGCTTTGCAGCAAGGGCCATCCCGCTAAGTAAAGCCGCGTATGATTCGCCGGTAAATCGCAGATCGAGCTCGCTGAGCGACGCCAGGGTCGTGCCAGTGGGCCGCCGAAGAGGGGGCTTGGGCCATGGGCATGCGCGACATGATCCGGGGCGAGTTCGTCGACATCATCGAGTGGTTCGACGATACGAACACGACGCTGGCGTGGCGCTTCCCGCGGTATCACAACGAGATCAAGAACGGCGCCGAGCTGATCGTCCGCGAGGGCCAGCGGGCCATGTTCGTCTACCGGGGGCAGCTGGCCGATCAGTTCAATCCCGGGCACTACACCCTAACCAGCGAGAACATGCCGATCATGTCCAAGCTGCAAGGCTGGCGGTACGGTTTCAATAGCCCATTCCGGTCCGAGGTGTACTACGTCAACACCCGTCCGTACACCGACCTGCGTTGGGGCACACCGCAGCCCGTCACCGTTCGGGACCCGGATTTCAAGATGGTGCAGGTCCGGGCGAACGGCACCACGGTCGTCAGGGTGACCGACCCGAGCGTCTTTCTGCGTCAGGTGCTGGGCACCCAGAGCGTGGTCGACATGGAGCAGATCACCGAGATGATCCGGCGCAATATCGCGCTGGCGTTCAACGACATGGTGATGGGCACCGGCCTCGGCGCGATCGACTTGCAGGGCCGCCAGGTCGAGTTGTCCGACAAGCTGCGTGAGTTCGTCGCCCAGCGGGTGCAGGCGTTCGGCCTTGGCATCGACGCCGTCACCATGACGATCTCCTTGCCGGAGGAGATCCAGCAGGCGATGACCCGCGGCGTGGCCCGCGGGGTGGAGGAGAGCGGCTTCCTCAACAACGTCGGCGATCTCAACCGCTTCGAGCAGGCGCGCCGGGCCGACGCGATGCTGGCGGCGGCGCAGAACGAGGGCGGCGGTGCCGCCGGTTCGGCGATCCAGGCCGGCCTTGGCGTAGCGCTGGGCAGTCAGATGGCCAACGCCGCACAGGGCGGGTATGGCCAGCCGCAACAGCCCCAGCAGCCGCAACACTTTGCGCCGCAAGGGGCGCCGCCGCCGTTGCCGCCGCAGCCGCAGTTCCACTTCGAGCAGGACGGCCAGCCGGCCGGGCCGTATCCCCTCGGCGGGCTGCGGCAGTTCGTCGCCAGCGGGCAGCTGACCCGCGACACCGTGGTGTGGACCGAGGGAATGTCGGGGTGGGCCCCCGCGTCGACCGTGCCGGCGCTGCAGTCGCTGTTCAGCACGCCGCCGCCGCTGCCCGGCACCCCGCCGCCGCTGCCGCCGCAGCAATGACCTTCGAACCGGGGGATCGGCCGGGTCCGCCGCGCCCGCAGCCGCCGCCGCTGCCGCGGCACCAGGGCCCACCGCCGCTGCCCAGACCGGGCCCACCGCCGTTGCCCCGACCGGGGCCGCCGCCGCTGCCCAGACCGCAGGCGCCGCCGCCGCCCCTGCCCCCGAGGCCACCGGCGGCCGCCCCGCCGCCCATCCGTTCCTTCACCGGCCAGCAGGGTCCGGCGATGTTCCATCACACCGAGCGCACCCGCACCTACCCGTGCGGGTCCTGCGGCGGGCAGCTGAATTTCGACATCGCCAGCCAGAAGCTGCGCTGCCCCAACTGCGGCAACTACTACGACATCACCGCGCCGAACACCGGCGTCAAATCGCGCGAGTTGCGCAGCGCCATGCAGCAATTGAAGGAGCTGCAATGCAGCCAGCAGGGTCCCGACGTCAGCGGCATGCGGGAGGTCGCCTGCCAGAACTGCGGCGGCACAACCGAATTCGCGGGCACTCTGACGGCCACAAAATGCCCCTACTGCGCCACGCCTATTCAGCGCGACGACGTACACAACGCTCCGGCGCGGCTGCCGGTCGATGGGCTGGTGCCCTTTCGGATCGACGAGAAAAACGCCCGCGAGCTGATCGAGAAGTGGGTCACCAAGCGCTGGTTCGCGCCGACCAACTTCAAGAAATATCGAGAGATCGGCGCATTTTCCAGCCTGTATACGGCGTATTTCACCTACGACGCCGACACCGACACGCAATACGACGGTGAACGCGGCGAGGACCACCGGGTCCGGGTCGGCACCGACGACGACGGCAACGACATATACGAGACGCAGACGTTCTGGTATCGCGTGTCAGGCCAGGTCTCCAATAACTTCGCCGACCTGCCGGTGCTGGCCAACGACGGCGAGAACCTCAACCGCAAGCGGATCAAGTCGCTCGAACCGTGGCCCGTCGAGCAGGCCAGGACGTACTCCGGAGAATTCGTCGCCGGCCACCTGTGTCGCACCTACGACAAGGACGCGGAGCAGGCACTGCCGGAAGCGAAGCAGGAGATGGAGAAGGCCGTCGAGCGAACGGTCCGGTCCGACATCGGCGGGGACCGTCAGCGCATCCACCGGCTCAGCACCACGTGGAACTACCTGGGGTTCAAGCACATTCTGCTGCCGATCTGGCTGCTGACCGTGCTGTACAGCAACCGGCCGTTCCAGGTATGCATCAACGGGCTCACCGGGGAGGTGGCCGGCGACCGGCCGTGGAGCAAGGTCAAGTTGGCCGTCGCCATCACGATCGCGGTGCTGGTCGTGATATTGCTGATCACGATCTTGGTCTACCTCCGCTCGCACGGGCATCACTCGGGCGGCGGCTCCCACCGAAACGTCCGCAGGAGGTAGGCGATGGAAATCGCCCTGGTGGTGATCCTGGCGCTCGGCCTCATCGTGGGCCTGACGGTTGCCGTCATCGCGGCGGTCAACCACAACCAGCAACGGGCGCTCGCGCGTGACAACCAGCTCATCCCCGGCCATCCGACGCACGCACCCGGCTCGTGGGCGGTGTCGCACGAACCCGAAGCCCGGTTGCACCGCCGGCTGCGGGACGCGATGACGGCGCTGTCCGCCGCGAACGCACTGGATACCGGCTCGACGGTGGTGCTGCGCGCCGACCTGGAACAGACGGCGCTCAACCTCGACGACCACCTCGTGGCCGTTTCGCGGCTCACGTCGGTGCACAAGGACCAGATGCTGCAAACGGTCACGACGACGGTCGAGTGCATCGAGGACGCCGTCGCACGTTATGCCGCCGCAGCGACCATGCCCGACACGGCCGCCCTGGAGGCCGACCTCGCCACCGTCCAACGTCAGATCGACATCACGAGGGAGCTGCAACGCCGGCTTCCTCCGGGGTGAACGGTCGCCAAGATTTCGTCGAGAAGTCCAAGAGGCTGGCGATCGACCCTGTAGTCCTCGGCCGTCACCGGCCCCACCAGGGGGCCACGACCGCGTAACCAGAGGACACGACCATGTACATTCCCCTGCTGTCACTGTGGCTGCTGCCCGTCTTGACCATCCCGATCAGTTACCTCGCGGCGGCGGGAAGGCTTCAGCGCAACCAATTCGCGGGTTTCCGCATCCCCAGCGTCATGGCATCCGACGCCGCCTGGCGCGCCGGGCACCGGGCCACCATCCCCTTCGTCTGGCTGACCGTGCCGGCGGCACTCGGCGCCACCGTCGTCTGCCTGGCGGTGACCAGCCCCGGCTTACGCGCCGCCGCCGTGTTGGCTTCGGCCGTAGCGTTTTTCGTGATCCTGATCGGTGCAGCCGTGGCCGCGAGCCGGGCCGCACGGGGCGTTGCTAAGGACTGACCCGCCCTGCCGCACGGTCATCGGCGGGGGCGCAGCACCGGCGTCACCAGCTCGCCGGTGCTCAGGTAACTGTCCAAGTTGCGGATCGCCAGCAGCGCCATCGCCCGCCGGGTCCGCTCGGTCGCGCTGCCGATGTGCGGGAACAGCACCACGTTGTCCAGGTCGACCAGCTCGGCGGGCACGTTCGGCTCGTCGGCGAACACGTCCAGCCCCGCACCGCCGAGCCCCCCGCCGGCCAGCAAGTCCACCAACGCGGCCTGGTCGACGACGCTGCCGCGCGCGATGTTGACCAGGTAGCCCTGCGGACCCAGCGCCTCCAGGACGGCGCGGTCCACCAGATTGTGGGTCTCGCCCGTCGTCGCGACCACCAGAACATCCACCGACTCGGCCAACTGCACCGGCGATTCCGCGTACCGATACGGCGACCCGTCGACCCGATGGCGGTTGTGATACGCGATGGCACAGTCGAATCCGAGCAACCGGGTGGCGATGGCCGAACCGATGCGGCCCAGACCCAGGATGCCGACCTGCAGGCCGCTCAGGTCCCGGCCGTAGGGAAACGGCCCCTGGCGCACCCACCGACCGGCCCGCACGTAGCGCTCGGCGGCGCCGAACCTGCGCAGGGTCATCAGGATCAGCCCCAGCGCGGTGTCGGCAACGGTGTCCGACAACACATCCGGGGTGTTGCTGACGCCGATGCCCCGGCGCTTCGCCGCTTCCAGGTCGATGGCGTCCACGCCGGCACCATTGTTGACGATCGCCTCCAGATTCGGCAGCGCCGCAATGGTGTCGGCGTCGATGCCGGGTTTTCCCCACGTCAGCACCACGCGAACGTCGGCCGCGTGCTCCGCAAGAAACTCGTCCCGTTGCGGACCGTCGGGAAGCGTGGGGATTTCGTAGCGGGCCGCGAGCTCGCCATCAAACGTCGGCTCGAACTCCCCGATTCGCAGCACTTCGTTCGTTTTCTTCACCGCCCGGGAGATTACCCTTGGCCACAAGGAAATCCACGGGAGGCGGCAGTGAGCGGACACGAAGTACGCATGATCGTCCTGTCGACCGACGACCTGGAGGAATCGATCCGCTTCTACAGCGAGACCCCGGGGATGTCGCTGAAGTTCCGCGACGGCGACCACTTCGCGGCGCTCGACGGCGGGTCGGTCACCGTCGCGCTGGCCACTGCGGTGGATCATCCCATCCCCGGGCAGGTCGTCGTCGGCATCAAGACCGCCGATGTCGACGCCGCGGCGCAGGCCGTCGAGGCCAGCGGGGGCGGCATCGTGCGGGGTCCATACGACGACGCGCACGAACGTCGCGCCGTGGTCTTCGACAACAAGGGCAACGGCCTGGTCTTTTACAGCCCGCTGGCCCGGTAGCGGTTCGCCGCACAAGGGCGCCAAGCGCTCTCCAAGGATCCGTAGAGGATCCGTCCAGAATCCCAGTAGAGCCCTGCGCGATGGTCATACACGCAAGCAACCGACTCGGATTTGGGAGCGCAGATGACCGCAGTATTCGTCGACCGCCGCACGGACGACGCCCACGTGGCCCTGACCCTGCATGGTCGGGACAACCTTGTCGCACACCTTCGGTCGCAGTTCGCCACCTACGGCGACACCCGAAGCTTCACGTACCTGCGCGAATTCGGCCGCGGCCTGGTCGAGGAAACGACCTCGTTCCGCGACCTGGACCGCGGTGCCCGCGAGGTCGCCGCCTGGCTGCGCGCACAGCCCGCGGCCTCCCGCCCCGTGGTGCTGTTGTTCGAGCCCGGCGCCGAATTCTGGCGGGCCTTCCTCGGCTGCCTCTTCGCCGGGGTCGTCGCCGTACCCGCCCCGCTTCCCCACGACGAGCGCAGCCTCAAGCGCGTGGCGGGCATCCTGCGCGACGCCGCCTGCGGCCTGGTGCTGACCAGCGCGCACCTTTTCGACGCGATCACGACGGGCATCGAGAACCTCGGCCTGCAGAGCCCGGTGCGGTGCGTCGCGACGGACGCGGCGGCGCTGGCCGACGCGGCGGCGTGGACCATGCCGGACTTGCCCGCCAGGACCGTCGCCTTCCTGCAGTACACCTCCGGATCGACCGGCGACCCGAAAGGCGTCGCGGTGACCCACGGCAACATGCTCGATAACGCATCCGCCATCGCGCGGTTCCTCGAACTCGACGAGACCGCAAGGCTGATCGGCTGGGTCCCGCACTTTCACGACATGGGCCTGATCAGCCAGATCATGACGTTCCACGCCGGAATGGACGCGGTCGTCATGTCACCGCTGGCCTTCCTCAAGCAACCGATCCGCCTGCTGCAGGCGATCGACAGGTACCAGGGCACCATCACCGCGGCGCCGAACTTCGCTTACGACTTGATCGCTCGCCGGGTTTCACCGGAGCAGCTGGACGGGTTGGACCTGTCCTCGCTGCGGTTCGCGCTCAACGGGGCGGAGCCGATCCGCCGCGGCACCGTCGAGCGGATCAACGCGCTGCTGGGCCCGGCCGGCCTCCGCCGCTCCGCGATCCGGCCGTGCTACGGGATGGCCGAGGTCACGCTGTTCGCCACGGGCAGCCCCGAAGCCACGTCCTTCATCTGCCTGGACGCCGACGCCGCCGCGCTCGAGCGCAACGAGTTCGCGCCGCCGGCGGGACGGGCGGTCAGCCTGGTCAGCTCGGGGCTCCCCGCCCCCGGCGCCGACGTCCGCATCGTCGATCCGCAGACGCGCAAGCCGTTGGCCGACAACCGGGTCGGCGAGATCTGGGTGCGCAGCGCCAGCGTCGCCAGCGGGTACCACAACCGCCCATCGGAGACCGCGGAGCGCTTCGGCGCCCGCACGGCCGACGGTGACGGCCCGTACCTGCGTACCGGCGACCTGGGTCTGATCCACGACCAGCACCTGTATGTCACCGGCCGTCGCAAGGATCTGTTGATCGTCAACGGCCGCAACCTGTATCCACAGGACATCGAGGAGCTGGTGGCCGAGGTGCACCCCGCGTGCGGCGGTCGCGGCGTCGCGGTCGCCGTCGACGCTCAGGACAGTGAGCGCGTCGTCGTCATGCAGAGCGTCAAGGCCGACCAGCTGAACGGAATGTCGTTGGCGCAGCTCGCCAGCGCCATCAAGGTAGCCGTGGCCCGCGGCTTCGAGATCCCCGCGCCGAGCGTGGTGCTTTTGGGCCGCAACGGAATTCACCTCACCACCAGCGGCAAGGTGCAGCGCGCGTCGATGCGAGCCGCCTTCCTGCGCAACGAGCTCAGCGACGTGCTCCACGAAAGCCTCGACGCCGCCGTCGTCGCCACCACCCAGATCGCTTAGACCACAACCAGATAGGAGAGTTCGAAATGTACGTGCTCCGATCACCACGCAACCCCGTACTCGGCTGGCTCACCTCCACGCTCGCGACCCACCTCGAGGTCGCGTCGCACGACCTCGACCCCACCCTGCCGCTCGCCGAGATGGGCGTCGACTCGGTCCGCGCGCTCGGCCTCGTCGGCGACATCGAGGCGCACTGGGACATCGACGTCGACCCGACGCTGGTCTTCGACTACCCGACCCTGGCGCACATCGCGGACTTCATCCGCGACGCCACGGGCGCGCGGGAGCTGGTGACGCAATGACCGCCAACGACATCGCGATCGTCGGGATCGACTGCCGCTTCCCGAAAGCGCCCGACGCCGCGGCGCTGTGGGACCTGCTGATGACCGGCGACGAGGGTATCGCCGAGGTGCCGGAGAACCGTTGGGACGCTGCGCAATTCTACGACGCGGGCGGCAAGCCGGGCGCGATCAACCACCGCGCCGGCGGATTCATCAGCGACGCAGATGCCTTCGACCACGAGTTCTTCGGCATCACGCCGCGCGAGGCCCAGGCGATGGACCCGCAGCAGCGCCTGCTGCTGCAGGCCGCCTGGCGGGCGCTGGAGGACGCCACGCTGGACCCGCGGTCACAGGCCGGCACGAACACCGGCGTGTTCGTCGGCGTGATGGCCAACGAGTGGGCGAACCAGCACATGCGCGACTACTCGCAGATCACCGCGCAGGCCGGTTCGGGCAACGGCTACTTCATGACGGCCAACCGGCTGTCCTACCAGCTCGACCTGAAGGGCCCCAGCCTGGCGGTGGACACCGCATGCTCGTCGTCGCTGGTCGCCGTCCACGTCGCGGCCGCCGCGCTGCGCGCCGGTGAATGCGACCAGGCGCTCGCCGCGGGCGTGAACATCATCATCACGCCGGCGCTGAACGTGTTCTACACGCAGGCAGGCCTTTCCGCGCCCGACGGTCGGTGCAAGCCGTTCAGCGGCGCGGCCGACGGCATCGGCCGCGGCGAGGGCGTCGCCGTGGTGGTGCTGCGCCGTCTGGACGACGCCGTGGCCGCGGGCCTGCCCGTATACGCGGTGATCAAGGGCAGCGCCGTCAACAACGACGGCCGCAGCAATGGCATCACCGCGCCGAACCGCTGGGCGCAGGAGAAGGTCGTGGAAACCGCCAACCGCGCCGCCGGCGTCGCTCCGGAGCAGATCAACTTCCTCGAAGCGCACGGCACCGGAACGCTGCTCGGCGACATGATCGAGGTCAAGGCCCTGGCCGCCGCGCACCGCCGCCGGCAGGGCGAGCTCTGCGCGATCGGGTCGATCAAGGGCAACCTCGGCCACACCGAGGGCGCCGCGGGAGTCGCGGGCCTGATCAAGGCGGTATTGAGCCTGCATCACCGCGTAGTCCCGACGTCGCGCTTCGCCGACCAGGAGAACCCCGCGCTGCGGCTCGCCGCGAGCGGCCTGCGCCTGGTCACGTCGCCGCTGCCGCTGCCCGCCGACACCTCGTACGCGGGCGTCTCCAGCTTCGGGATCGGCGGCACCAACTGCCACGTCGTGCTGGCGAGCGCCCCGGCGCGCGCGGAAGCGCCGGCCGCCCCGGGCGGTGGCGTGCTGACACTGTCGTCCAACAGCCGCGAGGGTTTGTACCTCAATGTGAGCCGCCTGGCGGACGACATCGCTTCCAGCCCAGCGCCTCTCGCGCAGCTGTGCTGGTCGAGCAACCGGATCAAGGGCTCTGGCAAGACCCGGCTGGCGATCGCGGTCGGCGATCGCGACGACGCGGTGCGGCGGCTGCGCATGCTCGCCCACCCGGCGGGCGGCCTCGACGCCGTGTCGGGAACCGCACAGGGCGTCGCGGCGGGATGGCTGTTCAGCGGCCAGGGCACGCAGTACCCGGGGATGTCGCGACGGCTGCACGACGAGTGCGACTTATTCGGCTCGGCGCTCGCCGTGACCGAGGCGGCCGCGCTGCCCCACCTCGGCCTGCCCATTCGAGACGTACTGTTCGGCGCCGACGACCGGATCAATCGCACCGAATTCGCCCAGCCGGCGATCTTCGCCGTGCAGTACGCGCTCGCCAGCACGCTGATCGAGCTGGGCGCCGAGCCCGCGTGGGTGCTCGGGCACAGCATCGGCGAATTCGCCGCCGCCGTGGTCGCCGGCGTGCTCAGCCTCGACGACGCGTCCCGGCTAGTCGTGGCGCGCGGGCGGCTGATGCAGCGACTGCCGCACGCCGGCAAGATGCTCGCCGTTCGCGCATCGACCGACGATGTCGCGCCGCTGGTCGACGCGGACCCGGCGCTGGCCGTGGCGGCCGTGAACGGGCCCGGCGAGCTGGTGCTGTCCGGCGCCGCCGACTCCATCGACCGGGCCGCGCTCACCCTGCGCGCGACCGGTGTGCAGGTGCGCGAACTCAGCGTCTCGCACGCGTTCCACTCGCCGCTCATGGAGCCGATGCTCGAAGAGTTTGCGGCCGAGGCGAACTCGTGCACGTTCGCCCTGCCGAGCATTCCGGTGTTCTCCACCCTGCGCGGCCGACTGCTCGGGGACGACGAGCCGATGGACGCCGACTACTGGGTCGCCCACGTGTCGGCGACCGTGCGGTTTGGCGACGCGGTGTGCGCAGCGCTGGCCGCCGAACCGACCCACATCGTGGAACTCGGCGCCAAGCGCACGCTCACCCCGATGATCACCCGTTCGCACCCGGCGGCCGGTTTCACCGCTCTGACGCCGCTGCCCGGCCCGGAAGCCACCGGGACCGAGCTCACCGAGACCGTCGCCGCGCTGTATCGGGACGGCCTGAACCCCAGGTGGGACAACCTTTATCCGCCGTCCGCGCGAGTCCCGCAGCGACTCAGCGGCTACCGCTTCACCACGACGAACCGTTCGTGGGTCGCGCCGCTCACACCCGTCACCGTCGACCCGTCGCTGCCGGAAACCGTTGAACCACAACCCGTCACGGAGGGAACCACAATGGACAACCTGATCGCCCTGTTCAGGGAGCAGAACGCCATGCTCGCCTCGCTGGCGAAGGGCGGCACGGCCGCCGCGCCGGTGGCGACCGCGGTCGCAGCCCGGCCGTCGGCCGGTGACGTGGCTTCGGTGGTGCGCGGCGAGGTGGCACGCGTCAGCGGCTTCCCCGAGTCCGCCTTGCGGCCGGCCCAGAGCATCGCGACGGACCTCGGTTTCGACTCGATCATGGTCGCCGACCTGTTCGGCGGGCTGGCCCGCAGGCTGCCCGGATTGGCCTTCGACCCGAGCGGGTTCGGGCCCACCACGACGATCGGCGACCTGGTCGCGGCCGTCGGCGGCGAACCGGCTCAGTCAGGTGGCGCGCTCTCGGAGGAACCGGCCGTGACGCCGGAAACCCGGATCGCGGATTTCCCCGAGGTAGTCGCCCTCGCCGAACGGCTGCAAATGGCCGAAGAAGCGGGCGTCGCAAACCCGTACTTCGTGCTCAACGACGGCATCACGCGGGACACCTCGATGGTGAACGGCCGACCGGTAGTGAACTTCTCGAGCTTCAACTACCTCGGCATGTCCGGCCACCCGGGCGTCGCCACGGCCGTGCTGAACGCCGCCGTGCGCTACGGCAGCTCCTGCTCGGCCTCGCGCGTGCTTTCCGGCGAGAAGACCATTCACCTCGAGCTCGAGCGCGAGCTGGCTGACCTACTCGGCACCGAGGACGCGATGACCCTCAACAGCGGCCACGCGACGAACGTCACGGTGATCGGTCACCTGCTCGGCGAGGGCGACCTCGTCATCCACGACCGCCTCGCCCACGACAGCATCGTGCAGGGCTGCAAGCTCTCCGGCGCGATGCGGCGTTCGTTCCCACACAACGACCACGCCGCGTTGGACGACATCCTCACCGCCGTGCGTCACCAGTACCGCCGGGTGCTCATCGTCATCGAGGGCGTCTACAGCCAGGACGGCGACATCCCCGACCTGCCCGCCCTGATCGCCGTGAAGAAGAAGCACGGCGCGCTGCTGATGATCGACGAGGCGCACAGCATCGGCGTGCTCGGCCGCACCGGCGGGGGTATCGGCGAACACTTCGACGTGGATCGCGACGACGTGGAATTGTGGGCGGGCACCGTGTCCAAGGCGTTCGGCGGCTGCGGCGGCTACGTCGCCGGCACCCGCGAGGTCATCCAGTACCTGAAATACACCACTCCCGGGTTCATCTTCAGCGTCGGCATGCCGCCGCCGATGGCCGCCGCGGCGCTGGCCGCGATCCAGCTGATGCGGACGGAGCCCAAGCACCTGCGCCGGCTGCGCGAGAACGCGGCGCTGTTCCTGGAGCTGGCCAAGGAGGCCGGCATCGACACCGGCGACAGCTCAGGCACCCCGGTGATCCCCTGCATCGTCGGCGGCTCGGTCAAGGCGCTGCGGCTGTCGGACGCGCTGATGCGGCGCGGCATCAACGCCAACCCGATCCTGTATCCGGCTGTGCCGGAAGACAAAGCGCGGGTGCGGTTCTTCGTCACCAGCTGCCACACCGAAGAACAGATCCGGTCGACGGTCAAGGTGCTGGCCGAGGAGCTGGAGCTGCTGCGCTGAGGGCTGCGGCCGTCAGGCGACGGTGGCGCAAGGATCTCCCAAGAATCCGTCAAGGATCCGCCAAGCCGCGTGCGCGATCTTAATTCTGCAAACGACTCACGGAAAGGCCTCGACACCATGCGGCTGTTCTGCTTCCACCACGCCGGCGGCGGCGGCTTGGCGTTCAAGTCCTGGAACAAGGCGCTGCGTCCGGCGTTCGAGGTGATTCCGGTCGAGGTTGCCAACCGTGAGCGGTTCTCCACGCTGCGCCACCTGGTCGACGAGGTCAACGCTCAGTTGGGGTCCAGCCTCGACGAGCCGCACATGTTCTTCGGGCACAGTTTTGGCGCCCTGCTCTCGTACCGGCTGGCGTGCGCCCGTGCGGCGGAGGGTTTACCCCTGCCGCGCGCCATGTTCCTGTCCGCCTACGCCCCGCCGCACCTGCCACCCCCGCTGCACGCCGTCGACAGCCTCGACGACCAGCAGCTCGCGATGCTGCTCACCGAGGTCGGCGGCCTGCCCGCGGAACTGACGCGCTGGCCCAGCCTGCACGAGCGCGCTGTCACCGTCACACGCCACGACCTGCGACTGTGCATGACCGACGAGGAATTCGGCGCCCCCGAGCTGCCCTGCCCGATCCACGTCTTCGGCGGCAGCGAGGACCCGCTGGTGAGCGCGTCGGACTTGCACGAATGGCGTTCGCGGACGGCCGCCGACTTCTCGGTCCAGATCCTGCGCGGGGGCCACTTCTACCTCCGCGACCGTCAGCCGCTTTTCGAGACGCTGCGGCCGCTGATGTCGACTATCGCTGCGGCATAAGGGGTTTAGCGCGATCGTACCGGCGGTCCCCGCGGGCCCCGATGGTCACTCCAGTCACGGGAACGGGAGCATGTGCCTGTCTGCCCGCCTACGAGCGACAAACTGCCTTGCGGCGCTATGGCGAGCAGACGCAAAAGTCCCCAAATCCCAATGGTTTTGGGGGCTTTTGCGTCTGCTCGTCCGTATGGCAGCGATATTTCCGCCGTCAGCGCACATCGGACGCGGCGGCCGTTTGTCAGAAACGCCCTAGTCGGCCGGGTACTCCGCGACCGCCTTCTTCACCACCGAGTCGACCTCGTCGGTCAGCAGAAACCGCTGCGCGACAAGCGCTTCGGCGGCGGCACGGACGACGGCGGCGTACGAGTCGCGGG
The DNA here is from genome assembly GCF_059812195.1 of Mycobacterium sp. NGS68. Classification (NCBI taxonomy): domain Bacteria; kingdom Bacillati; phylum Actinomycetota; class Actinomycetes; order Mycobacteriales; family Mycobacteriaceae; genus Mycobacterium; species Mycobacterium sp. NGS68. Next base: position 12,101 of record NZ_JCALCE010000002.1, on the reverse strand, counting down.
TCGGGTAGCGCTCGGCGACCGACGGCCGTCCCGGCGGGAAGGGCAGCTTGCTGCCGATGCGCTCGTAGAGCACGTCGGGCAGCTCCTCGACGAAGCGGCGGGCGTTCCAGCCGGTGTAGCCGGCCAGCGGCGCGGCGACGGCGGGCAGGCGAATGCCGGCCACCTCGTTGCCGTCCGCGTCGACCGCCGACACCAAGTCGACGAATGATTCGCCGAGCCGGACGGGCCACTGGCCGACCCCGCGGTCGGCGTCGGGCCCAAGGTCGACGCGACGGGCATACGGCAGCCAGGCCGGCGCCGGAGTGTGCGCAAAGCCGAAGCCGGACAACACTTCCTTGCGGGACACGGCGGTGCCATCGCTGATCCGCGGCACCCGGCTGGCGGGGGGCTCAATCCCGTCGGCGACCCAGTTCTCCAGGGCGACGAGCAGCGCTCGGCTGACGGGTGTGACGTCCAGGTGGTGCACCGGGTTGGCGGCGGGGGCGGCGTCCTTGATCTTGCTGCTGCCGAAGTGGTCGGTCCCGGCCAGCAGATAGGTGCGGACGTCGGGGTCCTCGGGCAGGTCCTCGCCGGTATACGGATCGACGTGGACGAGTGCGCCATCGCCCTGCCAGTACTCGGTGGCGCTGTTGGTCAGGATCATCTTCGGCGCACCGCCGAGTTCGCGCTGCCGCGCCAGCAGATCGGCGCTCGCGTGCGGGGCCAGGGTCCCGAAGCCGCTCACCCCGGTGGCCGAGGGCTGCGCGTAGCGGTGGTTGAACTCGCCGCGGGCGGCGCTCGCGGAGTCGCTGAAGACGCCGTCGAAAACCCTCATCCCGGACTCGTCGACGTTGAGGCCGTCGGACACGAACTGGCGCAGCAGCCGGCCCGTCTGCGAGACGCCGTAAGCGAAGGTGTGGTCGATGCGGCCGGCCAGCGACTGGTCGGTCCGCAGGTGCGAAACGATGTCGCGGACGGCCAGCAGCCCGCAACCCGCGACCGGGGCCAGCGACGTCCGGTACACCAGCTCATACCAGTGGAACGGCCGGAATCCGCCGTCGAGGGCGACGTGCGTCTCGTCGGTGAAGCGCCAGGTGTTCCGCGGGATGGCCGTGGGCTCGGCGTCGGGCGCCGTGCGCACCGTGAGTACGGCTTCGGGGTCGTCGACGTCGGCGGTCGGGTAGTCGGTGAACTTGAACAGCTGCGCGGCACCGGGCACCGCGTCGAGTTCGGGCGCCGAGAAGCTCAGCGCATGGTCGGCCCGCTCGGTGTCGGACCGCCACTCCAGGCGCATGAAGCCGGGCTCCACGTCGGCCTGCGGTGCCGTAAGGCCCAGGGTCGCGGGGCCGCGCTGCACGTCCCACTGCCAGCCGCACGAGGCGATGGTCCAGCCGCGGTCGAGCAGGAAGCCGCCCTTGAGCCAGGGCGCGTAGGTGGGCACACCGCGGTTGGGCGCGATGAACAGCAGCTTGCCGTTGCCGCCGCTGACCGGCCGCAGCAGCTTGAGGTCGGCGTCGAAGCGCACCAGCCCGTCGTCGTCGCGGGGGGCGAGCTTGAGGTCGGCGATCCGCTCATTCGCCAGGTATTCGGGGTCGACGGCGAAGTTGACCGTGGCTTCTACCCATTCGTAGCGGGTGTCGGAGTGCGGGTAAACGTTGTTGACGTTCACGGACTCGACTGGCATCTGTGGCTCCTCGGGCGCGCAGGTGTCATGTTGTTGCGTTGACATTGCGGCAAGGGCCTTGACGCATCCTTGCGGTTTTCTTTAAGACTTCTTGGAGCGCGACTGCGTGGACAATGGCGGCCATGGCGGTATACCTGCTCAACGAGGCCGCAGTAGCCAAGGCACGCAAGCTCGTCGATGCGCGGCAGTACGTCCTAAACAGCGACTGGGGCGCCGTGCAGCCCCGCGCCGACGCCCAGAACACCTACCTCAAGACGCACTCGTGGGAGGAGTACGGCGAGTGGCATCTGGGCCTGACCGAGGGCGCGGCGGACGACACCAAGGCGCGGTATGCGTTCGTGTTCGGCGACTTTCGACGTATTCACCGCACCGGCCTGATCGCCTGCGTCTACCGGGCCGCCGAGTGGCGACACAAGGACGTCGAGCTCGCCGCCCACGACCTGCTGCAGTATCTCGACGCGAAGACCGGATTAACGCCCACCCGGCAGCGGTAGCGCCGCGACCGGCATTTCGACGGATCCCTGACAGGGGCCGCTACCGATATCGGTGTGCCAGGTACCGCGCAGCGTCCCGTCGGGCTGCGGCGTATAGAACGCCCACGACTTGGCCGGCGCCCACGCCTTCGGAACCCCTTCCCCCATATAGCAATCCCACTGGAAGTCGAAACGCTCGACCCACCTGGATCCGTCCCAGGTGTAATGCGACGGCACCGAGATCGTCGGGTTCTTCGGCGTCGGGCCGTTGTTGGCGGTGGCGACGCACTTGCCCGCCGAGCACGCCGTCGAGAAGACGTAGTCGGCGCTGAACGTGGGTTCGGCCTGGCGGGCGGCCACGCTGGTGCCGGACTTGTCGACGGCGTATCGCACCAGCGAGTACTTGCCATTCCAGGACGGCGTCGCGGCGTGCGCCGGCGGAGCGCCGATCACCGCCAGGACGGTCAGCGCTGCGCAGATCGCTACCGGACGCATCCGGTCCATGCTGTCCGATTCATGACGCGGCGGGGTATCGGCACGGACACGATCTCGTGCAGTGCGCGAGCAGACGCAAAAGCCCCTATTTCTGGGCCGAAAAGGGAGCTTTTGCGTCTGCTCGGCGGAGTAAAAGGAGCCCGTACGCGGCGACGGACTGCGCGTCGGCAATCACCCCGTCGCGGATCATCCGCTCGACGTCGGCACGCGCAAACCACGCGCTGCGCATGTCCTGCTCCTCGTGCTCGCGATCGGCCGGCCCCTCGGATATGCCCATGGCCAGAAACACCCAGCCGCGCTGGCTGCTCATCCCCGGCGCGACGTCCAGCTGCCCGAGGACCTCGAACGACGTCGCGCGCAGCCCGGTCTCCTCACGCAGTTCCCGCTCGGCCAGCGCGGCGGGCTCGAGGTCCGCCAGATCCGGCGCGGTGCCCTGCGGAAACTCCCAGCGCCGCGCGCCGAGCGGATACCGGAACTGCTCCACCAACCGGAAGCGGTCCCCGTCGTACGGAATCACGAGCGCGTACGCCGGTTTGTCCACCACCGCGTAGATTCCGGCGCTGCCGTCGGGCCGGCGGATGTCGTCCTCGCGCAACACCATCCACGGGTTGCGGTAGACCTCCCGGGACCCGACGCGTTCGATGAAAGTCACGCAGCCAGTATCACCGGGCGACGATCGGATTGGTGCCCGAGGGGGTGGGGATCGCGGACCCGTCGGCGCGGATGTGAAACACCGGCCGGGCCTGAATTTCACCACGATTACGGTTCGGCCAAGATACGGCAAAAGCAGAATTCGATAACGTCGACAACGACTTTCGGACTATAGCTTTGCCGGATGGTTCGACTGAGCCGATTCGCCGCGTGCTGCGCTTTGCTCGTCGCTGCCGTTGCGACCATTCAGCCGACGGCGGCGCATGCGGCCGACGCGACAGCGACCTTGGCGGTGACGTCCCAGTGGGACAACGGATTCGTCGCCAACTACAACATCACCAATACCGGTTCGGCGCCGTTGACCGACTGGAAACTCGAATTCGACCTGCCCCCAGGAGAATCCATCACGAATGCGTGGAGCGGCAAACTCGCCCACACCGGGTCGCACTACGTGTTGACCCCGCAGGAGTACAACGGCACCATCGCGCCCGGCAGTTCGGTCACCGTCGGCTTCCAGGCGGCGCACGACGCACCGTATTCGCCGCCGACGAACTGTCTGATCAACGGCCAACCCTGCGCCGCCGCCGCGCCCCCGACGACGACCACGACGACGACCACCACCACCACGACGGCACCGACCACGACCACGACGACGACCGCGCCGCCGCCGCCGAGTACGCCCGCCGCCGCACCGGCCGGCCCGGCCTCGGCGAAGCTGGCGGTGACGTCGCAGTGGCCCAACGGTTTTGTCGCCAACTACGACGTCGCGAATCCGGGGACCACGCCGCTAAGCGGTTGGAAGCTCGAATTCAACCTGCCCGCAGGCGAATCCATCACCGGCTCCTGGGGTAGCACCGTTACCCAGTCGGGTGCGCACTACACGATGACGCCGCAGAGCTACAACACCACCATTGCACCGGGTAGTTCCACGATGGTCGGGTTTCAGGTCACGCAGAGCGGACCGTACGCGCCGCCGGCGGACTGCCTGATCAACGGGCAACCCTGCGGCGGATAGCAGAAATCCCCATGGTGCCCGATAGTCATAGGGTGTTTGAGCACGTTGCGGCGAAACGCGCATGAGCGGGCACGGTCACATCATCGTCAGCGGTGACAACGCACTGGCTGCGACGATCGTCGACGAGCTGACCAGGACCGGCGCGGACATCGTCAGGATCAAGGCCGCCGTCGACCTTGCGGAAGCTGACGTCGGGAACGCGTTGGCCGTGGTCTGCGCCGGCGGCCAGGATGCGACCAACCTCGAAATCGCCCTGCTGGCAAGGAAAGCCAACCCGCGGCTGCGTGTGGTCGCGCGCCTGGGCAATGAGGTGCTGCGGTCCGCGGTGGCCGTCGACAACGGCCCGGGCGCCATTCTCGACGTCGCCGAACTCGCGGCGCCGTCCGTCGTCGAGGCCTGTCTGTCGCTCACCGCGCACCCGCTGGAAGCCGCCGGCATCGAGTTCGTGGTGTCGGGCGCGGAGGTGTCGCGCAGCGCCACGCTGCGTCAGATCTACGGCGACCTGGCGCCCGTCGCGGTGATCCACGGCGAAAATTCCCCCGCCCCCGGGGAGGTGGTGGCGTGCCCAGGGCGCGACGAGCCGGTGCATGCCGGTGATTGGACCGCGATGATCGGCACCGCCGACGACCTCGCCGCCCGCGGTATCACCGTCAAGCCGCCTGCGGCGAAACGCATCCGCCGGACCAGGCTGCAGCGGGCATACGACGCCGCGGTCACCCTGCGCCACGACGCGAATCCGTTGTTCCTGCGCGCCGCGGCGACCGCGCTGATGCTGTTCGTCGGCTCGGCGCTGCTGCTGCGCTTCACCTACCACAAGCCGGGGATGTCGTGGGTGGACGCGGTGTACTTCGCCTCGGAGACGATCACGACGGTGGGCTTCGGCGATTTCAGCTTCCTGCAACAGCCCACCTGGCTGCGGCTGTTCAGCGTCATGCTGATGTTCGCGGGCGTGACCACCATCGCCGTACTCGTCGCGTTCGCCGCCGACCTGCTGCTGTCGCGTCGCATCGCCCATTCGGCCGGACGTCGGAGGGTGCGCCACCTGCGCAACCACATCATCGTCGTCGGGCTGGGGTCGTTCGGCATCCGCGTCGTCACCGACCTGCATGCCGCCGGACACGACATCGCCGTCATCGAACAGGACGAGAACAACCGCTTCCTGTCGTCGGCCGCCGAACTGAAGGTGCCGGTGATCTTCGGGGACGCCACCCTGCACCAGACGCTGGAGCTGGCCGGCGTCGAGCACGCCCGCGCGGTGGCGGTGCTGACCCAGGACGACATGGTCAACATCGAGACCGGGATCGTCCTGCGCGAGATGCTGAGCGCCCGGTACATGCCCGAACTCAACCGGACCGACGTCCCGATCGTGCTGCGTGTCTACGACCGCGCACTGGGCGCCGCGGTGTCGCAGCGGTTCGGTTTCGAGAACGTCCGGTCCACCGTCGACCTGGCCGCGCCCTGGTTCATCGGCGCGGCGATGGGCCTGCAGGTGCTGGGGACGTTCTCGGTGGGCCAGCGCTCGTTCATGGTCGGCGGTATGCGCGTGGCCGTCGGCAGCGAACTCGACGGGCTGCTGATGGTCGAGCTGTCCACGCAGACCCGCGTCATCGCCATCACCCGCGGCGATGCCGACGTTATGGTGCACCCGCGCCGCGACACCCGGCTGTGCGGCGGTGACACCGTCTACCTCGTCGGGCCGTACCGCGAACTGCTGGCGACGCTGCGCAAGGGCCGGGCCGCCGAAGAAGCCACCGACGACCGGCAGCGCAAGGCGGCTGGTTAGAGCTGGTCGGCGCACTCCTTGCGCTCACGTAGCCGCACCCGCAACATCGGCCGCGCGACGCAACTGCTCGACGTCGGAGCTGGTCGGGATGAGCTGGACCTCGTCGGTGCCGATCGCTTCGAACGTCCGCAGCACCTCTAGCAGTTCGTCTTCCGTGCCGGCCCAGCCGGTCGTCGGCGCCATGGCGTCCACGTACTCCACCGGGATCCAGTTCATGTAGCGCCGCAGGTGACGGTGCACCTGCTCACGCGCCTGCTCCGCCGGTCCCAACGCGAACCAGAACGACGTCGCCAGATGCGGCCTGGGCTTGCCGGCCTCGGCCCAGGCCACCCGCGCCACGTCGAACAGCTCGTTCTGCTTGGCGACGTCAAGGTCGAGGGTGGTGCCGGCCATCCCGTCGGCCCAGGGCGCCGCGCTGCGCACGGTCTTGGGCCCGATGGTGCCGACGAACAGCGGTGGTCCCCCGGACTGCACCGGCGCAGGGCCGACGGGCACCACCGACTCGGTGATCTTCTCGCCCGCCCACACCCGCTTCATGACGGCGACTCGGTTGGCCATAGCGCGCATCGTCTGCGTCGTCGGGTCGGCGCCGACGGCGTGGTAGTCCTCGTGCCTGCCGCCCACGCCGAAGCCCACGGTCAGCCGCCCGCGGGACAACATGTCCCCGGTGGCCAGCGCCTTCGCCAGCATCACCGGGTCGTGCAGCTGCGGCACGGTAACCGTCGTGACCAGCCGGACCCGCTCGGTCCAGGCGGCCAGCGCGCCAAGCATCGTCAGGTGCTCCGGGTTGTCGAAGGCGATGCGCTCGCCCCAGCACAGCGACGAGAACGGGCCCTCGTCGATGCCGCGCGCCCACGTCTCCAACACCGCCGCATCCAGGTCCGGCTCCATCACCGGCATGGTCATTCCTATTTGCACCCTGCGATTCTGGCAGCATGGGGCGATGGGCTTAGCCAGCACATCCATCGCGCACGTGCGCCTGACGGTCACCGACATCGAGCGCTCCCGGCAGTTCTACGAGAGTGTGTTCGGCTGGCCGGTGTTGATCGAAGTTCCGGAGAACGCCGACGAGAAGACGCGGCGCCAGTTGGGCTTCCTCTACGGCGGCGTCATCTACGACATGGGCGGGAGCCTGCTCGGGCTGCGGCCGGTCGGCGGGGACCGCTTCGACGAGGGTCGCACCGGCCTGGACCACATCGCGTTCCGCATGGCCAGCAGGGCCGAATTGGACTCCGCTGCAGCGCATCTCGACGAGTTGGGCATTGCGCACGAGCCGATCAAGGACATCGGGCCGTCCTACATCCTGGAGTTTCGCGACCCGGACAACATCGCGCTGGAGCTCACCGCACCGAAGTAGCGCCCCGGGAAAGGAGAACCTGTGCCCATCAGCTTCAACCACACCATCGTCGCGGCGCGCGACAAGCGCGAGTCCGCAGAGTTCCTCGCCGAACTGTTCGGCCTGCCCGCGCCCACCCCGTTCGGGCCGTTCATCGTCGTCGCGCTCGAGCACGGCGCCAGCCTCGACTACGCCGACGTCGCCGCCGGCCAGGAGATTCACCGCCAGCACTACGCGTTCCTGGTGTCCGAGGACGAGTTCGACGCCATCTACGGCAAGATCCGGTCGCGCGGGCTGCAGCATTGGGCGGACCCGGGTGCCTCGCGGCCCGGCGAGATCAACCACCGCGACGGCGGCCGCGGCGTGTACTTCCCCGACCCCGCCGGCCACTCGATGGAGATCCTGACCCGCCCCTACGGTTCGGGCGGCTGACGCCAGTCGCGTCGCTTGACCGTCAGCGGCCTCAAATTGCAGGCAATCGCCCGGTGTCTTGCCGCATTTTGGGCCGCTCACCCTCGGCGGGTCACACGCGGGCACGCCCTAGTCGCGGTGCCGCTCGCTCTCCTGGTCGCGGTAGTCGTCGGCGAGCTGCGCGACGTGCGTGGGCAGGGCGTCGGCGGCGACGTCGGCCAGCGTGGTTTCCTCCAGCACCGAGCGCATGCTGGCGCGCAACGCCCGCCAGACGTCCTTGAGCGCGGTGGTCGGGCCGGAGTACGGCAGGTCACCGAGTCCGATGTCGCGCACGCTGGCCAGCGGCCCGTCGATGGAGCGCAACACGTCGGCGATGCTGATCTCCGATCCCGGCCGGGCCAGTTCGTAGCCGCCCTCACGCCCGCGGTGGCTGCGCACCAACCGGTCGGTGCGCAGGTTGGTCAGGATGTCGACGAGAAACTGCGGCGGTATGCCCTGGGCCTGGGCCAGATCCTCGGTCTTGACCAGCGTTCCGCCGTCGGCGGCGGCCAGCTGCACCATCGCCCGCACCGCGTATTCCGCCTTGGCCGACATTCGCATCAGGGCAATTCTGCCAGTCAGGCGGTCACGCTGAGCACCGCGTCGGCGTACTGGGGGCGGCACACCACCAGATCGGGCAGCAGTGGGTCGGGCCGGTTGTACTGCAGCGCAGACCCGTCCAGGCGCGATGTATGCAGGCCCGCCGCGCGCGCGACGGCGACCGGCGCGGCGGAATCCCATTCGTACTGTCCGCCGCCGTGCACGTAGACGTCGGCCAGCCCCTGGATCACCGCGGACACCTTGGCGCCCGCCGACCCCATCTCGACCAAGGTGCCCTCGAGGTGGTCGCGTACCTGCAGCGCGACGGCCGGCGGCCGGGTGCGCGACACCACGATCCGCGGCGGCCCCGAATAGGGCGACGGCGGCGCGACGCCGGGCGTGGCCAGCGTGATGCCCTGCGCCGGAAGCGCGACCGCGCCGGCGACGAGTTCACCGGACTCCCACAGCGCGACGTGTACGGCCCAGTCCTCGCGGCCGTGTTCGGAGAACTCGCGGGTGCCGTCCAGCGGGTCGACGATCCACACGCGATCGGAGCGCAGCCGTACCGGGTCGTCGGCGCCCTCCTCCGACAGCACGGCGTCGTCGGGCCGGGCCTGCGCCAGCGCCTCCATCAGGAAGTCGTGTGATCGCCTGTCCCCCGCCGCTTTCCGTTCCGCCGCCGGCGCGTCGGCCAGCTCGTCGCGCACGACGAGCAGTAGCTCGCCGGCCTGCGTCGCCAGCCGCTCGGCCAGCTCGTGGTCGCTCACGCTTGTGCCTCCAGCAGGTCGATCACTTGCTGCGCCAGCTCGTCGAGCGTGCGATCCGAGCTGAGCCGCAGGTCCGGATTCTTCGGCCGCTGGTACGGGCTGTCGATGCCGGTGAAGTGGGTGATCTCGCCGGCACGTGCTTTGGCGTACAGCCCCTTGGCGTCCCGCTTTTCGCATACCGCCAGCGGGGTGTCGCAGAACACCTCGAAGAATTCGAATCCGGCGTCGGCGTGCACCTTTCGGGCCAGCGCGCGATGCTCCTCCAGTGGGCTGATCGCCGGAACGAGGACGATCTGACCGGAATCGGCCAGCAGCGTCGCCACGTGCGCCAGACGCCGCAGGTTCTCCGCCCGGTCGGCCATGGAGAATCCGAGGTCGGCGTTCAGGCCGTGCCGCAGGTTGTCGCCGTCGAGAACATAAGCGGGCGTGCCCTTTTCGAGCAACTTCTGCTCGACCAGCATGGCGACCGAGGACTTGCCGGCACCGGACAGGCCGGTGAACCACAGCGTCCGGCCCCGACAGGCCCGGTCCGCTGCGGTAACCAGGGACTGGTGCCGCACGGTGTTCGGGCTGGCCGTGTGCGCCGACACGTCGCGCAACACCATGCCGGCCGCCACCGTGCCGTTGGTGTCGGGGTCGATCAGGATGAACGAGCCGGTGCTGGCGTTGCGGGTGTACTCGTCGAGCAGCAGCGGCACCTGCGTGCGCAGCGAGATGCGACCAAGCTCGTTGAGCTTCAACGCCGTTGCGGACTTGTCGCGGTGCAGGGTGTTGACGTCGAGCCGATAGTCGAGCTCGGTGACCCGGGCCCGCGTGGTCCGGGTGGTGTGCTTGATGACGTAGTCGCGGCCGGGTTCGAGCGCCGCGGAATCGGCCATCCAGCACACGGTCGCGTCGAACTGCTGCGCGATCCTCGGCTGGTTGTTGGTGCGCGCGATCATGTCCCCGCGCGAGATGTCGATGTCGTCGGCCAGACTCACCGAGACCGCCATCGGCGGAAACGCTTCGTCCACAGGCCCGTTCGGGCCTTCGATCGCGGTGATGCGGGAGGTCTTGCCCACGGGCAGCACCACCACTTCGTCTCCGGGGCGCATCACGCCGCTGGCAACGGTGCCCGCATAGCTGCGGTGGTCCTGATGCTCGTGGGTCTGCGGGCGGATGACGTACTGGACGGGGAACCGCACGTCGACCAGGTTCCGGTCACCGGCGATGTACACCTCTTCGAGGTGCGACAGCAGCGCCGGCCCCTCGTACCACGGCGTCTGGTCCGACTTGGTCACCACGTTGTCGCCGTGCAGCGCCGAGATCGGGATGGTGGCGACGTCCTGCACGTCCAGGCGCGCGGCGAAGGCGTGGAACTCGTCGCGAATGGCCTCGAATTTTTCTTTGTCCCAACCGATCAGGTCCATCTTGTTGACCGCGAGGACGACGTGCTGAATGCCCAGCAGCGACGCCAGGAATGCGTGCCGGCGGGACTGCTCGAGCAAGCCGTGCCGCGCGTCGACCAGCACGATCACCAGTTGGGCGGTGGATGCACCGGTCACCATGTTGCGGGTGTACTGGATGTGCCCCGGGGTGTCGGCGATGATGAATTTCCGCTTGGGCGTGGCGAAGTAGCGGTAGGCGACGTCGATGGTGATGCCTTGTTCGCGTTCGGCACGCAGGCCGTCGGTCACCAACGCCAGGTCCGTGTAGTCGTGGCCGCGGTCCTTCGAGGTCTGTTCGACGGCCGCCCACTGGTCTTCCATCACGGCCTTGGAGTCGTAGAGCAGCCGTCCGATCAGCGTGGACTTGCCGTCGTCGACGGACCCGGCGGTGGCCAGGCGAAGCAGCGTCGCGGTGGGAGACATCAGAAGTACCCCTGTCGCTTGCGGTCTTCCATGCCGGCCTCCGAGATCCGGTCGTCGGCCCTCGTCGCGCCGCGTTCGGTCAGCCGGGCCACGGCGGTCTCGGCGATGACCTCCGACACGGTGGCGGCGGGCGACTCCACGCAGCCGGTACAGGTGACGTCGCCGACGGTGCGGAACCGCACGGTGGCCTCGAAGACCCGCTCGTCCGCGCGGGGCTGCATGTGCCGGTGCACCGCCAGCAGCATGCCGTCGCGCTGAAACACCTTGCGGCGGTGAGCAAAATAGATCGAGGGCAGCTTGACCTTCTCGGCGCCTATGTAGGACCAGATGTCGAACTCGGTCCAGTTGGACAGCGGGAAGACCCGGATGTGCTCGCCCTTGTGGTGGCGTCCGTTGTAGAGGCTCCACAGTTCGGGCCGTTGTGCCTTGGGGTCCCACTGGCCGAACTCGTCGCGGAAGCTGAACACCCGCTCCTTGGCGCGCGCCTTCTCCTCGTCGCGCCGCGCCCCGCCGAAGGCCGCGTCGAACCTGTTCTCCCGGATGGCGCGCAGCAGCGTCACCGTCTGGATCGGGTTGCGCGACGGGATGGTCTCGACGACCCGGCCGGCGTCGATGTCGTCCTGCACCGAGGCGACCACCAGGCGCACCCCGAACTCGTCGACCAGTTGGTCGCGGGTGGCGATGACCTCGTCGAAGTTGTGGCCGGTGTCGACGTGCATCACCGGGAACGGCAGCCGTCCTGGGCGGAAAGCCTTGAGCGCCAGGTACAGCATGACGATCGAGTCCTTGCCGCCGGAGAACAGCAGCACCGGCCGCTCGAACTCCGCCGCCACCTCGCGGATGATGTGGATCGCCTCCGCCTCCAGCGAGCGCAGGTGGCTCAGTTCGTATTGGCCGGCGGCGGGGCCGGCGCTCACTTCGACGGTCATCGAAACCCTTCGTTGGGATCTTCGCTGCAATTGCTGGTAATTCTGGTAGAACTGACCATATTTATTGGCATTGTCATACATAAAAGCAGCAGGTCGCGCCGCTGTCAACGACCGTTTCCTTGGCGAGCAGACGTCAAAGCCCCCGACAC